>JBBQVP010000187.1:0-8315 GCA_038211455.1 Burkholderiales bacterium
AATCTAGGCCATATACATTCCACCGTTAACGTGCAGAACCGATCCTGTGATATACCCGGCGGCTGGGGATGCGAGGAACGCCACCGCGGCCGCAACGTCCTCCGGGGCGCCAAGGCGAGCGAGCGGGATCTGCCCAAGTAGCGCGGCCCTCTGCTCGTCGCTGAGCGCGCGTGTCATGTCCGTGTCGATGAATCCGGGGGCGACGCAATTGACCGTGATATTTCGGCTTCCGATTTCACGCGCCAGTGACTTCGACATCCCGACAACTCCTGCTTTCGCGGCGGCATAGTTCATCTGGCCCGGGTTGCCTGCGGCTCCGACAACCGAGGTGATGTTGATAACTCGTCCCCAGCGCGCCTTCATCATCCCCCTCAGTACGCCGCGCGAGAGACGAAATACAGAGCGAAGATTGGTCTCGATCACGTCATCCCACTCCTCGTCCCTCATGCGCAGCCCAAGATTGTCGCGCACCACGGCAGCGTTGTTGACGAGAATCGCGATGTCCCCGAAATCCCGGGCCACCGCAGCAAGTACCGCATCGCACAAGGCAGCGTCTCGCACATTCAGAACCATCCCAGCTCCGCTGTACCCGGCAGCAGAGAGGGCGTTCGTGATCCCGGAAGCGCCCGCCTCGCTGGTTGCCGTACCTATAACGGTGGCACCGTCACGTCCGAGCGCCATCGCGATCGACTGCCCGATTCCCCTCGACGCGCCCGTCACGAGCGCAATCTTGCCGGCGAGCGCACTCATGCGTCGCGCACCGCAGCCAGCGCCTGTTCCAGGGAGGCGCGATCAGAGAGCGCATAGCCTTGCAGATCAGGATTGATTCGCTTGGTCAGGCCGGCGAGCACTTTTCCCGGGCCGCATTCAAGGACATGCGTGACGCCCATTGCTGCCATCTTGCCGATGATCTCGACCCAGCGAACCGGGGCCGCGGCTTGACGTACCAGCGCATTCCTGATCCTGACCGGATCAGACTCGACCGCTACGTCCACGTTGTTGATGAGGGCAATCCCCGGCGCTCGGATCTCAATTCGGTCAAGGTACACGCGCAACGCGTTGGCCGCCGGCTGCATCAGGCTGGAATGGAACGGCGCACTCACCGGTAATTGCATGGCCCGCCGCGCCCCGCGTGCCTTGCAGGCCTCCATCGCGCGCGCGACTGCATTCTTGCTCCCGGCAATTACCACCTGCCCTGGTGCATTGAAATTGACAGCCTGCACGACCTCACCCTGAGCCGACTCGGCGCAAGCCGCCATGACACCAGCATCATCCAGGTTCAGGATGGCGGCCATCGCGCCTTCGCCTACTGCGACAGCCGCCTGCATCGCTTCCGCGCGGTGGCGCACGAGCGGCAGGCAATCCTTAAAGCCGATCGCATCGGCCGCGACGAGCGCGGAATATTCCCCGAGGCTGTGGCCTGCAACGACGTCCGGAGGCGGGCCGCCGAGCGAGATCCAGGCACGGAATGCCGCGACGCCGGCCGTCACCATGGCAGGCTGGGTGTTCACCGTCATTCCCAGTGCTTCAGCCGGACCTTCGTCGAGCATTTTCACGAAATCGGCCCCGAGCACGCCGGACGCCTCCGTGCGTACGTCATCGATCGCAGGCAATCCGGCATACGCATTCAACATACCGACCGACTGCGAGCCCTGTCCCGGAAACACCATGGCAAGTTTCATTCTCTGCACTCCGTCCTGAACTAGAGGGTTGCGTAAACTGCGCCCCAGGTAAAGCCTCCACCGACGCCCTGCATCAGCAGCCGATGCCCGGGGACTATCCTTCCGGCCCGGACGTACTCGTCGAGCGCGAGCGGGACGGATGCTGCAGAGGTGTTCCCGTGATGGTCAACCGTGACGACGAGTTTTTCTGCAGGCAGACCCAGTTTGCGCGCGGTCGCTTCCAGTATCCGGATGTTGGCCTGGTGCGGTATCAGCCAGTCAACGTCCTCGATGGTCGCGCCTGCCGCCTTCAGCGTCTCGCGCGCCACTTCGTCGAGTACCTTGACCGCGAACTTGAACACCTGGTTGCCCACCATCTGGAGAAAGGGCGAGCCGACAATCTGTCCACGATTCACGTTGCCCGGAACGGAAAGCATGCCTGCGTGGCTACCATCTGCGCGCAGGACGCTGGCGTGGATTCCCGGCGTGTCTGACGCGCGCAGCACTACGGCCCCCGCGCCGTCGCCGAACAGCACGCAGGTGCCGCGGTCGTTCCAGTCCAGGATTCGCGAGAATACTTCTGAGCCGACCACGAGCGCGCATTTGTGCTCACCGGACCGGATAAACTTGTCGGCTGTCGCGAGAGCGTAGACGAACCCGCTGCATACGGCCTGGATGTCGAATGCAGCACAGTTCTTCGAACCGAGTTTGGCCTGCAGCAGGCAAGCGGTGCTCGGAAAAATGTAATCCGGTGTCGAGGTCGCGACGATGATCAGGTCAATGTCGGCAGGTATCGCTCCGGCTGCGTCGAGCGCGGCACGGCTTGCCTCAAGCGCAAGGTCGCTTGCGGCCTGGGACTCATCCGCTATATGCCGCTGCACAATGCCGGTGCGTTCTCGGATCCAGGCATCGCTTGTCTCGAGTTGCGCCGGAAATTCGTCGTTCCTGACGATCCGTGGCGGGAGGTAACTGCCGGTGCCGGCGATGCGCGAATGGATCATTCTTGGGTCTTGGGTGGATGCAGTGAAGCCATTCGCTCGGTGATGCGCTGCAGAACCCCGTTGCGCGCTTCGTCGACCGCTCGCTCGAGTGCGTGTTCGAAGGCAAAGGCGTCGGCCGATCCGTGGCTTTTTATCACGATCCCCTTCAGCCCCAGCAGGCTCGCGCCATTATAACGGCGGTGATCCATGCGGCGGCGGAAGGCGTTGATCACGGGCAAGGATACAAGCGCGGCAAATCTCGTAAAGAGGTTGCGCTTGAATTCCTCCCCCAGGAAAGCCGCAATCATCTGCGCAACCCCTTCTGAACTCTTGAGCGCCACGTTGCCCACGAATCCGTCGCAAACGACAACGTCCGTCGTTCCCTTGTAGATGTCATTGCCTTCAACGTTGCCGAAAAAATTAAGCCCGCTTTCGCGCAGCAGTTCCGCGGCGCGCTTGACGAGTTCGTTGCCCTTGATATCCTCGACGCCGATGTTGAGCAAGCCGACCGTAGGGCTTTCATTGCGTTCAACCGCGGCGACCAGGCTGGCACCCATGATCCCGAACTGAAGCAGGTTCTCGGGGCCGCAATCGACGTTCGCACCAAGGTCCAGCACGTAGGTCCGCCCGCGCATGGTGGGCAGCACACTGCAGATTGCAGGCCGGTCGATTCCGGGGAGCGTCTTCAATACGAACCGGGAAATCGCCATCAGCGCCCCGGTGTTGCCCGCGCTGACGCAGGCGTGCGCTTCGCCAGACTTCACTAGATTCACCGCCACGCGGATCGACGAGTCCTTCTTTACCCTGAGAGCGGTGGCGGTGGACTCGTCCATCGTCACCACCTGGGATGCGTGCTGGACGCGCAGGTGCTGGTTTTCTGCGGCGTTGCATTTCTTGAGTTCCGATGCAATCACGTCAGCCAGCCCGACCAGTATCAGGTCAACTGAGGGGAAGCGCTTCTGGAAATTGAGCGCGGCCGGTACGGTCACGAGGGGACCGTGGTCGCCCCCCATGCAATCGACGGCAACCTTGATGTCCATGCTGGATCCCGCGCGACCGCCAAACTGGCAGCCGACGGTCGGCCTGGAGAGTTACTCGCCCTTGCCCTTGGCAACCTTCTTGCCGCGGTAAAAGCCCGTCGGGCTGATGTGATGACGCAGGTGCGTCTCGCCCGTTGTCGGCTCAACCGCTAGCGACGGACTCGTAAGAAAATCGTGCGCCCGATGCATGCCGCGCTTGGACGGCGATTTCTTGTTTTGCTGAACTGCCATGGTAAAGCTCCTTTCGTTAGTTCCTCGTGCGTCCGCCCCGGTCGAGCAGCCCGCGCAAATTTGCAAATGGCGAATCGCGTGATCCGTCAATTCTGTCCTCGCCTGCCTCCGAGCATTCCTGGTGGTGAGGCGCAAACGGCACGGCGAGGAGTATTTCATCCTCCAGCATCGCGCCAACTGGCATCTCCTTGCCTCCCAAGATCCGATCCGGACTTTCCGGATCGACGGGCTGCGCCTCGATTTCCGCTTCGGTGCGCGCAAGCACCAGCACTTCGTCAACTTGCAGCGCAAACTCAAGCACACCCAGACATCGCTGGCAGGTCAGTCTCAGTGGACCAGACAACCTGACACGCAGCGCCGGCCTCCCCGCCTTTTTCGGGATTCCTATTACCTCGTACGCAATGTCCCCCAACGGCGAACTCAGCATGTCCTGCAACCGCGGGAAATCCGCTACCGGACTGACCCCTCGCAAAACGCCGGCCGACTCAGCGAACAGGAAACCATCGATCCGCGAAGAATGCACGCTTGTCTGGTGCTGCATAAACCCAAAATGATATCATTCATGAAAAACCTTGTCAAAACAAAGTCATGACGCAATCACGCAAGATCGTCCTCGCCTCAAGTTCAGCCTACCGCCGGGAACTCCTCGGCCGGCTCCGGATTTCGTTTGACTGGGTTCGCCCTGACGCGGACGAAACCCCCCTCCCGGATGAACCTCCCGAGGCCACCGCGATCCGTCTTGCGGAGGCCAAAGCAAAGACCGTGGCGGGGGCGTATCCGCAAGCGCTGATCATTGGCTCGGACCAGGTTGCCTCCTGCGAAGGGCGTCGCCTTGACAAGCCGGGTACGTACGAGAACGCGACCGCCCAACTGCGCTGGCTGTCCGGAAAAGAAGCACGTTTCGATACCGCGGTAAGCCTGCTGGACGCGCGCGACGGCCGGATTGCCACGCGGCTGGTGGGCTGTCAGGTCAGATTTCGCACCCTGGACCCGGCCAGAATCGAGGCCTATCTTGCGTGTGAGCAGCCCTACGATTGCGCAGGAAGCGCAAAATCCGAGGGTCTCGGAATCGCACTCCTGTCAGGGATCGACACGACCGACCCAACGTCCCTGATCGGGCTGCCCCTGATCGCGCTTTGCGATCTTCTCGAAGAGTTCGGCTGCAGCCCGATTTGAGCTCAGCTAGCGGGTCAATCCGGGTGCGTAGCGAAATCCGGCTTCGACCAGCGCGCTGGCCGCTCCAGCGCCAAGACGCCTGGCGAATTTCTCGGCGATGTTTTCCTTCTGCGAATAGTCGACGATTTCCTCCGCCTTGATGACCTCGCGGGCGACATAGTCGAGGCTGCCGAAGCCGTCGGCCAGTCCGAGTTCCACAGTCCGCTGACCGGTCCAGATCAGGCCGCTGAACATCTCGGGGGTTTCCTTCAGCCGTTTGCCCCTTCCCTCGCGGACAACGCTGATGAATTGCTGATGAATCTCGTTGAGCATGGTCTGCGCATGCAGCTTCTGCTTTTCGTCGACCGGCAGGAACGGATCGAGAAACCCCTTGTTCTCACCGGCGGTGAGCAGCCTGCGTTCGACACCGAGCTTCTCCATCAACCCGGTCACCCCCCAGCCGTCCATACGCACCCCGATCGAACCCACGAGACTGGATTTGTTCACATAGATCCGGTCGGCACCGGCAGCCACGAAATACCCGCCCGAGGCGCAGATGTCCTCGACCACAACATACAAGGGAATGGCGGGATATTTGGCGCGCAGGCGGCGCATTTCCGTGTAGATGTTCTGCGACTGGACCGGGCTGCCGCCCGGGCTGTTGATCCGCAGCACCACACCCTGTGTATTCACATCCTTGAAGGCCGCCTGCAAAGCAGCGTTGATGCGTTCGGCGCTGGAATCGGTGCCAGGGCCGATCGCTCCGCTGATCTCCACCAGCGCGGTGTGCTTGCCATCGGTAATGCCTTCGGCCTTTCCGCGCCAGTCGATGGCGAAAAACAGGATCGCGCTGATATAGGCGAATGTCAGCAGCTTGAAGAAGATGCCCCAGCGGCGCGCACTGCGCTGCTCCCGGATCGAGGCGAGAGCGAGTTTCTCGATGACGTCACGCTCCCATTGACCTCCGTTGTCAGCCATTCGTCATATCCTCTGCATAGATGAAGCCGTCGCGCTCTTCGACGGCCAGCTTGACCAGCGACCTGCCGGTACAGGGGCCGCCAAGGCACTTGCCGCTGGATGCGGAATACACGGCCCCGTGAGTCGAGCATATCAAATCGCGCCCCTCCGAATCGAAAAACGCACCGGGCAACCAGTCCAGTTCCATCGCAATATGAGCACAGCGGTTCAGGTACGCGTGTACTTTGCCCTCATGCCGCACGGCGAATGCCGGGATGGCCTCGCCCCCAAACCGCATTTCAAAGCGCACCCCCTGCCCTGCATCGACAAGTTCGGAAGCTGCGCAGATCACCCGTGAACAACCAGCCACGCCCTGAGTTCCGCTATGCTCGAAACGAGTCCCTTCGGCCCCCTCGCGCGAAGGGACGCCTCGGGGTGCGCACCGTAGGTCACGCCGACCGCATCGACCCCGGCGCTTGCGGCCATGTCCAGATCGTGCGAAGTATCGCCAATCATCAGCAGGCGCTCGGGCGGGTGCGCAAGTTCGACCATCAGTTCTCGCAACATCGCCGGATCCGGTTTGGGGGTAGTCTCATCCGCGCATCTGGAGGCCGAAAACAAACTGCCCAGTCCCGTGGCCGCAAACGCCCGATCCAGCCCCTGTCGACTCTTCCCGGTAGCGACCGCGAGTACATGCCCAGCCTCGCGCAGCTTCGAGAGCAGTTCGGGCACACCGGGAAACAGCACCATGTCGGCTTCCCGCGCCCGGAAATGCTTACGATACAGTTCGACAAACGCGGGATAGTCCCGAACCGGCAGGTCGGGTACGGCGATGCGCAACGAGTCCTGCAGTCCAAGGCCGATCACATGCCGCGCCTGTTCGCTCGAGGGCACGGTCAAACCCATCTCGCGGCTCGATTCCTGGATGCTGGTTGCGATCCCGTGGGCCGAGTCCAGCAGGGTGCCATCCCAATCAAAGACGATCAGCGCGTAGCGGGGTTCGGTTCGGTTCATTGAAATCTCGAGTCACAGAACCGCTGCATGTCTGGCGGCAGGGCGGCCTCGAATTCGAGCGCCTCGCCTGTCAGCGGGTGGCGCAATGATAAGCGACGCGCGTGCAGGAACAGCCGTTTGACACCGGATTTCGCCAGGCTGCGGTTCAGCTCGAAATTGCCGTACTTGTCATCGCCCAGGATCGGATGACCGAGATGCGCTGCGTGTACCCTTATCTGGTGCGTACGCCCAGTCAACAACCTGGCTTCGAGTCTTGCTGCGTCCACCCCGACCGCGAGCGGCGTAAAGATCGTCACTGCGTGCTGCCCGTCTGCACGGGCGCTGACGCGACGCTCGCCCTCCGAAGTAACGAACTTGTGCAGCGGGACCTCTACCCTGCGCACGCCCCCCTTCCAGGCTCCGTTTACGATTGCAACATAATCCTTGCGGATCTCGCCCTCGCGCAGCATCCGGTGGAGTTCGACCAGCGCGCTGCGCTTTTTCGCGACCATCAGAAGACCGGAAGTATCCCGGTCCAGCCGATGGGCGAGTTCCAGAAACTTCGCCTTTGGCCGTTCCGCGCGAAGCGACTCGATCACCCCGAAGCTGATCCCGCTGCCACCATGCACGGCAATGCCGGAGGGCTTGTCGATCACGATCAGCGCCGCGTCCTCGAACACGACCGGCAAGCCCAGGGGCTTCGCGGCAGGCCGGAACTCGGGCGTGGCGACGCGCACCGGCGGCACCCTGACCTGGTCGGAGGCCTTCAGCCGGTAGTCCTGCTTGATCCGCCCGCTGTTCACCCGCACCTCGCCGCTGCGAAGGATCCGGTACACGTGGCTTTTGGGCACTCCCTTGAGGTGGCGGATCAGGAAATTGTCGATGCGCTGACCGGCGCTTTCCTCGCCAACTTCAAGCAGGGTCGCCCGAGCTTTACTTAACTCGTTCATTTTGCATATAATTGGGCGCTTGCTTTGTGTTGCGAGGCAGGGTCCGAAGAAGTCGGCCAAAGTTCGGCCGTATCCGGGACCTGTTACCCGCCTCCTGTCCGGCCGTAGCCGGGCCCGAAGCAACTGGTCAAATTCGCTCACCGGAAGTAGCGATAGTACTTGAAAGCGCACACAGAGAGTCTGACCCCAAAGGAACCTCGCCGCGCTCCGCATGGAAGCGGAGCGCTACGATCCCGGCCTCCAGCCGGTATTTCGTTCACTACGACGAACCTGTCTAATCTTCGAAATAGGCAATCACAGCTTAAAGAGCTAACGAAACGCTGACCGTCGGTTCACGGACTTTCCTGC
>JBBQVP010000188.1:0-8284 GCA_038211455.1 Burkholderiales bacterium
GCGCCTGATCGCCTCACCGCCCGGCCGCACAGTGGCCGGCAGCATCCGCTTCGGCGGGCGCGACCTGCTTGCGTTGTCCGAACCCGAGATGCGCAAGGTGCGCGGCAACGAGATCTCAATGATCTTCCAGGAGCCGATGACCTCGCTGAACCCGGTGCTCACCATCGGCCGCCAGATCGCCGAGGCACTGACGCTGCATCGCGGGCTCACGCGTGCAGAAGCGCGCGCGCGCGCGATCGAACTGCTTGCGCTGGTGAACATCTCCGAGCCCGACCGCCGGGTCGCGGAGTACCCGCACCAGCTCTCCGGCGGGATGCGCCAGCGCGTGATGATCGCGATGGCGCTCGCCTGCAGCCCCAAGCTGCTGATCGCCGACGAGCCCACCACCGCGCTCGATGTGACCATCCAGGCGCAGATCCTCGACCTGATGCGCGCCTTGAAGGACAAGACCGGTGCGGCCATCGTGCTGATCACCCACGACCTCGGGGTGGTGGCCGAAATGGCGCAGCGCGTGGTGGTGATGTACGCCGGCCGCAAGGTGGAGGAGGCGCCGGTGCGCGAACTCTTCAAGCACCCGCGCCACCCCTACACGCTCGGGCTGCTGAATTCGATCCCGCGGCTCGGAGCGGCTGCGAGTGGCGAGCGCCAGCGGCTGGAAGAAATCCGCGGCACCGTGCCCTCGATGCGCGAAGAGATCCCCGGTTGCGTGTTCGCGCCGCGCTGCGCCTACGCAACCGGGCGCTGCCGCACCGAGTACCCGCCGCTTGAGGAAAAATCCGCCGGGCACATCGTGGCCTGCTGGGAATCGGACCGGATTCCGGCCAAGGCGGCGGCATGATTGCGCCCATGACGCCTATGACGACCACGGTGTCCAAGGCACCCAGGGACGTGCTGCTCGAGGTGCGCGGGCTCACCAAGCATTTCCCGCTGAGGAAAGGCTTGTTCTCACGGGTGAGCGGGAAGGTGCATGCCGTCGACGACATCAGCTTCTGGATCGCCGAAGGTGAAACGCTCGGCCTGGTCGGCGAGAGCGGCTGCGGCAAGTCGACCACCGGCAAGACGATCCTGCGCCTGCTCGACCCGACCAGCGGCACGATCGAATGGCTGGGCCGGCGTATCGACGGACTGAATGCCGCCGAGATGCGCCCGTTCCGGCGCGAGCTGCAGGCGGTGTTCCAGGACCCGTATTCGTCGCTGAACCCGCGCATGCGCGCAATGGACATCGTCGCCGAGCCGATCCGCAATTTCGAGAACGCCTCCGCGGGCGAGATCCACGGCCGGGTCGCCAGGCTGTTCGACCGGGTCGGGTTGCGCCCGGACCAGATGGTGAAATATCCCTACGAATTCTCAGGCGGCCAGCGCCAGCGCCTGGGCATCGCGCGCGCGCTCGCGCCGAACCCCAAACTGATCGTCTGCGACGAGCCGGTGTCGGCGCTCGACGTGTCGGTGCAGGCGCAGGTGGTGAACCTGCTGATGGACCTGCAGCAGGAGCTCGGGCTTTCTTACCTTTTCGTTGCGCACGACCTCGCGGTGGTCGAGCACATCAGTCATCGCGTCGCAGTCATGTACCTCGGAAAGATCGTGGAGTGCACGGACACCCGCTCGCTGTTCGCGCGCCCGCAGCACCCCTATACCGAAGCCCTGCTCTCGGCTGTGCCGGTGCCTGACCCGGACGCCGCGCGCAACCGGATCATCCTCGCGGGCGACGTCCCCAGCCCGGTCAACCCGCCGCCGGGCTGCCGCTTCCATACGCGCTGCCCGTACGCCGAGGCGCGCTGCAAGGTCGAGGAACCACCGATGCAGGAAGTGATGCCGGGACACTTCGTCGCCTGCCACCTGCGCGTGCCAACCGAAGTTTCAACATGAAAAACGCGGACCTTGTCTTCACCAGCCCGAAGAAGCTCGCTCGCCTGATCCGCACGCGCAAGGTGTCGGCCCTCGAAGTCATGCGCGCCTTCATCGACCGGATCGAGCGCGTCAACCCGGTGCTGAACGCCATCGTCACCTTCCTGCCCGAGCAGGCGCTGCGGCAGGCCCGGGCGCTGGATCGGCGGCTTGGCAATGCGCGCACCGCGCCTTCCGCGCAAGCGACCCCGCTGGCCGGCCTGCCGATCGCCTACAAGGACATCGTGCCTACCAAGGGGATCCGCACAACCTACGGCTCGCCGATTTATCGCGACCACGTCCCGGCCGAGGATAGCGCCCTGGTCGAACGCCTCTCTGCGGCTGGGGCAATCACGCTGGGCAAGACCAACACGCCGGAGTTCGCCACCGGCTCACAGACCTTCAACGCGGTGTTCGGCGCGACGCTGAATCCGTACAACACCACAATGACCTGCGGCGGTTCTTCCGGCGGCGCAGCGGTGGCGGTGGCCACCGGCATGCTGCCGTTCGCCGACGGGTCGGACCTTGGCGCGTCGCTGCGCAATCCCGGCAGCTTCTGCAACGTGGTGGGATTCCGCCCGACGCCGGGTCGCGTGCCGATCTGGCCGGCGCCGAACGCGTGGGACACGCTCTGGTCGGCCGGCCCGATCGCGCGCAGTGTTGAGGACACCGCGTTCCTCCTCTCGGCGATGGCGGGGCCGGATGCGCGCGTCCCGGTGTCGATGTCGGAACCCGGGCGCATCTTTGCCCGGCCGCTCGCGCGCAGTTTTCGCAAGGTACGCGTTGCATGGAGCCGCGACCTCGGCGGCCTGCCGGTCGACGCGCGCGTGCAGAAGACGCTCGAGGCCCAGCGCGGCGTGTTTGCCGCGCTGGGCTGCGTGCTCGAGGAGGCCGAGCCCGACCTGTCGGAGGCCGACGAAGCATTCGAAGTGCAGCGCGCGCTGGGATTCGCGGAGTGTTACGGCGAACTCCTGCGGACCGAGCGCAAGCACATGAAGGACACCGTGGCCTGGAATACCGAGCAGGGCCTTGCACTGAGTGCGGCGCGCATCGCGCAGGCCAACCTGATGCGCACCCGGGTGTTCCACGCGATGCGCACGTTCCTGGAGCGCTACGAGTTCCTGCTGTTGCCGGTCAACCAGGTGCCGCCGTTCCCGGTCGACCAGCCGTATGTTTCAGAGATCAACGGCGTCAAGTTGGCGACTTACTTCGACTGGATGAAAACCTGCACCCGGATCTCGGCCACCAGCCATCCGGCGATTTCCGTGCCCGCAGGATTCACGAACGACGGCCTGCCGGTGGGCCTGCAGATCGTCGGTCGTTACCGGGACGACTTCGGTGTGCTGCAGCTTGCGCATGCGTTCGAGATGGCGACCGGGTTCGGTTTGCGCCGACCCGCGCTCGACTAGAGTTTACGTGCCCCAGCTGGTGGAGCTGGGCGGGGCGGCCTGAGAGGCCCCTGCTGAGCGAGTCGCAGCGAGTCGCTGCAAGACGCCCGGCGCGCTGACCAGCGTCAGTGCGACGATCCGGGACGCATCGAACCCGTCGCGTTACCCAGCGCCGATTCCACCGCCGCGCGCCGCGCGGCCGCGCTGTCGTGGCTGTCGTCCGCGTCGCTGCGATCTTCGCGGCGGGCGAGCTTGTCGAACAGGCCCAACGCGCGCTGCGCGTCGTATCCCGAGGCCTTCAGGATGCCGGCGCCGACCCGGTCCGCCTCGCGCTCCTGCAGGCGCGCCACGGGCCGGAACGCCCTGGCCCACTGGTCGCGCGCGAGGAACTCAAGTAGCGCAGCGCGCGCGGTTGGCGCCCTGTCGCGGCCCAGCGTCTCGGCCATGAACGAGAGTTTTTGATAGGCGTGCCCGGCGACGACATGCGCGACCTCGTGCGACAGCACCAGGGCCAGTTCGTCGTCGCTCAGAGCAAGGCTGCGCACGAAGGTCGAGTCCACCAGGACCGTCTCGCCCGGAAACGCCACGGCGCCGTGTCCGAAATCCTCGATCAGGATCGCCTTCCATTGCGACTCCGCGAAGCGTCGGTCGAGGCTGGCGAGCGCCGCGCCGACGCGGGTCATCACCCCGTCGACGCGCGCGTTCAGCGCAGGATCCCGGTCGACCTTGCGCTCGTGGAGCGCTTTGCGTACGTAACTCGAGGCCAGGGCCCGCCAGGCGGCGGCGGACTCGGATTCAGGGTAGGCGGCCGCGAGCGCGTGCGGCCGGGCGTCGACCGGCGCCTGCGCGTGACACACGGCGCAGGCCAGCCACAGCACGAGTGCCAGGCGCGTTCTCATGGACCTCCCTCCATGGATGCGCGGTCAGCCCTGCAGGTTCGCGTGCCGGCCGACCGCGCCGCGAGTATGTGCTCAGGTTGTAAACACTACAAATGTTAGTTGTGTCTGTACGCCAGCGCACATACCCGGGAAGTTCGTTCCAAGACGAGGGCAGGATCAGGCCGGTGGCGGGCGAAACGCAAGCCGTTACGCGCGAGACGTATCAGGCAACGAGCGGGTTTGCCACTTTCAATTCCGGAAAACGGCCGAAATCGCGATCGGCCGACCACAGTTGCCTCACGCCATGTTGGAGGCAAAGCGCGGCGATCCGTGCGTCGTGCACCTTTGCGCCGGCGATCTTTCCAGCCTGCAATTGGGCGCGCAGGGCAGGCCAGTGCAGTTCCGATTCGCTGAGCAACTGCACGTGCGGCGATTCCAGCCAGGCGTCGACCTGCTCGATTGCCGCTGCCAAAGGTGTCGGAGGAGAAAATACACTCGGGTGACTTACGATGGCAAGGAACTCATGGATGCACGGCCACGGGATCGCCCAGGCGCCGCGTCCTTCCGCTAGACGGGCCACTTGCGTGAGCGCTGCCGCATGCCACTCCGAGTCTTCGCGGTGCGCGTAGACGAGTATGTTCGTATCGACTGCGATCAACCGCCGCGCCCCTTGTAGACGAGTTCCCTGATTTTCTGCCAATCGGCGCTGCTTGCTTCATCAGTCAGCCCACGCCCTTTGAAGCTCGCCTTTCTCAAGCGAAACGCGCGGCGCGGTCTGCCCGCGGACACAACGTGGCGCAACCCCTGTTCTATCAACGTTCTCAGGCTGGTTCCCTCGCGCGCGGCGACTTTTTTCGCCTCGTCGAGAAGGGCGTCGGAAATCTCGACTGTGGTTTTCATATGGGGACCCATATTTAGAAACACGGTAACCCATATATCTTCTGCGAGTTGTGCAATGAGGTCAAGTTCTCGCGAGGCGCCTGCGCATGACCCACGACCCGCAATGGGTAGGGGGCTTCGTCTCCCCCAATTCCGGGCGCTGGTCAGGCCGGTGGCAGGCGAAGCGCGCGGGTTTCGCGCTTCATGTCCAGGTACTCCGCCTCGCCCATCTCGTGCAACTGCAGCGGATACTGCTCCGCCGCGGCGTACCAGTCGCGGATGCGCTTCTCGAACCTGGCTGGCGGCGGCACCGACAACGCGCCCAGGTACGCCTCGATCGCGAGGTAATAGCGCATGGTGTTGCGTTCCACCAGCCCGCGCGGGCCGCCGATGTGGCGGCTGCGCCCGGTGTTTCCGCTGCGCTCCGGGTCAAGCAGTGTGAAGCCGACCTTGTCGCGGCCCAGGGTGGCGAGGTAGGCCCGCATGGCGAATGCGCCGTAGGTGCCGTATCCGTAGGTGTAGGCCAGGTGGATGAAGGTGCGACCGTCGGTGAGGGGGATCGCCTCGAGCAGGATGCGGTAGTCCCGCGTCCCCATCGGCCCCTCAGGCGCGCTCAGCGCGACGCGCATGTAATTCGCGGTCCGTACGGGGGTGCCGAACGCGAGCGCCAGGCGCGACGCGTCGGCGAGTGGTTCCCGTTCTTTCTGGCCGATCCACAGGTCGAGGACAGTCCCGCGGCGTCCGGCGGATACCCGGCAGGCCTTGGTGTTGAGGTGCAGGATCATGATGCCGCACCAGTCCTGCGGACTGGCGAGCGCGGCACCCGCCGCGTCGAAGGGCGCGTTGATCACCGCATGGATGTCGCCTGAGACCGCGCTTTCGCCTTCGTGTGAAGTCAGGCTCAGCGGGCGTTGGAACGGGGTGCGACCCTGCTGCCCCTGCAGGGTCCGGTAGCTGGCGAGCATGGTTGCCGCGGGTGAAGCGGAGGGTGAAGCGGAGGGTGAAGCGGAGGGTGCGGCGCCCGGGTCTGCGCGGGCCGGCACCACTGCCGCGCAAACCAGCGCGCAGGCCAGGACGCGCGCCATTGTTCGCCTGGTGTCGCGCAGGACGCGGATCGCGCTCAGCCCATTCAACGCGCTTACTTGCGCGGGGACCGGCTCACTGCCCACCCTCAATTCGGGTCGCGTCCCATGCGCTGGATGGCGAGGTCGACCTCGGCACGCTCGTCGTCTGCGTCGAAGATGCTGTCGCTGACGCGATCGTCGCAGGTGTCGGCGGCGATGAAACGCAGCGCGTCGTATTCGGCTTCGCGCCAGGCGCGCGGGAATGCGGGGGTTTTGCCTGCCCTGCGTACGGTGCGGTTCATGTTGATCTCTCCCACTCTGGTTGGTCACGGCGATTGGATCGTGTAAATGCAGCATGGGCGCGGATCCCGGGCCCATCTGTGCGCCGGCGCACACAAAGTTGGCGTCCGCTCAAGGGGGGGGGCTGCGCCGGGCTTGGTACACTCGGCAGGATGAAGATCCCGAAAAGAATCCAGCCGCTGGTCGACGAGGGCCTGGTCGACGAAGTCACCCGCCAGCTGATGAGCGGCAAGGAGGCCACCGTCTACGTCGTCCGCTGCGGCGAGGAAGTGCGCTGCGCCAAGGTCTACAAGGACGCGCAACAGCGCAATTTCCGCCAGGCGGTGGCCTACCAGGAAGGCCGCAGGGTGAAGAACAGCCGCGAGGCTCGCGCGCGCGGCAAGGGCACACGCTACGGCCGCAAGATGGAGGAGGAGGCCTGGCAGAACGCCGAGGTCGACGCGCTGTACCGCCTGGCCGCCGCCGGCGTGCGCGTGCCGCAGCCCTTCCAATGTTTCGAAGGGGTTCTGCTGATGGAACTGGTGACCGATGCCGAAGGCAACGCCGCGCCGCGCCTGAACGACGTCGAGCTGGACGAGGCGACCGCGCTGCAGTACCACGAAATGCTGCTCGGGCAGGTCGTGCTGATGCTGTGCGCCGGGGTGATCCACGGCGACCTGTCGGAGTTCAACATCCTGGTGGCGTCCGACGGGCCGGTGATCATCGACCTGCCGCAGGCCGTGGACGCCGCGGGCAACAGTGCGGCGGGCGCGATGATCGAGCGCGACGTGGGCAACCTCGCCGTCTATTTCGGCCGCTATGCCCCGGCGCTGCTCGCAAGCCAGTACGGCAAGGAAATCTGGGCGCTCTACCAGGCGGGGACGCTCGCCCCGGGTGTGAAGCTCACCGGGCGCGTGGCCGCCGAAAAGCGCCCGGCCGACCCCGGCGCGGTGCTGCGCGAGCTCGCGCTCGCCAGGAAGGAAGAGCGCGAAGCCGCCGCGCTGCGGCGCGAAGAAGCCGCCTAGTTCTGCGATGGCGAGGCGCCATCTCGGTTTTTCGATCGTGCGTTGAGCGGCGACTGTCGCACCAGTCTTTACCATCGGGAGGAAGGCACATGCAGCTCAGGAAACTCGGCAGCAGCACGCTGGAAGTGTCCGCGCTGGGACTTGGCTGCATGGCCATGACCAGCATGTATGGCCCGGTCGATGAGGCCGAGGCCGTGGCCACGGTACGAGAGGCACTTGATGCCGGCGCCAATTTCATCGACACCGCTGATGCCTACGGCGAAGGCAAGAACGAGGAACTGCTGCGCCGTGCGTTCGCCGACGGCTATCGCGCCAAGGCCGTTGTCGCGAGCAAGTTCGGCAACGTGCGCACGCCCGAGGGCAAGCCCGCGACCAACGGCAGGCCGGAGTATGTGATCGAGGCCTGCAACAAGAGCCTTGGGCGCCTGGGCGCGGAGGTGATCGACCTGTACTACCAGCACCGCGTGGACACGAGCGTTCCGATCGAGGACACCATCGGCGCGATGAAGCGCCTGGTCGAGCAAGGCAAGGTGCGTTATCTGGGCATGTCGGAAGCCTCCCCGCAGACCTTGCGCCGCGCGGTGGCGGTGCATCCGATTGCGGCCCTGCAGACCGAATACTCCCTGTGGTGCCGGTTCGTCGAAACCGACATCCTCAAGACCTGCCGCGAACTGGGCGTCGGCTTCGTGCCCTATTCGCCGCTCGGACGCGGCATGCTGACCGGCGAGATCGCCGGCACGGCCGCGCTTGGGGCAGCGGACCGCCGCCGCGACCACCCGCGTTTCCAGGAAGGCAGCTTCGAGAAGAACGCTGCGCTGATCCGCCCGCTGATCGAGATGGCGAAGGCCAAGGGCTGCACGCCGGCGCAACTGGCGCTGGCGTGGCTG
>JBBQVP010000189.1:0-8278 GCA_038211455.1 Burkholderiales bacterium
CTGATCCCGAACGCGATCGAGCCGCGCGCGGTCAACGGCATGTATTCGCGCGCTGACGACAGCTATACCTTATACGTTGCCAGCCAGAACCCGCACGTCGAGCGCCTGCTGATGACCGCGTTCGTGCTCGGCCTGCCCGAGCACAAGGTGCGCGTCGTCGCCCCGGACGTCGGCGGCGGCTTCGGCTCGAAGATCTACCTCTACGCCGAGGACGTCGTCGTCACCTGGGCCTCCAAGCAGATCAACCGCCCGGTGAAGTGGACCTGCGAGCGCAGCGAATCCTTCGTGTCGGATGCGCACGGCCGCGACCACGTGACCACGGTCGAGCTCGCGATGGACAAGGACGGCAAGTTCCTGGGCCTGCGCGTGAAGACCACGGCCAACGTCGGCGCGTACCTTTCGACCTTCGCATCGTGCGTGCCGACCATCCTGTACGCGACCCTGCTCGCCGGCCAGTACACCACGCCGGCGATCCACTGCGAAGTGACCGCGGTGTTCACCAACACGGTGCCGGTCGACGCCTATCGCGGCGCGGGGCGCCCGGAGGCGACCTACGTCGTCGAGCGCATCGTGGAGCAGGCCGCGCGCGACATGAAGATCGACCCGGTCGAGATCCGCCGGCGCAACTTCATCAAGACCTTCCCCTACCAGACGCCGGTGGCGCTGATGTACGACATCGGCGACTACGACGCGACCATGTCGGCCGCAGTCAAGATGGCCGATGTGGCGGGCTACCCGGCCAGGAAGAAGGCCTCAGAAGCCAAGGGCAAGCTGCGCGGCCTGGGTTACTCGGCGTACATCGAGGCCTGCGGCATTGCGCCCTCGAACATCGCTGGTGCCCTGGGGGCGCGGGCGGGCCTGTTCGAAGCGGGCGAGGTGCGCATGCACCCGACCGGCAGCGTAACCGTGTTCACCGGTTCTCATTCGCACGGCCAGGGCCACGAGACCACATTCGCGCAGGTCGTGGCCGACCGGCTCGGCCTGCCTATCGAGAGCGTCGACATCGTCCACGGCGACACCGACAAGATCCTGTTCGGCATGGGCACCTACGGCTCGCGCTCGATCGCGGTGGGCGGCACCGCAATCGTCAAGGCGCTCGACAAGATCATCGCCAAGGGCAAGAAAATCGCGGCGCACATGCTCGAGGCGGCAGAGACCGACATCGAGTATGACAGCGGCGTGTTCAAGGTGGCCGGCACCGACAAGCAGAAGACGATCGGTGAAGTGGCGTTTGCGGCCTACGTGCCGCACAACTACCCGCTGGACAAGCTCGAGCCCGGCCTCAACGAAAACGCGTTCTACGACCCGACCAACTTCACCTTCCCGGCCGGCTCGTACGTGTGCGAAGTCGAGATCGACCCGGACACCGGCGTGACCAAGATCGAGAAGTTCACCGCAGTCGATGACTTCGGCAACATCATCAACCCGATGATCGTCGAGGGCCAGGTGCACGGCGGCCTCACGCAGGGCATCGGCCAGGCGCTGCTCGAAGGCTGCGCGTACGATCCCGAAAGCGGCCAGCTGATCACCGGCTCGTACATGGACTACACCATGCCGAGGGCGGATGACGTGCCGTCTTACCAGATCGACACGCGCGTCACGGCCTGCACCCACAACCCGCTCGGGGTGAAGGGTTGCGGCGAGGCCGGCGCGATCGGCGCGCCGCCTGCGCTGATGAACGCGATCACCGACGCGCTGCAGCCTTACGGCATCCGGGATCTCCCCATGCCAGCCAGCCCGCAGACCGTGTGGAAAACCATTCAGAACGCCAAACAGAAAAAAGCAGCGTAAGGAGCTCATCAAATGCACGCATTCAAATACCACCACCCCACCAAGCTGGACGACGCGGTCTCCATGGCCGGGAAACTGTCAGAGGGGAAAATCCTCGCCGGCGGCCAGAGCCTTGTTCAGGCGATGAAACTGCGGCTTGCCGCACCGACCGATATCGTCGACCTCGGCGGGATCAAGGAACTCACCGGCATCAAGGTCGAGGGAACGTCGATCACCATCGGCGCCATGACCCGGCACGCCGAGGTCGAGGCCAATGCGGACGTCAAGAAAATGATTCCTGCGCTAGCGAGCCTCGCCGGCGGCATCGGCGACCGGCAGGTGCGGCGCATGGGGACCATCGGCGGGTCCCTGGCCAACAGCGATCCGGCGGCCTGCTATCCCGCTGCCGTGCTCGCCTTGGGCGCGACCATCAACACCAACAAGCGGAAAATCGCGGCCGATGACTTCTTCAAGGGGCTGTTCGAGACCGCGCTTGCGGCCGACGAACTGATCACCTCGGTCACCTTTCCCGCGGCCAAGCGCGCCGGCTACATCAAGTTCAAGAATCCGGCATCGCGGTTTGCGCTCGTCGGCGTGTTCGTAGCCGAGACTGCTTCGGGCGTGCGCGTAGCCGTAACTGGCGCCGCATCCTGTGTCTTCCGCGCGACCGCGATCGAGAAGGCTCTGACGGCAAAATTCGATCCCGCGTCCGTGCCGGCCGACAGCATCAAGGCCGATACGCTCAACGGCGACATGCACGGTTCTGCGGAATATCGCGCGCACCTCATCGGCGTCATGGCCAAGCGCGCGGTCAACCTGGCGCTCGGCAAATAGAACACGACACGCTCCTGTCGGAAGGCCCGCTTCGGCGGGCCTTTTTTTTGGGACAAGCGTCAAGCGTAAGCGTGAGCTTTGGGCGACACCCATCCTAGAATCGTTCGGAGTCGGGAATTTCAGGCTCCGTAGGGCCCTCCCCGCGACGGAACCGCCTGTGTATTTCCGGGGCTGATCCAGGTCTAAGTCTTTCGGCTGATTGAAACGGCTTGCGCAAGCACGCGACTATGTCGGTTTAAATCCGCCCTGTTTTGTCGCCGAACTCAGATCAATGTCCACATGACCATCAAACGAAAATTCGGAGGCATGCTCGCCCGGTTGTTGCGGAATGGCGTGACGCTAACGGCTGCAGAGTACGCTGTGCTGTGTTCGCTCGTGGATGCGCTTCCAGCCGAACTAAGATCGACGGTGAAGTCCCAGTTGGAAGCCTACAATCTTGTGCAACGCGAGGCTGACGGGCGGGCTTTGAATTTCTTTCGATTCAAAAACGGCTCAATCTCCTTCGTCGACGATCTGCCTCAAATAGACATGCGGGCTGATGGCGACGACCTGGTCCGCGCAAGGCTGTGTATCTCAGGCGACCCGGAGCCTTACTACGTGGCACTTTCGGCAGTCCAGGGTCGCCTGTTTACTCTGTCGTTCAGTCGGGCGCCCGGTGTCCATGCCGGACGCACGGTGCAGGTACTCGACATCGAGCAGGCGTGGCGCGCGACTGTCATTCTCGCGTCTGGCGACACTGAAGAAATGCCGTCAATCCCGGTACGCGGGGACCCGGAGAAGACCGGCGCGCCGCCTGCAGCGCGGTTGGACTCTAACCCTGGGCAGCTGGATTCCCGAGCCGCGCAGGGCAATTCGACCAAAACGGAAAGACGGATCTATCTGGCCGCAATCTGGCTCGCGAGTGCGTCGGCTCTGATGCAGCTTGCGCTCTTCTCGTGGATCATTGCCGCCCGGCTGCTCGAGACGCCGATCCCGATATCCGGCCTCGGCCGGAACGTGACGCTCTTCTACCTTGCGGGCGTGATGTCCCTATTCGAGGGTCTTCATATTCCATTGTTCCCATTGCTCTCTCTGCCTGTTGGCAGCCTGATCGCAGGTATGGCTGTCGCGGTCCTGATCGTACGCCGGATACTGATCTGGCGAAGATTCGGTTCAGCGTCCCCGCCGGCTTCTTATCACCGCACCGCGGCGAACCTGCTTGGCATCTGCATGGCATCTCTCGCCATCGCAGCTTTGGGACTGCTCGCTGCCCCGCTCCTGAGCGCTAACTACCAGATCGCCTTTGTGTTCAAGCTGTTCGGTGCACTGCTTCTTCCGGGGATCCTTTCCCTGCCGGCGAAGTACCTGCTGGGCGCGATCCTGCTCTACGTCGAAATCGCCTCAATTCGGCACGAAGGCTGGTGGCCGCGTCCTGGCATGGCACCTTATGCCGCTTCGACAAGCCGGTTCTCAGGAAGTTTTTCGAAACGCTTGACCCTAAACATTCTCGCGAGTCGAAAAATCCGCCACACGATCGCTTCGGCTGCCGTGCTGGTACTCATCATTGCGCCGGTGTGGAGCGTGTTTCCCACGGGCGTTATTCACAAACGGTTATGCAGCACAGCGGCTGGCGAGCATGTGTATGAGAAAGTCCGTGCGAGAAGCTTTCTATTCCGGGGCGAAGGCGTGAGCGAGGACGGCCTGCATCTGCACCAGGCGATCGAGGACGTTGGAAACCGGCAGGTGGATTTCATTGAAGTACTCAAGGATCCCGGCAACAATCATCAGGCAAATGTCTTCGGCTTCATGTTCGGCACGCACGACCCGAAGGGCAAGATATTCCGCATTTCGGTAGGGCCTGCGCAAGGAGCCAACTGCCTTAGAGGTTTGGAATATCACCGCATAGGTCAAACCCTGCCGCCCGGCGAATGCCTGCAATACGCTGCGGTCGAATCCGCAAGCAGTCGCTATCACGTCGAAGCGGTCGATGGACAGCAGGCGAGATGGTTTACCCCCTCGCTACGCAGCGACGGCGCCCGGGTCATCGACAGCAGGACAAACAATCTCCTGGGCGAAGACCTGAACTACACCAATACCAGCCTCATCGCCTTTTTTGTGTTGGGTGAAGAACGCATGATCTGTTTGCCGCGCTACGGACGACAGCCGGCTCGCCTGTATCGCAAAGTGTTGTTGGGGCTGGACTAGACCTCCTGTCGGGCCAGTGTTGCCAGCCGGTGTGCAGACCAAGGAAACGACCGGTGAGAGGGTTCCATGAACTTCGTGCCGCTGCAGGCCAGGTATGCCTGATGAAATCCGGGGAACGCTTTAGCCAGTAACGATCGCGTGGCGGGATTGGCCGTACTATTCGGCCTCGGCCCTGCGTGAGAATCCCCCTCCCCGAATGTCCAAAGAAGTCAAAGCCACCCCTAAGCGCGCCGTCGTCGCGACCGTACAACTCCCCTTGGTCACCGACGCAGAACTCGAAGCCTCGCTGGACGAGCTGCGCGAGCTGGCCAAGACGCTGGGCTTCGAGGTGGTGGCCACGTTCACCCAAAAACGCAGCAGCTTCGATTCAACGGCCTACCTTGGCACCGGCAAGCGCGAGGAATTGCGGCGCTTTGTGCAGGGTGAACCGGAGCAAGCGGAGGGTGCCGCGCAGGAGGCGCCTGCCACAAAGGGCAAGAAAATAACCGGGGACCGCCGCATCGCCCGGCACGGCGCGGTCGCCGCGCGCGAAGCCGCCAAGGCCCTCGCCAACACCACCACCGGCCGTGCGGAATTCGTCCTGATCGACCACGACATCTCCCCCTCCCAGGCCCGCAACCTCGAAAACGAGATCGGCTGCGACGTGATGGACCGCACGATGGTGATCCTCGAGATCTTCCACCGCCACGCGCGCTCCAACGCCGCGCGGGCACAGGTGGAGATCGCAAGACTGCGCTACCTCGCACCACGCCTCCGGGAAGCCGCAAAGCTGGCCGGGCCGCAGGGACGCCAGCGCAGCGGAGTGGGCGGCCGCGGCGCGGGCGAAGCCGCGGGCGAAGCGGATCGCGCCAAGATCCGCGACCGGATCGCCGAACTGAAACGCGAAATCATCGCTCTCGACCTCGAAAGGAAAACCCAGAGAATCCGGCGCCAGGAAAGCCAGGGCCTCGCGCGCGCCGCACTGATCGGCTACACCAACGCGGGCAAGTCCACCCTGATGCGCGCGTTGACGGGCAGCGAAGTGCTGGTCGCCAACAAGCTCTTCGCCACTCTGGACACCACCGTGCGCACCCTCGTGCCCGAAGGCGTACCGCGCGTGCTGGTCAGCGACACGGTGGGCTTCATCAAGAACCTGCCGCACGACCTCGTCGCCTCGTTCAAGTCCACCCTGGAGGAAGCTGCCGAAGCGTCGCTCCTGGTCCACGTGATCGACGCCAGCGACCCGGGCTACAAGCGCCAGATCGAAGTGACCGAAGAAGTGATCGCGGAAATCGGCGCGGGCAGGCTGCCGCGACTGCGCGTGTTTAACAAGATAGACCTCGTGGGCGAAAAAGAAGCGCAGCTTGAGCGCGCCGAGGCACTGCGCGCGCAGTTTCCCGAATGCATCGTAATGAGCGCGGTCGACAAGGAGGACGTTACGAAGCTGCACGATACGATCCTCGCGTTCTTCGGCCGGCGCTTGGTCAATGCCGAGCTGTTCCTCCCCTGGTCGGCGCAGCAATTGCGTGGCGAGTTGTACGCCAGCTGCGAAGTGCTGGAAGAGCGCAGCGATGAGGACGGGACCTTCTTCATCCTGCGCGGCGCGCCGGAGGACATGGCCGCACTGCGCGAACGCATCGGCACACAGCCTGCGCACGTAAAATAGCCCCCCGGCCCGACGCGCGGGCACCTCGGTCATGGGCCCCGGCCGTGGCACACTGGCGGTCCATCATCCAAGGAGTCCACCATGACCACCGTCCGTCTGCTGACCGATGAACAGGCGTCCCCGCAGGCCAGGGAGGTGTTCGACGACATCCGCAAAACACGCAACAACGACTATGTGAACAACGCCTGGCGCGCGATGGCCAACCACCCGCCGATGCTGAAGCGCAACTGGGAGAAGGCCAAGGAGGTCATGGGGCCGGGCGCGCTCGACCCGGTGATGAAGGAACTCATCTACCTGACGGTCTCGATCATGAACAACTGCGAGTACTGCATCCACAGCCACTCGTTCTTCGCGCGCCAGAAGGGGCTGACCGAGGCGCAGTACAACGAGATGCTCGACATCATCGGCCTGGCCACCGAGGGCAACCGGATGATGACGGCGATGCAGGTGCCGGTCGACGAACGCTTCCAGGTGCGCTGAGAGGCGCCGGACAGACGCAATGGACCACCTGCACATCACCAATGGCGACGTGGCCGCCGGGATCCTGCAGGAGGCGGGCATCGCCGGCGAGGTCCTGCCGTGGCGCGACGTGCTGCACGAGGGGCCGGTTCCGGCGAGCCTTGCGCTCGCCGAACTGAGCCGCGTGCGCGCCCGGTTCATCGCCGATTGCGGCTGGGCGAGCTTCGAGGCGGCGGCGGAGGATTTTCGCGCGCGCGACGCCGTGCTCGTCGCGTGCCAGGAACGCAGCGAAGTGACGTTGTGGTTCGAGCACGACCTCTACGACCAGCTTCAGCTGCTGCAATTGCTCGACTGGTTTTCCGCACAGCCCCCGGGAAGCGCCCGGCCAACCATGATCTGCATTGACGAGTATCTCGGCAGGCTGTCGGCGGCGAAGATGGCAGCGCTGTTCCCTACGCGGGCACCGGTCACCGACGCGCAGCTCGAACTTGGACGGCGTGCCTGGCGCGCATTCCGCGCGCCAGAGCCCGAAGCGTGGCAGGCGCTGATGGACGAGGACACCTCCGCCCTGCCCTTCCTCGCCGACGCGGTACTGCGCCACCTCGAACAATTCCCGTCCACCGAAAACGGCCTGAACCGCACCGAATCGCAGTTGCTCGAGGCAGTGCGCGCAGGCAGGCACAGTCCCGGGCAGGTTTTCGCGGCAGTGCAGGCAACCGAGGAGCGCGCCTTCATGGGCGACTGGTCATTCTTCCTTTGCATGAAAGCGCTGTTCGACGGCACACCGCCGCTGCTCCAAACCCGGAGCGGGGCGGCGTTCAGGGTGCCGGGCCAGCACGCCGCGCCCATCGACCCCACCGGGTTCGGGAGCCAGGAGATTGTGCTCACCGACGCAGGCGAGCGAGTGCTGCGCGGCGAGCTGGACTGGTGCACAGTAAGCCGCCTTGACACATGGCTGGGCGGCGTGCACCTAACCGCCACCAACCTGCGGCGCTGGGACCACCAGAACCTCTGCCTGCAGCCCGTCTCCGAAAGCGCTGAATCCACCTTGCGCGGGTGATCCCGGCGCGATGGCCACCGACCCGATCCAGTTCGACGCGCCGCAGGGCGATGTACCAGTTCCGATACACAAACTTCCTTGCAGGCCACTCCAGCAATAGACTTTACTGAATATATCTTTACAATTTATGCCGAAACAACACGTTCGGTCTGCTCCTTTCTTGCCGCCGTCCTCGCGCTTGATGGCAGAGCGCGCCTGGACGAACGGGCATCATTTCAGCCTGCCGCCGCCTCCTGGCTCGCCGCCAGCCGCTCCGCCATCTGCTTCGCAAGGCGCCGCGCCCGGACTTCACGTCCCGCGCGCCGCACGCCCCACGCATAGACGAG
>JBBQVP010000190.1:0-8196 GCA_038211455.1 Burkholderiales bacterium
ATCCAGCAGGCGGGCATCGTCGCGGTGAGGGACGGTGAGCCGGTGATCGCCCGAACCGTGGCACGATTCCGTGCGGCGCGCGATTTCCTGATCGGTGAGCTGAACGCGATTCCCGGCGTGCAGGTTGCGCCCCCGGATGGGGCCATGTACGCGTTCCTCAGGATCGACGGCGTCGAAGACAGCCTGGCATTCTGCAAGCGCCTGGTGCGCGAGACCGGTCTGGGACTTGCTCCCGGTTCGGCTTTCGGCCCTGAAGGCGAGGGCTATGTGCGCTGGTGCTTCGCGTCTTCCCCGCAAAGGCTTGCTGACGGTGTCGGACGCCTGCGCACGTTTCTTGCATCTTCTGTCGGCTACACCGGCCGCGAGGCGCACCGGGGCTGACCATCAATCGGATTTTTCACCAGGGAGCCTGATCATGGGTCGGATGTTCGAAATCGCACTACTTGTCGTTGGTCTGGTTGTGAGCAATGCGGTGCACGCGCACATGAACGCGCAGGCGCACGGCAGCTTCGATGCCGGGCTGATGCATCCTTTCACGGGCATCGACCATTTCCTTGCGATGGTGGCGGTTGGCCTGTGGGCCGTCCGGTCGGGTGGGCGCAATATCCTGCTGCTCCCCGGGGTGTTCGTCCTTGCGATGGCGGTCGGTGCCGCCGTCGGCGTATCGGCGGGCCTGGTTCCAGCTGTCGAGGGCGGCATGGCGGCCTCGGTGCTCGTGCTCGGGATGCTCCTTGCGTTCGCGGTCAAGGCCGGACTGCGCTGGGCCGTACCACTGACCGCGGCGTTTGCGCTTTGCCACGGCTATGCGCACGGCGCCGAGATGCCGGAGTTTTCGAACCAGGCGGGTTACTTCGCTGGTTTCCTGCTGGCTACGGCGATGCTGCATGCTTCGGGCGCGATGGTCGGGGAACTGTTGCGCGAGTGCGCCTGGGCCGTCAGAGCGAGTGGCGTCGCATTCTCTTTTGCAGGCGCCTGGCTGGTGTTCGGGTCCTAGCCGTTCAGGTTTCTGCCCGGCGTTCCCCTGAAGCGGCGAATACCGCGCTGGCCCGTACGATGCGCGTGTCGCCGACATGGATGTAACAGCTGGCAAACGTGAGGCGTCCACTGCTTTTCTGCACGTCGGTACGAACCTCGATCCAGTCTCCGACTTTGGCGCTTCCCGCGTAGTCGATCGTCAGGCTCACCGTGACCGCGCTCCTCGGCGGGTCGGAGAGGAAGGCGATCGTGTAGCCTAGCGACAGGTCTGCAAGTGTCGCCAGCAGTCCACCATGGACGATGCCGCGCGAATTGCAGTGCTTTTCCGCCGCGCGCAGCCCGATCCGGCGCTCCGTGCCGCCGCCTTTGGTATAAAGCGGCCCGACCAGGCTGTTGAACGGACTGGTGCGTGAAATCGGTTTGAAGCCGGCCGGGACGTCCATTTCAGCCAGCGGAAAAATCGCGCAGCAGTTTTCCCGGGAGCGTGGGCAGCGAGAGCGCGCCATGTTCGTCAGCAACCTGCGCGCCGTTCACCCAGACGCCATGCACGCCGATGGCGGCCGTAGTCAGTCGTGCGCCTCCCGCTGGCAGGTCGCGAACGCGTTGCTTCGGCCCGCGATTGACCGTCACCGGATCGAAAAGCACCAGGTCCGCCCAGCCTCCCTCGCGCAGGGCGCCGCGATCGCGGATCCCAAACACAGATGCAGGCTGTCCGGTCAGACGAAAGACTGCTTCCGGCAGGGTCAGCACGCCTTTCTCCCGCACCCAGTGCCCGAGCAGGTGCAGGCCGAATCCCGCGTCGTTGAAGAAAGTCAGGTGTGCCCCTGCGTCGGAGAGCGAAACCAGGCTGTGCGGGTGACGGATCAATTGCGCTACCGCGTCTTCGTCGGAATTGAGCGTCAGCGCGACGAACACCGTCTTCAGGTCTTCGGCGAGCGCGAGGTCGAAAAAGAAATCGAGCGGATCCTTGCCGGCCGCGCCGGCGAGTTCCGCGATGCTACGCTGCTCGTACGCGGCGTGTTCCGGCCTTGCCGTCTCGACGACCTGCACCCGGTTCCATTCGCCGTTGAAATTGCGCACCTGAGCGGGCTGCGAGAGCTCGTCACGGATCGACTGGCGAAACACGGGGTCAGCCAGCTTGGCCATGCGGGCAGCGCCTTTTAGTGCAAATGCCGGCTTCCAGCTGGCGAGGCTCTCGATCGGGTAGGGCGAATCCAGCGTGAAATCGAACGACAGCGGGCAGCATGAAATGGCACCGAGCATCCGGTGGCCGCGTGCGTTCGCGGCGGCGATTGCCGCAAGCTCGTCGAACACCACCGCCGGGTTCGTCGGGTTGTGCAGCAGCGCGGCGACAATGACCGGTCGCCCGCTCTGGGCCGCCAGCGACTCGAGGAACGCAGGCGTGCTCTGTCCGCCCTTCGTGAGCATGAACACGCCGCGTCCGGCATCCGCGAGGCTGGTGACGAGCGCGCGCAATTCGTCATCGCCAGCCAGGCGCGAGGGCATCGGCTCACCGCCATGCCCGTTGTGGGCCGGCGAGGTTGAGGTCGCGAAGCCGACCGCCCCGGCCTGCATGGCTTCCACCACGACCGCTCGCATTCGCGCAATTTCGTCAGAAGTGGCGGGGCGTCGCGGCGCGTCCGCACCCATCACGTATGTCCGTAGCGAAGAATGGCCTACGAAGGCGGCAATATTGAGGGCCGCGCCGCGCCGCTCGAGCTGGTCCATGTACTCGGGAAAAGTTTCGAAATCCCAGCGGATTCCAGCGCGCAAGGTTTCGATCCCCATCCCTTCTACCTGGGTGAGGTTCTGCATCACCAGTTCGCGGTCCGCGGCTCTGCACGGTGCGATGGTGAATCCGCAGTTGCCGATCACCGCGGTTGTCACGCCCAGCGCAGGCGAGGGCGATGCGTACGGGTCCCAGGTGAGCTGGGCGTCATAGTGGGTGTGCGTGTCAATGATGCCGGGCATCAGAGCCAGGCCGTGGGCGTCTATCGTCTTCCCGGCAGGGCCGCTTGCCTTCCCGATGGCGACAATGCGGCCGCTCTCTACGCACAAGTCTGTCTGGTAGCCGGGCGAGCCGAGGCCGTCGTAGAGCGTGGCACCGCGGATGAGGAGGTCGTGCATGGTGCTGCTAGGATAGCGGCTCTCCAAACCATCGTCTGCGGACAATATGAAACTCTTCGAGATTCCCGGCCAGGTGGCCGTTGTTACGGGGGCCGCGCGTGGCATCGGGCTCGCGACTGCGCGACTGCTGGCCGAGGCGGGCGCCTCGGTCGCGCTGCTTGACACGGATGGCGAGACGGCATCTTCTGAGGCCATGCGCATCGGCGGTCGTGCCGCAGGGTGGGCCTGCGACGTGAGCTCGGAATCTGCGGTGGAGGCGGTGTTCGCGGAGGTCCTGCAGCGCTTCGGGCGCATCGACCTGCTGGTCAACAACGCCGGGGTGGCGGTGCGCAAGCCCGCCACCGAGCTGACCATCGAAGAATGGCGCAGGGTCATGGACATCAACCTGGGCGGCGTGTTTTTGTGCGCAAGGGTCGCGGCCCGTGCGATGCAGAAGCAGGGAGGCGGCGCAATCATCAACCTGGCCTCGATCATGGGCTTCTCCGGAGGGATCTTCCCGAATGCGTCCTACCAGGCGTCCAAGGGCGGCGTCGTGAATCTGACGCGCGCGCTGGCGCTGGAGTGGGCGGCCGATGGGATTCGCGTAAACGCGGTTGCCCCGACCTTCGTCAAGACCGATCTGACCGTGCCGATCTTTTCAAATCCCGAGGTGCTCGCCAAAGTCGAGGCGCACACCCCGCTTGGCGTGCTTCCCGATGTCGGCGATATTGCTGCGGCGATACTGTTTCTCGCCAGCCCGGCAGCGCGCTGCATCACTGGCGTCACGCTGCCGGTCGACTCGGGCTATCTGGCGCGTTAGGAAGGGCGGCGCTCCCTCCCGCAGACCCGGCCATTAGTAACCGGCGCTGAAATCGACCAGGTGCCGCGCAGGCTGGCCGGACCGGATTCTCTCGATGTTGGCGACGATTTCAGCGATCGCCGTGCGTGGTTCGGTCAGCGCGGCGGTGTGCGGCGTGATCGAGATGCCGGGGTGCGCCCACAGAGGCGAATCGGACGGAAGCGGTTCCGTCTCAAATACGTCGAGGTAGGCGTGGGCGAGTTGTCCAGCGTCGAGCGCGGCAAGCAGGTCTGCATTCACGATCTGTGGCCCGCGCGCCACGTTGATGACGCATCCTCCCCGGGGCATGCGTGCAAGTGCAGCAGCATCCAGGATGCCGCGAGTCTCCGGCGTCAGCGGGAGCAGACTGACGACGATCTGGCTGCGGCTGAGCAGTTCTGTCATACCGCTGCTGCCGCTATAGCAGTCGATTCCCGGTAACTGCGCAGGACGCCGCTTCCATCCGGCAATGTTGAATCCGAAGTCCAGAAGCCTGCTCGCCACGGCGGATCCGAGCTCGCCCATGCCCAGGATTCCGACCGTGCGATCGGATGCCATGTACTGCGGCAGACGATGCCACTTCTTTTTGGTCTTCTGCGCCCGGTACACGTAGTGATGCCTGTGGTAGTCCAGCACATGCGCCGTAACGCTTTCCACCATCGCGGCCACCATGCCCGGGTCGATCAGGCGCGCAAGCGGGATGCCGCGCGGGAAGCTGGCGTCGGCGAGCAGTCCGTCCACGCCCATCCACAGCGATTGCACCAACTTCAGCTTCCCCAGCCTGCCGACGATCCCAGGCGGCGGACTGCCGACCAACACAACGTCGATTGCCGCAGGATCAAATTTCTCCTCGGTAAAGAACTGGTCATGAGGCAGTAGCTGGGCTAGCGCGGGTATCCAGCGCTCCGGTTTCTCGACCTTCGACAGAAAAAGGATATTCATTGCCACACGATCGTGTCGGGTTGTGCATTCATCGGGGAGAGTTCTTCACTGCGGACCAAGCGGCGTGCAGATTTCGGGGAATGGTAGCATTCCGCGCTCCAATATCTCATATCGCCAGAGGGTCGCAATGGCAGTCAAGGCAGCACGCGGGGCGGGATCGAAGAAGGCGGTAGGAACAGCGCATCGCATCGGCTGGATCGGCATGGGGCGCATGGGATATGCGATGGCATCGCGCCTGCTTGCCGGGGGTTGCGACGTGACGGTGTGGAACCGCACACAGGCCAAGGCCGAGCCTCTAGCCAAGCATGGCGCGAAGGTGGCGAAGCGGATCGCCGATCTTTCCGGCTGCGACATCGTCTTTACCATGGTCTCCACGACTGCGGACCTCAAGCAGGTACTGTTCGACAAGGGCGGCCTGCTAAGCGGCAGGAGGCGCCCGAAGCTGGTGGTCGATTGCTCGTCGATTTCGGATGACGGCTCGGCAGAGGTCAGGGCGCGCTGCGAAGCGCTTGGTGTTGGGTACCTCTGCGCGCCTGTGTCTGGCAACGGGAAGGTGGCCAAGGCGGGCCTGCTCTGGGTCGTGGCGTCCGGACCGAAGAAGTTGTTCAGCCTCGCCGAGCGCTACCTCCGGATGTTCGGCCGGGGTGTGACCTATGTGGGAGAGGGCGAACTCGCGCGTGTCTGGAAGATCGCGCACAACACCATGTTTGGCGTGATCATCCAGTCCCTGTGCGAGATCACGATCCTTGCGGAGAAGGCGGGGATCCCGCGTCACGTTTTCCTCGATTCGATCAACAACAGCGTGCTTGGCTCGATGTACACGCGGTACAAGACCCCGGCCCTGGTGAACCTGGATTTCAGTGTGACCTTCACGCCGAAGCTGTTGCTGAAGGACATGGATCTCGGCATGGCGGCGGCGCGCAAGTTCGGCGTGCAGATGCCGACTGCCGCGACGACGCGGGAATGCGTGCAGAACACTGTCGGGCGCGGCTACGAGAATGTCGATTTCTCTGTGCTGCTGCTTGAACTCGCCAAGGCTGCGGGGATGAGCCTCAAGAGCGAGAACGTTAAGGTCGGCGACGGGCTCGGGACGTAGCGAGCGGCGGGCCGCCACGGAAAGCCGAGACATGGCGCAGAAACTTGTACGCGGCGGTACTGTGATCAGCATGGATCCCGGGATCGGTGTCCTCGGACGCGGCGACGTGCTGATCGAGGGCGACCGCATTTCCACCGTGGCGCCGGCCATTTATGCGCCCCAGGCGGAACTGGTCGATGCCTCGGGGTGCATCGTGCTGCCCGGCCTGGTGAATGCGCACCAGCACACCTGGCAGACCGGACTGCGAGGCATCGCCGGCAACTGGACCATCCTCGAGTACTTCCGCCACGTTCACGCCGGACTGGCGACGAAATTCTCTCCTGAGGACATCTACATCGCCAGCCTCGTGGGCGGGCTGAACCAGATCAACTGCGGCGCCACCACCCTGGTAGATTGGTGTCACAACAATCCCACGCCCGGGCATACCGACCGCGCAATCGACGGCCTGACCGAATCTGGCATCCGCGCGGGGTTCTTCCACGGCTCCCCCAAGCCCGACCCGAAGCCGGGACAGAAGCCGTTCTGGGAGGTGTCGCATCCGCGCTCGGAAATCGAACGCCTGATGCGACGGCTCCCGTCCAACGGCGGGCTGGTCACACTTGGAATGGCCATCCTCGGGCCGCACTATTCGACCTACGAGGTGGCGCAGGAGGATTTCCGCCTTGCGCGGGAGTTCGGCCTGATTGCGAGTATGCATTGCGCGGGAGGCGAGGCGCGCACCCCGGACGGCTGGGACAGGCTCGCCGCTGAAGGACTGCTCAGCGACAACAACAATATCGTGCACGGCCAGACGCTCACCGACATGCAGCTTGGGTTCATGCTGGAGCGCGGTGTGACGTTTTCGCTGACCCCGGAAACCGAGATGACACAGGGCCACGGGTTTGCGATCACCGGCCGGCTGCGCAAACTCGGCGCGAAGCCCTCGCTCGGCGTGGACCTGGAATCGGGCGTGAGCGGGGACATGTTCTCCGTGGCCCGCATGGCGCTGGCCACCCAGCGTGCCGCTGATAATGCGGACTCGCGCGCACGCACCGGGCAGCTTCCGCCGACGTCGACCATCCACTGCCGCGAAGCGCTGGAATGGATCACGATCGAAGGCGCGCGGATGCTGAAGATGGCGGATCGGATCGGTTCGCTGACGCCGGGGAAGCAGGCGGACATCATCCTGGTGCGTTCCGACGATCTGAACATGTGGCCGGTCCACGACCCGGTGACCAGTCTGGTCATGCAGGCGAGCATTGCCAACGTCGATTCCGTTCTGATCGCAGGTGAATTCAGGAAGCGGCATGGAAAGCTTCTGTACTCGCAGCTCGCGCTGCGCAAAAGCCAGCTGCTTGCGTCCGGGCAGCGCATACTCGGCGAACTCGGGTTGTTGCCCGGGAGTGCCGCATAGTCGGGGGAGAGGGCAGATGACGATACGAAATTTCAGCGAACACTCGCTCACCGCTGAGGTGCTGCGGCGCATGGAAAACACGCCGAATCCGCGCTTGAAGGAGGTCATGACGAGCCTTGTGAAGCATCTGCATGGCTTCGTGCGCGAGGCACGCCCGACCGAGCAAGAGTGGCAGGCCGGGATCGAATTCCTGACCGAGACTGGCCACTGGTGTACCGATTCGCGTCAGGAGTTCATCCTGATGTCCGATACGCTCGGAGTGTCGATGCTGGTCGACTTTATCAACCATGGAAAGTCGGAAGGTGCGACCGAGACCACGGTCTTTGGCCCGTTTTTCGTCAAGGATGCCCCGGAGATGGCGCTCGGGGCCAACATCGCCAAACCCGGCACCCCAGGAGAGCCGTGCTCGGTGACGGGCAGCGTCAAAGGCCTCGACGGAAAACCGGTCGTCGGGGCGGTCATCGATGTATGGGAGGCGGGCGGGGATGGCTATTACGACGTGCAAAAGACCGAGGGTACGAATCTGCGCGCGCGCTTTCGTTCCGACGTCGAGGGAAAGTTTCATTTCAAGTGCGTGTTTCCGGTGAGCTACCCGGTGCCACACGACGGTCCGGTGGGGCGCATGCTGGTGGCCACCGAACGTCACCCGATGCGCCCCGGCCACCTGCACACGATGTTCACCGCGCCAGGGTATGACACCCTAGTCACGCACCTGTTTGTGCGCGGCGACAAGTACCTCGATTCCGATGCTGTGTTCGGCGTAAAGGAATCGCTTGTCGTGGACTTCAAGAAATCCGCTTCGGGCGGATATTCGGCGCACTACGATTTCATACTGATCCCGGCAAA
>JBBQVP010000191.1:0-8124 GCA_038211455.1 Burkholderiales bacterium
CGAATGCGGCCATGCATGGCGGGTGGCCTACAGTTTCTGGAACACGCTGATCGGGCCGTTCGACTTCCTCGATCCCCGCTATCCGGCGCCGCAGCACATCTGCGAATTGACCTACGACCTGATCCAGCGCGGTGCACTGACGCTCGACAGGAGCGCCAACGACGACAAGGTCGTGACATTCCACGATTCGTGCAACGTGTCGCGCGGGTCGCGCATGGGCGACGTTCCCGGGGGCCAGTTCAGCATCCCGCGCGCGATCATCCGGGCCAGCGTAAACAAGTTCGTCGACATGGCGCCCGAGACCATCGGCGAGACCACCTTCTGCTGCGGCGGCGGTGGCGGCCTGCTGACCGACGACCTGGTCGAGTTGCGCGTCAAGGGCGCGCTGCCGCGCATGCAGGCCCTGCAGACCGTTGTCGAGGAGCACGGGGTGAACTACATGGCCGCGATCTGCGCCATCTGCAAGAGCCAGTTCACCAAGGTGCTGCCCTACTACAAGCATCCCATGGACATGATCGGCAGCGTTCACGGACTGGTGAGCAAGGCGATCGTTCTCGGACCACGAAATTGAACCGGATTATTTGGAATTTGCGAAATCAGCGGACTCAGCGGAGATAACCATGTCAGCGCCAGCGAGCAAGCCCGCAGCCAAGAGCGGGCACACATTCCGGAAGTTCAAGGACGGAGACCACGAATGGGGCTCTTTCCAGGAACAGATCTTCTCCGCGGATACGACCGACAAGTGCCCAACCTATGTTCATAAGACGCCTCCCTGCCAGGCGAGTTGCCCCTCCGGCGAAGACATTCGCGGCTGGCTAAACATCGTGCGCGGCGTGGAAAAGCCGCCCAAGGGCACGACCATGCAGGAATACGCGTTCCGCAGATCGACGGCCGGCAATCCTTTCCCCTCGATGATGGGGCGCGTCTGCCCGGCGCCCTGTCAGACCGGCTGCAACCGCAACAGTGTCGAGGAGTATGTCGGCATCAACGCGGTCGAGCAGTACATCGGCGACTACGCGCTGGAGCAGAACTTCACCTTCCAGGCCGGCCCGGAATCCGGCAAGCGGGTGGCAATCGTTGGCGGTGGACCGGCGGGGTTGTCTGCCGCCTATCAACTGCGCCGCAAGGGGCATGCGGTCACGCTATTTGACGACCATGCCGAACTGGGCGGCATGGCGAAGTACGGCGTGCCGGGTTACCGCCTGCCGCGCAAGCACCTGGACGGAGAAATCGACCGCATCACCGCCATGGGCGTGGAGGTGCGCCTGAATACGCGCGTCGGCAAGCAGGTGCAGTTGGAGGATCTCGAACGCGATTTCGATGCGGTGCTGCTCACGATCGGTTGCAAGGCGGGACGCGCCCTTCCCGTGCCCGGTGCAGATGCGCCCAACTGCATCAGCGGGGTGGCTTTCCTCGAAGCATTCAACCAGGGTCGCCTGAAGTCTGTCGCGGGCCGTGTGGTCGTCGTCGGTGGCGGAGATACTTCGGTCGATGTGGTCTCCGTGGCGCGCCGGCTCGGTTATGTGACCGACTTGCAGGAAGCAGACCGGCCAGAGTTCGTCATCATGGGCCATACGGCGCACGACGTTTCGGCGATGGCCGCGCGCAAGGGGGCCGACGCGATGCTGATTTCGATGCAGCCGGTCGAACAGATGAACGCGGCAAAGCACGAGATCGAGGATGCGCAGCGCGAGGGCGTGAAGATTCGCGGCAGCCTTCTGCCGGTCAAGGTGATTCTCGACGAAAAAACCGGGCGTGCAACGGCGTTGCGCGTCATCGAGCTCGACTACTCCAGCGGCAAGCCTGTGGAGAAACCGGGCACGGAATTCGATCTGGAGGCCGATCTGATTGTGTCTGCGATCGGACAGTCCGGCGACCTGCAGGGCATGGAGTCGCTGGACAACGGCAAGGGCCTGATCGCAGCGGACAAGTTCTACCAGGTGCCGAAGCGGGAAGGCCTGTTCGCCTGCGGTGACATCATCCGACCGCATCTGCTGACCACCGTGATCGGGCAGGGGTCGATTGCCGCTGACAGCATCGACCGGTATCTCGGCGATAAGGAGATGGTGAAGCGCCCCAAGGTCGATGTGCATCACTTCAGCCTGCTCGACAAGCTGCGCGAAGTGAACCTCGAGCCCAAGGCTTTCCAGCCGGATGCCACGCCGGATCTGCGCGATGTCGACAGGGGGGTACGTGGGACCGCGCTGGCCGGCAAGGGCGTTGGCGGGTTTGCGGTCCACAACTATGAGGATCGCGGCGCTGCGGAAGTCTGTCAGTCCAGCGAATTGTTTCTCGGCCACTTTCCGCACCAGGACCGGGTCAAGCGGACGGAGATCGGGCCATCGGCGGAGGAAGTGCTCGGCCACTTTGCGGAGCGCATGGTGGGGCTCGACGACAAGCAGGCCGTGGAAGAAGCGAAGCGCTGCATGAGCTGCGGGATGTGCTTCGAGTGCGACAACTGCGTCATTTATTGCCCGCAGAACGCAGTAAAGCGGACGCCAAAATCGGAGTCGACGATGGGCCGCTATGTCTACACTGACTACGACCTGTGCATCGGCTGCCACATCTGCGCTGATGTCTGTCCTACGGGTTATATCAAGATGGGCATGGGCGACCACTGAGCGGCAAGCGGATGAAGCGTATCGTCGCCCTCGCATTGGCCCTTCTTTTGACTGCGACCGGGGTTGCGCAAGCGGCAGACAAGCTTGCCGGGCGGGTTCCCGTGCCTGCATATCAGACCCCTGAATCCAAGACCGGCGACAGGGCCTGCGTTGCACCGACCCAGGAGATGCGCCGGGACCACATGAAGATGCTGTATCACCAGCGCGACAGGACGGTAAGGCAAGGCCTGCGGGAGCCGCGGTTCAGCCTGAAGAACTGCGTCGAGTGCCATGCTTCGAGGGAGACGGGAAGCGTTCTGGGGACGGAAGGTTTCTGTTCGAGCTGCCACGCCTACGCCGCGGTCAAGATCGACTGCTTTGAATGCCACAGCTCGAGGCGGCAGGCTAGATCCGCGGGGGCGCGGCAATGAGCCTGGGTCGGCGCGAATTCCTGGCGTGGGGCGCTGCAGCCACTGCCGGTGCGGCATTGGCACCAGTCATCAACTTGATCGAGCTTGCGCAGGCGCGCTCCCCGGAGGAGGCGGCATCGGCCCTCAGGCGCTGGGGTTTGCTGATCGACATCACCAAGTGCGTCGACTGCGACGATTGCGTTACCGCCTGCAGCGACGAAAACGGGATCACCGGCAACGGCCGTCCCGAGACTGATTCACAGTGGATCCGTAAAGTCGGGCTGCGCGACAAGCGCACCGGCGTGGCGCAGACGCTGCCTATGATGTGCCAGCACTGCGAGGAGCCGCCCTGCGTGGACGTATGCCCGACGGGGGCCTCGTTCAAGCGCGACGACGGTATCGTCCTGGTCGACAGGCACACTTGCATCGGTTGCCGCTACTGCGTGATGGCCTGCCCGTATGGCGCCCGCTCCTTCATCCACGAAACCGTCACCGGTCAGAAGCCGGACGTTCCGCGCGGCAAGGGCACGGTCGAGTCCTGCACGCTGTGCGTGCACCGGGTGGACAAGGGTGAGGGCCCGGCGTGCGTGGAAGCGTGCAATCGCGATGGCGGGAAGGCAATGCTGTTCGGAGACCTGAACGATCCGTCCGCGGAGATTTATCGCCGCCTGCACAGCGAGCCCTCGACCCAGGTGCGCGCTGATCTCGCCCTTAATACCGGCGTGCGCTACCAGGGGCTGTAGCGATGGCGCGTACGCAATTCCGTCAGATCGAGGGGCGCCGGGGCTTCTATGCCGTGTTGGGCGTGCTCGTGGCGGTGGTGCTCGCCGGCCTCGGGGCTGCCTGGACCATGGAACACAACGGCCACTACGTCACCGGGATGAGCAACCGGATCGTATGGGGTATGCCGCACGTGTTCGCAGTGTTCTTGATCGTGGCTGCTTCCGGGGCCCTCAACGTGGCCTCGATTGCCTCGGTGTTCGGCAGGGAGATCTATAAGCCGCTGACCCGGCTTTCCGGATTGCTGGCGATGACCCTGCTCGCGGGCGGACTGTCGGTCCTGGTGCTCGATCTGGGGCGTCCTGACCGACTGATCGTCGCGATGACGAACTACAACTTCAAATCGGTGTTCGCCTGGAATATTGTTCTCTACACCGGGTTCTTTGCAGTCGTCGCGCTTTACTTGTGGACCATGTTCGAGCGGCGTATGAACGTCCATACCGGGAAGGCGGGTCTGTTCGCGTTGTTCTGGCGCCTGGTACTGACCACCGGGACAGGGTCCATTTTCGGGTTTCTCGTCGCACGCGAACACTACAACAGTGCCTTGATGGCGCCCCAGTTCATCGTCATGTCGTTTTCCTTCGGGCTGGCGGTCTTCATGCTGGTGCTGATGGGCGCTTGCAGAACAGCGGGACTCCCGCTGGGCGACCTGCTGATGAAACGGCTCGGGAATCTGCTGGGTGTGTTTGTGGCCGCTGTCCTGTATTTTGTGCTGGTCTACCACCTGACCAACCTCTACGTCACGCGCCAGCACGAGGTCGAGCGCTTCATCCTCCTGTCCGGCGGCGTGTACACGGCGCTCTTCTGGATCGGCCAGATCGTGATCGGGGGCTTCGTTCCGCTTGCGCTGATTTTCGCTCCTCGTTCGAGCCGCTCGCGCAGCGCGCTGGCCGCGGCTTGTGTCATCGCGGGCGGATTGGCGCAGCTCTATGTCCTCATCATCGGAGGGCAGGCATATCCGCAGGCCATGTTTGCGGACAAGGAGGTGACCAGCAGTTTCTTCGACGGGGTGGTTGCCGCGTATACGCCGAGCCTGCCGGAGATACTGCTTGGCGCAGGCGGTACGGCACTGGCTCTGGCGCTTACCCTTGTTGCTCTCAGGGTGCTGCCCTTTCTTCCGCAGATCCCGGCAGACCCCGAAATGAAAACCTCCGCCTCGTGAACCGCCTGTTTGTTTCTGCCGCACACAAGTCCTCGGGAAAGACAACGTTGTGCATCGGGTTGTGTGCCGCGTTTCGGGCGCGTGGCGAAGTTGTGCAGCCTTTCAAGAAGGGGCCGGACTACATCGACCCCCTTTGGCTGGGTCTCGCTTCCGGAAGGCCATGCTTCAATCTTGACGCATACCTGAGCGGGGGGGACGAGCTTCGCGCAGAGTTTGCGCGGCGCATGTCGGGTGCTTCGCTCGGGATCGTGGAAGGAAACAAAGGGCTGTACGACGGGCTCGACCTCGACGGCAGTAACAGCAACGCGGCGCTTGCCGTGCTCCTGCGCACGCCGGTGGTTCTCGTGCTCGATGCCCGCGGCATGACGCGTGGCATTGCGCCGCTGATCCTGGGCTATCAGGCGTTCGATAAAAATGTCCACATCGCAGGCATCATCCTAAATCAGCTGGGTGGTTCCCGGCACGAGGCCAAGCTGCGCGCCGTGATCAATCACTACACAGGTGTGCCGGTGCTCGGTGCCGTGCAGCACGATGAACGCCTCACCATCCTCGAGCGTCATCAGGGTCTTGTGCCAAGCAATGAGCCCGATGCCGCTGCAGCGACAGGGCGGGTGCGCGAGATCGCAGAGTTGGTCGCCTCGCAGGTAGACCTTGATGCCTTGCTGGCAGTGGCACGTGGTGCAGTGCAGCTTCCGCCGGTTGCCGTATCCGTCAGGGATTCGCGCAGCGAGCAGGTTGCCGGGGTCGTCCGGATCGGGGTGGCGCGCGACGCGGCGTTCGGGTTTTACTATCCGGGAGACCTGGATGCGTTGCGTCAGGCCGGGGCCGAGCTGGTCACTTTCGACGCGATGCACGACCGACGGCTCCCGCCCATCGATGGGCTGTTTATCGGCGGCGGGTTCCCTGAAATGCACATGGAGGCGCTCTCCAGTAACGTCGAGCTGCGCGCCGAACTGCGCGCGGCGATCGAAGCCGGTCTCCCGACTTACGCCGAATGCGGCGGGCTCATGTACCTTTCCCGCGGCGTCGAATGGAACGGCCGTCGCGCCGAGATGGTCGGCGCCGTTCCGGCCGATATCGTCATGCATTCGCGCCCTGTCGGGCGAGGGTACGTGCACCTGCGTGAGACGGGCCGCAGTCCCTGGGCGGATCCTTCGTCGTCGTCTGCGACCCGGATACGCGCCCATGAATTCCACTATTCGAGCGTCGAGAATCTCCCCGCCGACGTGGAGTTCGCCTACGAAGTCGAGCGCGGGCATGGCGTAGACGGAAGCCACGACGGGATCGTGTGCCGGAACATGGTTGCCTCGTATTCCCATCTTCGCGATGTGGAAGGCAACCGCTGGGCGAGACGCTTTGTGGAGTTTGTCAGGCGTTGCCGGACCGGAGAACTGCGCGTCGCGTCTGGAAATACCTGACCTGACTGGAGCATGCCGATGACGACGAAAATTGCGGGCAAGACGGTTCCGACAGACGAGGAAGGCTATCTGGTCGAACCAACGGACTGGGATGAGTCCATTGCCGGGGAGATCGCGCGGCAGGAAAATATCCCGCTGACCGACGCGCATTGGGCGGCCATCCGATTCATGAGGACGTATTACGAGGAGCATCAAATTGCGCCGGATGCGCGGCATGTAATCAGGTATCTCGCAGGCTATCTAGGCCCCGTGAGCGGGGGGAGAAACGACCTGTTCAAGCTGTTTCCATACGGTTACGTGAAACAGGCATGCCGGATTGCCGGCATGCGGCGACCACGTGCGTGGAGCACTGGTTGAGCCACAAAAATCGACAAGATGTCCCATGATCACGATCACACCCAAAGCAGCTGAACAGATTCGCAGTTCGAACGGGCAGGATGCCGGCCCGGACGGGATTTGCCTGCGCCTTGCCGCGCGCCTCGACGACAAGGGCACGATCGAATACGGAATGGGAATCGACGACAAGGCCGAGGGCGACGTGCTGGTGACTTCGGAGGGCATCAACGTCCTGGTGTCGCCGGGGTGTACCGAGCTGCTTACCGGCGCGACCCTGGATTTCGTCGAGATCAATCCCGGCGAGCAGCGCTTCATCTTCATGAACCCGAACGACCCTTCGCACAAGTCGCCCAAACCAGGCGGCTGAACTGGACGCGTTCGCGCGCGAACGTTAGTCTCGACCTCATCGAATTTTCGGTCGCGCGGCGCTGCGGCGCAGGCACCCCATGGCGGAACCAGCGGTCCCCGAACCAGACGCAGACGCAACCCCCAAGGCGGTTGGCGGTGGCATGCGGCCGCGCACCCAGACCGAGCGTCTGGCGCGCAAGACGCAGTCGCTGGATATCCTCTACGAGGTCGCCACCAGCCTGAGCCAGCCGGGCAGACTCGAAAAGCTGCTGGAGGGCTTTCTGGACACCTTCATCGAGCTCATCGACGCGCGCGCGGCCAGCGTCCGACTGCTGAGCGCGGACGGGGTTTCCCGGATCGTTGCCAGTCGCGGTCTCGCCTCCGAGGTCGTTGAGCGCGACGGTGCCGTGCAGGCGGGGCGCTGCCTGTGCGGCTGGTGTTCAACCGGCGGCGGCATTCGTGTCGAGAAAGGCACGGGAACCTGTGCCAGGCTGAACGGCCGACCGATGCTGGAACCCGATTGCAGGGAATTCGTGGTGATCCCGGTTCAGTATCAGGATCGGATTCTTGGCGTGTACAACCTGTTTCTTGACCGCCCGCTCGCCGCCATGGGCGAGGACATGCCCGACCTGCTGATCAGCATCGGGCGTCAGCTGGGTCTCGCAGTCGAGAAGGCGCGCCTTGAAACCAACGCGCGGCGGCTTGCCATTATGGAAGAGCGCAACCTGATCGGAAACGAACTGCACGATTCGCTCGCGCAGTCGCTGATCGGGATGCGTCTGCAGCTGAAAATTCTGACCGAGTCACTGGCCCGAAAAGACCTGGGCGCGGCACAGGTCGAAGCTAACGGGCTGCGCCGTGCGATTGCGCAGGCCAATGCCGACGTGCGGGACCTGCTGACAAACTACCGGCTCAGGATCGACGATTCAGGTTTGCTGCAAACGCTTTCCAAGCTGGTTGAGCGTTTCCAGCGGGAAACCGGCATCGCGGTGTTTTTCCAGAACGAATGCGATGTGCTCGGCCTGCCTCCGGCACAGGAACTGCAGCTGTTCTTCATCATTCAGGAGGCG
>JBBQVP010000192.1:0-7836 GCA_038211455.1 Burkholderiales bacterium
TTCGACCTCTCGCCCAATACCTGGCAGATGACGCTCGGCGCATCGCTGCTGGTGGTGATCGTGTTCCTGCCCAACGGCGTGTGGTCGCTGTTCGGAAAGCGCATGCGCAAGGCGGCCTGAGATGGCAGTCATCCTGGATGCGCGCAGCCTGCAGAAGACCTTCGGCGCGGTAGTCGCGGCCAACAATATCAACGTCGCCATCGAGAAGGATTCTGTCGTCGGCCTGATCGGCACCAACGGCGCGGGCAAGACCACCTTCATCAACATGATCACCGGCTACCTCAAGCCCGACACCGGCAGCATCCATTTCGACGGCCGCGACATCACGCACCTTGAGCCGCGCGACATCACGCGGCTGCGCATTTGCCGCTCGTTCCAGATCCCCCAGCTCTACCACTCGCTGACGGTGCACGAGAACATGATGGCGGCGCTGGGCGTGATCCTGCACAACGCGGGGCGCGGCGGGTTCTTCTCGCGCGGCCGGCCGATGGTTCCCGGCCATGACGCCAGCGCCGAAGAGGTGGCCGAGCGCACGCTGGAGCGCTTCGGCCTCACCTCCTACCGCGACCAGAACGCGCAGGGGCTTCCCGGTGGAGTGCGCAAGCTCCTGGACATCGCGCTGACGATCGTCGCCAAGCCGAAAATACTTCTCCTGGATGAGCCGACCAGCGGCGTGTCGGCCGACGAAAAATTCGGCATCGTCGAGATGGTCCTCAAGGTGGCGAAGGACGAAGGCGCCACGGTGCTGTTTGTCGAGCACGACATGGAGATCGTCAACCGTTTCGCCGAGCGCGTGCTGGCCTTCTACGACGGACGCATCATCGCCGACGCGCCGCCCGCGATCGCATTGAACGACCCGGAGGTGAAGCGCTACGTGGTCGGGGGCTCGCTCGAGCACCTGGACGAAATCTCCCGGCCGCCGGGCGCTGCAGATGCTTGAGATCCGTAACCTCGATGTCGCGATCCAGTCGGTGCAGATCCTGCGCGACGTGACGCTCGACCTCCCCACCGGCAGCATGGCCGGCCTGATCGGCCGCAACGGCGCAGGCAAGACAACCCTGATGAAAAGCATCATGGGGCTGCTCAAAGTGCGCGGCGGCACGATCCGTTTCGACGGCGCGGACCTGATCGCGCAGCCCACCCATGCGCGCACCAGCCTCGGCATCGGCTACATGCCCGAGGACCGCCGCCTGATCCCCGACCTGACGGTGGAGGAGAACGTCCTCGTCCCGGCCTGGGCCGCGAAACTGCCCGACGCGCAGGCGCGGCTCGAAAAAGTCTACGCGCTGATCCCCGAAGTGCGCGAGTTCGCGCCGCGCAAGGGCCTGCAGCTTTCCGGTGGACAGCAGAAACTCGCGGCACTCGGGCGCGCGCTGATGTGCGGCACCAAGCTGCTGCTGCTGGACGAGCCGTTCGAAGGCGTCGCCCCGGCGCTGGCGCAGCGCCTGGTCGAGGTCGTGGCAGACCTCAAGCGCGCCGGCATGTCGGTGATCATGTCCGAATCGGACCTGCAGCATTCCGAGCGCATGGTCGACCGCATCATCGTGATCGACCGGGGTGCCGTCATCGTAAAGGACTGAGACATGGACACGAACACCAAAGTAACGTCGCGCGTCACCCGCATCGAGACGCTGAGCTGCGATGCGGGCTGGCGGCACTACCACTTCGTGAAACTGTCGACCGATGACGGCATCGTCGGCTGGAGCGAGTTCGATGAGGGCTTCGGTGCGCCGGGTGTCGAGGCGGCGATCCACAAGCTGGGCGAACGCGTGCTCGGCCTGCCGGTGGGCGCCCACGAGCGTATCTACGCCGAACTCTATGCGGTCACCCGTCCGGCCGCGGGCGGCGTGGTTGCACTGGCGATGGGCGCGATCGAAAACGCGCTGCTGGATGCCAAGGCCAAGGCCCTCGGCGTGCCGTGCTACGAACTGCTCGGCGGCAAGGTGCGCGACCGGGTGCGCGTCTACTGGTCGCACTGCGCGACCTGGCGGATAAACCATCCGACTTATTTCAAGCCGGCGATCACCGACCTTGACGGCGTGGTGTCGCTGGGGCGGGAGGTGCGCGAAAAAGGGTTCACCGCCTGCAAGACCAACATCTTCACCTACGACCAGAACAAAAAGAACCCGAAGGGCTGGCGTCCTGGCTTCGGGGTGCCGAACTTCCCCGAACTGAACGTCGACCGGCATGTGCTACGGAACCTGCGCATGCACCTCGAGGCGCTGCGCGACGGCATCGGACCGGACGTGGACCTGCTGCTGGATCTCAATTTCAACGCCAAGACCGAGGGCTACCTCAAGATCCTGCGTGAAATCGCGGACCTCGACATGTTCTGGATCGAGATCGACAGCTATTCGCCCGAGGCACTGGGCACGATCCGGCGCGCGAGCCCGCACCCGATTTCCTCGTGCGAGACGCTGCTCGGGGTACGCGAATTCCTGCCCTATTTTCGCGAGCAGGCCATGGATGTGGCGATCATCGACACACCATGGAACGGCGTCTGGCAGTCAATGAAGATCGCGACGCTTGCCGAAGCGCACGAGGTCAATGTGGCGCCACACAACTTCTACGGCCACCTGTGCACTTTCATGAACGCACACTTCGTCGCCGCGCTGCCCAACGTTCGCATCATGGAGACCGACATCGACCGGCTCGAATGGGACCATGAACTGTTCACCCACCTGCCCGAGTACGTCGACGGCCACCTGGTGATCCCGGACCGTCCGGGCTGGGGCACCGAGCCGATCGAGGAAGCCCTGAAAGCTCACCCGCCGAAAGCCCGCGCCGGGCTGATCCATTACGACAAGAAGGTCTGAGATGTACGTGGTCGAGAAGTTCGCGGCCTGGGCCGAGGGTACGCGCGGGCATCCGGTTCCTGCCGAGGCGCTGCACCACGCCAAGCGCGCCGTGATCGACTGGTACGCGGCGCTGATCCCGGGCGCCGTGGTGGCGCCGGCAACGCTGCTGGAAAGGGCGCTGGCAGAAGACCTCGACCGGGGCAGCGCGCAACTTGCGCTCGGCCGCCGCGCCTCGATGCGCGCCGCCGCGCTGATCAACGGCAGCGCGGCCCACACGGTGGAAGTGGATGACATCTTCAAGTTCGGCATCTACCACCCCGGGGCGCCGACGATTGCAGCAGCACTCGCGGTAGCGCAGTCGGTCGGCGCAAGCGGGGACGCATTCCTTCGCTCGGTGATCGTGGGTTACGAAATCTCCACCCGGATCGGCGCGGCGATGGGCCGCGCCCACTACAAGTACTGGCACAACACCGGCACCGTGGGGACCTTCGGCGCGGCGGCGGCGGGCGCGGAACTCTACGCGCTGGACGCCAAGCGCTTCGCGCACGCGCTGGCCACCTCGGCAACGTTTGCCGCAGCGCTGCAGCAGGCGTTCCGGATGGATTCGATGTCCAAGCCCCTGCATGCGGGCCACGCGGCCGAAGCCGGCGTGCTCGCCGCGGCCGGCGCGCGCGAAGGCGTCACGGGGTCGCTCGACGTGATCGAAGGCGAGGCAGGATTCGGCCGCGCGATGAGCGACGGGCCCGACTGGGACAAGGCACTCGCCACGCTCGGGCAGAAGCACCATGTGACGATGATGACGTTCAAGAACCACGCCTGCTGTGGTCACACTTTTGCGGCGATCGACGGCGCGCAGGAACTGCAGCGCAGGCTCGGGATAAAGGCGTCGGACATCGCGCGGATTACGGTGGGGTCGTATCGCGCATCAAAGGAAGTCTCCGGCGTCGAGAACCCGGCCACGCCGGCCGAAGCGCGCTTCAGCCTGAAGTACGTAGTTGCCACGGCGCTCACGCACGGCAGCGTGCGCCTCGCGGCGTTCGAGCCTGAACGCATGAACGACCCGGAAACGCGCGGCCTCATGACGAAGATCGACGCCGGGATCGATCCCGTACTCGACGCCGCCTTCCCCGCGCAGCGCGGCGCGCGGGTCGCCATCGAAACGAACGACGGGCGCAGGGAGGAATACCTGCAGGCAAACCGCAAGGGCGACCCCGAACTGCCGTTGAGCGACACGGAGCTGGAAGACAAGTACCTCGAACTCGCCGCGCCGGTGCTCGGCGATGCCCGCGCCCGCGCGCTGGTGGCGAAACTCTGGTCGCTCGAAACGATCGACAACCTATCGACCGGCCTGGCATGAGCGTTCCCAGCCTCGCCGACGCGCTGTTCGCGCCGCGCGCGGTCGCCCTGTTCGGGGCCTCGGGCGATGCCACGAAGAACACGGCGCGCCCACAGCGCTTCATGAGAAAGCACGGCTACAGCGGCCGCATCCTGCCGATCAATCCTTCACGCAGCGAGATCCTCGGCGAACCGGCCTATGCAAGCCTTGCCGATGCGCCCGGAGAGATCGACCATGCCTTCATCATGGTGGCCGCGGCGCAGGTCGAGGCGGCGATCGAGCAGTGCGCGGCGCGCGGCGTGCCGGTCGCGACGATCTACAGCGACGGTTTCGCCGAGACCGGCCCGGAAGGCGCGGCGATGGAAGCGCGGTTGATTGAAAAGGCGCGCGCGCTGGGTGTGCGCGTGATCGGTCCCAATTCGATCGGTCTCGCCAATGTCAACAACGGCGCCGTCATCACGGTCAACGCAGCCTTCGAGATAGACACGCTGATCCGCGGCGGTGCGAGCGTGGTGTCCCAGAGCGGCACCATCATCGGCACGCTGCTCTCGCGTGGCGCGGCCCGCGGGCTGGGGTTCTCCAAGCTGGTTTCGGTGGGCAACGAATCCGACCTCGGCGTGGGAGAACTGGTCGAGATCCTCGCTGCCGATGCGCAAACCAGCGTCATCCTGCTGTTCCTCGAGACCATCCGCGACGCCGAGCGCCTCGCGCACGCGGCGCGGCGCGCATACGCGGCGGGCAAGCCGGTCGTTGCGTTCAAGCTCGGCCGCTCTGCGCTGGGCGAGGCCCTGGCGAAATCGCACACCGGTGCGCTGGCCGGCAGCGACGCTGCGGTCGATGCGTATTTCCGCGAGCACGGCATCCTGCGCGTCGACATGCTCGAAACGCTCGTCGAAATCGCGCCGCTCGTGGCGGGCCGCACGCCGCCCGCGCTGGGGCGCGCGCCCCGCGTGGCAGTGGTCACGACGACGGGCGGCGGCGCGGCCAGCGTCGTCGACCGGCTCGGCACGCTGGGCATCGAAACCCTCACGCCGGACGCGGCGCTGATTGCGGGGCTCCGCGAAAAAGGCGTGGCGATCCGCAGCGCGCCCATCATCGACCTGACGCTCGCCGCAACGAGCGACAAGTACCGCGCGGTGCTCGAGGCCCTGCTCGCGCATCCGGATTGCGATGCGGCGCTGGCCGTGGTCGGCTCTTCGGCGCAGTTCCACCCGCAACTCGCGGTCAAACCGATTGTTGGCGTGCCGCGCCAGGACGATTCTGGCGGCGCGATCCGCGCCAAGCCGCTGGCCGCCTTTCTCGCGCCCCACGCCGAGGCCTCGCTGCGCCTGCTGGCCGAAGCCGGGGTGCCGGGATTTCGCACTCCCGAGGCCTGCGCCGATGCGCTCGCCGCTTATTTCGCGTGGCGCGCGCCGTCGCCTGAAACGAAGCACGCCGTCATCGCCTGGCCAGCCGGCCTGCCGTTGCATGGCGCGCTCGACGAGGCGGAATCGCTGGCGCTGTTCGAGACGCTGGGCATTCCGGTGGTCGCGCGCGCGGTGACGCGCGCGCCGGACTATGCGCACGCCCTGCCTTACCCGGTCGCAGCCAAGGTGCTGTCGCGCGAGATCCTGCACAAGACCGAGGCCGGTGGCGTGGCGCTCGGGATTGCGGATCCGGTCGAATATGCCGCGCGTGTCGCAGCGATGCTCGGGCAGGTGCGCGCGCATGCGCCCGACGCTTCGATCGACGGTGTGCTGGTGCAGTCGATGGCTGGCGGCCTGGTCGAGGCCATCGTCGGCTACCGCCACGATTCCATGGTCGGGCCGCTGGTGCTGGTCGGCATGGGCGGCCGGCTGGCCGAGATCTATCGCGACACTGCGCTGTCCTGTGCACCGGTCACCGAGACACAGGCGCTGGAGATGATCGGGCGCGTCAAGGGCTTCGCCCTGCTCACCGGCTACCGCAACCTGCCGCGCGGAGATGTCGACGCGCTGGCACGAGCGATCGTGGCGGTCTCGCGCCTTGCGCTCGTGGCAGGCCAGCCGGTCGCCGAGGCGGAAATCAATCCGCTGTTCGTCACCGCCGACGGGGTCGTTGCAGTGGACGGCCTGGTCGATTTGAAACAGGATCGCGCATGAACTTCGAATTCACACCCGAGCAGGTCGAATTCCGCGACGCGGTGCGCCGCTTTGCCGAAAAGCACCTGGCCACCGGCCGCGTCGCGCGCGCGCACAACCCCGCCCATCCCTTCGATGTCGCCAAGCTGATGGCCGCGCAGGGACTGCTCGGCATCACCATGGCGGAAGCCGATGGCGGGCAGGAAGGCACGCTCATGGATGCGGTGATCGCGATCGAGACCATCGCCTCGGTCTGCCCGCGCAGCGCGGACGTGGTCCAGGCAGGCAACTTTGGCCCGGTGAGAGTGCTCGCCGAGTACGACACCCCGCAACAGAAAGCGCGCTACCTCACGCCCATCCTGGCGGGCGAATCGGTGATCTCGGTGGGCATGACCGAGCCCGACGCGGGCAGCGCAGTCACCGACCTCAAGACCACGGCGACGCCGGACGGCGATGGCTGGCGGATCAATGGCAGCAAGGTGTTCGTCACCCATTCGGGGTATTCGGACGTGATCATCGCCTACGTGCGCTTCGGTCCCGGCGTGGGCGGCATCGGCTCGGTGCTGATCGACGCGAAGTCCGAAGGCATGCGGCGCGGCGAACCCTCGGCGTTCATGTCGGGGGAAGAATGGACCCAGCTGTATTTCGACAACGTCTACGTGCCGCCCGGGATGCTGGTGCTTGGCGCGGGCGGCTTCAAGAAGCAGATCGCCGGTTTCAATGTCGAGCGCATCGGCAACACCGCGCGCTCGCTGGCGCTGGGACGCTACGCCTTCGAAGCCGCGCGCCAGTGGGCGATGCAGAGGAAACAATTCGGGCGCCTGCTGTGCGAGTCCCAGGGCCTGCAGTGGAAATTCGCCGAGATGAAGATGAAGCTCGACGCCGGCCAGCTGCTGCTGTACCGCGCCGCGGCCAACGCCGACCGTGGCTTTCCGTCGGCCGAGGAGACCGCCATCGCCAAGGCGTTCTGCAACCAGGCCGGTTTCGAGGTGGCGAACGAGGCCCTCCAGGTCATGGGCGGCATGGGATACAGCCAGGAGGATCTCGTCGAATACTGCCTGCGCCGCTGCCGCGGTTGGATGATCGCCGGGGGCTCGATCGAAATCCTCAAGAACCGGATCGCCGAGGGCGTGTTCGAGCGCTCGTTCTCGCAACGGCCGGGCTGAGCGGGGAGCCGCATGCCGCGCAACCCGCTCGCGAACCTGCGCACCGCCCGCATCGACCATCTCGGTCTCAGCAAAGCGGAGTTCGCCGTCCTGCGCCGACTCTCGACGCCGGAGAAGATCCAGACATTCCTGCTCGGCATCGGGCAGAACTTCGAGCTCGACGGCGACTCCTGCGCCTCGGTCCGCCATGTGCTACGGCACCGCCGCGCCCACTGCATCGAGGGCGCGTTCGTCGCCGCCGCCGCGCTCTGGGTGCACGGCAAACCGCCCCTGGTGATGGACCTGCGCGCCGTGCGCGATTCCGACCATGTGGTTACGCTGTTCACCCACAGGGGACATTGGGGCTGCATCTCGAAAACCAACGGGCCGGACCTGCGCTGGCGCGATCCGGTGTACCGAAGCCTGCGCGAGCTGGCCCTGTCCTTCCTGCATGAATA
>JBBQVP010000193.1:0-7714 GCA_038211455.1 Burkholderiales bacterium
AAGAACGGGCAGTCTAGCCCCCACTCTTTCCCAAAGTCAACTATATGACCTGAATGAATCGCATGGTAAATTGCCCACCATGAACCAGGCCATCGAACCAGGCGTAGCCGCCGGCGGGGCTTTCCAGCCGCTATACCGTGAAGTGAAGCACCTGCTTACGCAAAGCCTCATCGAGGGCGAGTGGCCGGCGGGCGCGGCGCTGCCCTCCGAGAGCCGGCTTGCCGAGCGCTTCAACGTGTCGATCGGCACGCTCAGGAAGGCGATCGACGAACTCGTGGCCGAGCGCATCGTCACGCGGCATCAGGGCCGCGGCACATTTGTTGCGACGCACAATGCGAACCGGCTGATGTTCCACTTCTTTCACATCGTGAGCAAAAACGGCGTCGGCCGCGATGGCGGCAAGGAATACCCCACCACACGCACACTCGCATTCAGGCGCGGCAAGGCCGACGCAGCCGAGTCGCGGCGCCTTGCGATTTCCCTGGGCGCCAGCGTGCTGCGTATCCGCAACCTGCTGTCGCTCGCGGGTCGGCCCGTGATCCTCGACGACATCGTGCTGCCGCAGGCGCTGGTGCCGGACCTGTCCGAGAAGATCTTCACCGCCCGCGACAACAGCATCTATCACCTCTACCAGACGCGCTACGGGATCAACGTGCTGCGTTCGAGCGAGCGGCTGTCGGCGATCCTTGCTGATGCCGATGCCGCGCGCCTGCTGCAGATCAGGAAGGGCGCACCGCTGCTGGCGATCAACCGCACTGCCCTGACCTACCGCGACACCCCGGTGGAACTGCGCCGCAGCCTGGTCGACACCCGCGCGCACGAGTACGCAAGCGACCTCGGCCGCGAAGACCGCGGCTGACACCGGTACGACGATCGCGGCTTTACTTCGGCGCCGTAACCTCGTCCTCGGCCTGCAGGCGGACGGGGCCCTGCAGGTGCGGATAGCGGCCGAGCCGGCCCGCGTAGAACGCGCGCAGCGCGTCCATGTCCTCGCGCAGATTGCCGCTCGGGCGAAACAACGGCCCGATGCCACCCTGCTTGCGCCCGTAGTCGAGGAAGCTCGGCCCGATCGGGACGCCAGCGGTCACGGCCACATGGTAGAACCCGCTTTTCCAGTAGGGCGCATAGCCGCGCGTACCTTCGGGTGGCATTGCGAGGACGAGGCCCGCGCCAGCCTGGAACCGCGCGGCCAGTTGTTCCACCATGTTGCGCGGCGAACTGCGATCCACCGGGATGCCTCCGAGCGCGCGCATGAACCAGCCGAATGGCGCGCGAAACAGGCTGTCCTTGCCCACCCATGAGGGCCGGAATCCGAGCGCCATCGCGTAGAGCAGCATCATGGGGAAGTCCCAGTTGCTGGTGTGCGGCGCGGCGATAAGCACATAGCGATCCTCGCCGGGCGGGTCGCCCACCACTTTCCAGCCAAGGATGCCGAGGCAGCTTCGCCCGATCCACGCCACCAGCTTACCGAGTGCCATCAGGCCCGCCCGCCTTGTGTTTAAATCGACGCGAATTCTAGAGGAGAACGGCATGACGCAAACGCAATTCCGCCGCATCGGCATCATGAGCCCGGGCGACATGGGCCAGGCGGTCGCACAGCGGCTCAAGGAACTCGGCTTCGAGGTCAGCACCGCCCTCGACGCACGCAGCGAACGCACGCGGGCACTTGCGCGCGAGGCAGGCATCAGGGACTGCGCAAACCTGGCCGGGCTGCTGGCATCCACCGACCTCGTGCTTTCGATCCTCGACCCGGGCTCGGCGATGGCGCTCGCAAAGGACGCTGCGGCGATCATGCCCACGCTGGCGGCGCGCCCGGTGTTTGCCGATTGCAATGCGCTTGCGCCCCAGACCAAGCGGGAGATGCACGCGCTCCTGTCCGCCGCGGGTGCGCGTTTCGTCGATGCGGGCATCATCGGCCCGCCGCCGCGCGGCAAGGGGAAGATCCACTTCTATGTGGCCGGGCCGGGCGCCGCGGAACTCGGCGTGCTCGAGCACGACACGATCTCGGTGCGCGTCGTCAGCGAGCGCATCGGCGACGCCGCGGCGGTCAAGATGTGCTACGGCGGCATCACCAAGGGGACCGTTGCACTTCTGACCGAGCTGCTGCTCGCGGCGCGCAGGCTCGGCGTGGAAGAGGTGCTCGACACCGAGCTGCGCGCCAGCCAGCCGGCGATCCGCGACTGGATCATGCGTTTCCTGCCCTCCATGCCGCCGAAAGCCTATCGCTGGGTGCCCGAGACCCGCGAGATCGCGGCAACCTTCGCATCGGTCGGGCTCACGCCGCTGATGCTCGAGGGCGCGGCGGCGATGTACACGGACATCTCGCAGACGCAAGCGGGACGCGAATCGCCCGAGCAGGCGCGCGAGCGCGGGCGCGACGGCGCGCAGGTCGTGGCGGCGCTGGACCAGGGTCTCGCCGCACTGGATTCTGGACAGAAAAGTTGAACTTTTATTTCGTATTCCAAAGCATTGGCGCGGGATTCAGGATTATCGTGTTGTGTAATCTAACAACACAGGTGATGGGGCTGCCAAAGTGAGCCGCCTTGACCGGCGCCGGTTCCTCCAGGCCCTTGCGGCGCTGGGGGTGGTTTCCGGCATCCCCCCCGTCCGCGCGCAAACCCTCGCCCGTCCGCGATTTTCTGCCAACCCGTTCAGCCTCGGTATCGCCTCGGGATACCCGCTGCCGAACGGCGTGATGCTGTGGACCCGGCTTGCGCCGTTGCCCGATGCGCCGGGCGGCGGGATGGGGCCCGAAGCCGTTCCCGTTCGCTGGGAGATCGCAAAAGACGAAGGCATGCGCGACGTGGTCGCTTCCGGCACGGCGATTGCGTCCGCGGACTGGGCGCATTCGGTCCACGCGGAAGCGAGGGGACTGCAACCTGCGCGCTGGTACTGGTACCGGTTCAGAGCAGGCGATGCGGTCAGCCAGGTCGGCCGCACGCGCACCGCGCCGGCACCGGGCGCGAACCCCGACGCGCTGCGCTTCGCTTTCGCGTCCTGCCAGCAATACGAGCAGGGCTACTACGGCGCCTACCGGCACATGGTGAAGGACGATCTCGACCTTGTGGTGTTCCTCGGCGACTACATATACGAGTCCTCGTGGGGCCGGGAACACGTGCGCCACCACTACAGTGCCGAGCCAAAGACACTCTCCGCGTATCGCGCGCGCTATTCGCTCTACAAGTCCGACGCCGACCTGCAGGCCGCGCACGCCGCGTTCCCGTGGATCGCGACCTGGGACGACCACGAGGTCGAGAACGACTACGCCGACGATCGCTCGGAGAACCTCGACCAGCCCGAGTGGTTCCTCGCGCGCCGCGCCGCGGCGTACAAGGCCTACTACGAGCACATGCCGCTGCGCCCGGAAATGCTGCCGCTCGGGCCGCACGCGCGGCTGTTTACGCGGCTCGCGTTCGGCAACCTGGCGAGCTTCCATGTGCTCGACGACCGCCAGTACCGGGCGTACGAGGTCTGCCCGAAACCCGGCCGTGGCGGCTCGAACACGGTGGACGTGGCGGACTGTCCGGAACTCCTGGATCCTTCGCGCAGCCTGCTCGGAACCGCGCAGGAGCAGTGGCTGGAAGAGGGACTTTCGGGCTCGAAGGCGAAGTGGAACATCCTCGCGCAGCAGACACGCATGGCGCAGTTCGACCAGAAACCCGGCCCCGGCCGGCGCGCCTGGACCGACGGCTGGGACGGCTACCCGATAGCGCGAAAGAAGCTCGTCGACTTCATCGCGGAGCGCAAAGTCGCCAATCCGGTCGTGATCGGCGGCGATGTCCACATGTTCTTCGTCAACGACATCAAGCGCGATTTCGACGATCCGGGATCGGCGACCGTCGCCAGCGAGATTGTCGGCACCTCGATCACCTCGCAGGCCTACGCGCAGAGCACCATCAACCGCTACCTTCCGGACAACCCGCACATCCTGCTCGCCGACAGCCGGTATCGCGGCTATGCGCGGGTCGAAATCACGCCTGCGCGCATGGTCACCGACCTGCGCGCGATGGACAGCGTCAAGGTGCGCGACGCCGCCTGCACCACGCTCGCTTCATTCGTCATCGAGGACGGAAGGCCCGGCGCGAAAAAATCCTGAGGCAGGCGTATTCTCTGCCACACGTGCGGATGCCCTTCACGTCTTCCAGGGAGGCCGAGATGGCGGGAAAAAAGAAGCGCGCAGGAAGCAATGGCGGCGAAGTCCTTGCGGATGCGAAGGAAGCCGCTGCGATCGAACGGCACTGGCGCGTCGCCGGCCGCCCAAAGGCACGCAAGCCGCCGAAGCATTACAAGTACGTCGAGGAGCTCGCCCACCTCCAGGTCGAACTGATCAAGCTGCAGGAATGGGTCCGCGTCCAGGGACTGCGGGTCGCGGTGATCTTCGAGGGCCGCGATGCGGCCGGCAAGGGCGGCGTGATCAAGCGCATCTCGGAGAGCCTCAACCCGCGGATCTGCCGGATCGTCGCGCTCGGCACGCCGACAGAGCGCGAGCGCAGCCAGTGGTATTTCCAGCGCTACGTCCCCCACCTGCCGGCCGCAGGTGAGATCGCGCTGTTCGACCGCAGCTGGTACAACCGCGCCGGCGTCGAGCACGTGATGGGGTTCTGCACGGACGCCGAGCACGAAGAGTTCCTGCGCTCCTGCCCCCTGTTCGAGGAAATGCTGATCCGTTCCGGGATCTATCTCGTCAAGTACTGGTTCTCGGTCAACGACGAGGAACAGGAGAAGCGCTTCCAGGAGCGGATCCGCAACCCCACCAAACGCTGGAAACTGAGCCCGATGGACATGGAGTCACGCAAGCACTGGAGCGAATACTCGAGGGCGAAGGATGTGATGTTCGCCGCCACCGACAAGCCCAGAACGCCATGGCACGTGGTGGAGGCGGACAACAAGAAGAAGGCCCGCCTGAATTGCATCGCGCACCTGCTGCAGCAGGTGCCGTACAAGCACATGACGCCGGTCGAGATCGAAGTGCCGCCGCGCCAGGGCGACATCGGCTACAAGCGGCCGAAAATGTCGAGCCAGCGCTTCGTGCCGCGGGTCTACTGAGCCGGACTCCGCCTCTATTCGATCTTCGCGCCCGAAGCCCGCACGACCTTGCCCCATTTTTCGCGGTCGCCGTGAATCTGCGCGGCCATCTGCTCTGGCGTGCTGCCCATCACGAATCCGCCCTGTCGGGTGATGATCTCCTTCACCTCGGTCACCTCGAGCGCCTTGACGATGTCGGCGTTGAGTTTCGCGATGATTTCCTTGGGCGTTCCCGCCGGCGCCATCACGCCGAACCAGCTGTCGGCCGAGAAACCCGTCAGCCCGGCTTCGGACATGGTCGGAAGATCAGGAAGCACAGGCGAGCGCTGCGACGAGGCGACCGCAATGCCCCTCAGCTTGCCGGCGCGGACCTGCGGCAACGAGGAGGGAATGCTGTCAAACAGCACCACCACGGTGCCTGACAGCAGGTCGATCAGCGCGGGCGCGCTGCCCTTGTACGGAATGTGGTTCGCGCTGAACCCGCCCATCGATTTCATGAGCTCGAATTCAAGGTGCGACAGGGTGCCGTTGCCTTGCGAGGCGAAGTTCACCTTCCCGCCACCGGCCTTGAGGAAGGCGATCAACTCGGGGAGCGTCTTTGCCGGGATCGACGGGTTGGTGACGAGGATATGCGGCACGTTCGCCACCAGGCTGACCGGGACGAGATCCTTTTCCAGGTCATAGCCAAGCTTCGCGTACAGGCTCATGCTGACCGCGTGCGTGGTGACCGCGCCCATCAGCAGCGTATAGCCGTCGGGCGTGCTTTGCGCGACCGCTTGTGCGCCGATATTCCCGCCAGCACCCGGCCGGTTGTCCGCCGTCACCGGCAGGCCCCAGGTTTCGGTCAGCTTCTTGCCCAACGCCCGCGTCAGCAGGTCCGCCGCGCCCGAGGGCGGGAACGGCACCACGATGCGCACCGGCTTCGCAGGAAACGGTTGCCCCGTTGCGTGAAACGCGGTGGCGGTAGCGAAGCAGGCAAAAAGGACGGCGGCGAAATTGCGAAACAGCGCATTCATGGACAAGCTCTCCCGGGAGAATGTGGGTACGTAATGTGAGTAAGCACGGGCAGTAGCGTAGACCAGATATCCTGTCCGGGAACGCCGAAGGAGCGAAATTTTCATGGACCTGATCATCCGTAATGTGCGGCTTGCCGGCGGCACCCCAGGCGACACTGCCAGCGATACCCCCGTGGACATCGGGATCGAGGCGGGCCGGATCGCCGCCATCGGACCCGGACTCCCGGGGCCGGCCGAGACCTACGACGGCCGGGGGCTGCTTGCCTGCCCGGGGCTGGTCGAAACCCATATCCACCTGGACAAATCGCGGGTGATCGACCGCTGCGCGCCGCAGGAGCGGCGCACGCTCAGCCCGGTGGCAGGCGTGACCCCGATCAAGGACAGCATGACGGTCGAGGATATCCGCGAGCGTGCCGAGCGCACGCTGCAGGAATGCATCCTTCACGGGACCACGCGCATGCGCACCCAGGTCGAGGTGGACCCCGGGATCGGCATGCGCGGGTTCGACGCCGTGGAATCGCTGATCGAAGACTACCGCTGGGCGATCGACATCGAAATGTGCGTCTTCCCGCAGGAAGGCCTGACCAACTATCCCGGCACCGACGAACTGCTCGTCGAAAGCCTGAAGCGCGGGGCGCCCGTCATCGGCGGAGCGCCGCGCTACGATACCAACGGGCCTGGCCAGATCGAACGGATCTTCGAGCTCGCGCGCGAGTACGACACCGACATCGACATCCACCTCGACGTCGGCCCCACGGCCGACGGCATGTTCGTCCACCTCGTGCGCGACCTGACGGAAAAGTATCGGCGCGGAGGCAGGGTGGTGGTCGGGCACATGGCCAAGCTGTCGCTGCTGCCGCCGGCAGAGGTGGCAAAACTCGCGCAGGGGCTCGCGAACGCGGGCGTCGCGGTCACCGTCCTGCCCGCGACCGACCTGTTCCTGATGGGCCGCGACCAGGACCACAGCGTGCGGCGCGGAGTCGCCGACGCCAACCTGCTCTGCGAACACGGTGTGAACTGCTCGCTGTCATCCAACAATATCCTGAACCCCGCGACGCCCTACGGCGACTGCTCGCTGATCCGGATAGCCAACCTCTACGCCAACATCGTCCAGCTCGACCGCCCGGCGCAACTGCACGAATGCTTCAACATGCTGACCGAGCGCTCGGCCCGGCTCCTCAACTTGAAGGACTACGGTTTTGTCGTCGGCAACCCGGCCGACGTGGTCATCATCAACGCCGGATCGGGCAAACAGGCCGTGGCCGAGATCGCCCAGCCGGTGGCGGCCTTCAAGAACGGCAGGCAGACGATGCGCTGGAGCACGCCGGAACTGTTGCGCCCCTGACCGGGCAACGCCGCGCGGCAGGGCGATTGGACATTCCTCTTGTGTAGTAATAACATTGTTATTACTTTGTCGGGCTTGAGGCATGGACATGAAAATAGCGATCCGGAAGATGGGCAATTCCCAAGGCGTGATCCTCCCCAAGCCGCTGTTGACCCAACTGGGACTGGAAGGCGAAGCAGAACTATCGATCGAGCGCGATGCGCTCGTGCTGCGCAAACCGCGTACAAATGTCCGCGAAGGATGGGCTGAGGCGAGTAAGGCGATTGCCGCCGAAAACGACGATCGACTCGTGTGGCCGGAGTTTGGCAATGAGGACGACGCAGACCTC
>JBBQVP010000194.1:0-7674 GCA_038211455.1 Burkholderiales bacterium
CGAACCCGGCTCAAGCTGACGCTGCGCGGCAAACGACTGGGGCTCGCCCTGTCGGAAATACGCGAAATCGTCGACATGTACGACACCGGGCGCGACGAGCGGCCGCAACTGGAGAGGTTCCTCGCGGTCCTTGAAGCCCACAAGCGCCAGCTGGAGCAGCAGCGCGTGGACATCGAGGCCCAGCTGTCCGAAATCGGCCAGTTCGAGAAGCGCTGCCGCAAGCTGCTATCCGAGCAAAAACGTGCAGGCGCCAGGAGCCGAAAGGGAAGTTGACGTTTACGTAAACGTAAATCAGAATTCTGCGCTTTGACGCCGCCCCACCCGCGGAGGTTTGGATGGACTACCCGTTCCTGAAATTCGACCATGGCGAGGACATCGCCGCACTGCGTGAGACCGTGCGGCGGTTTTCCGAGGCCGAGATCGCCCCGCGCGCAGCGGAAATCGACCGATCGAACGAATTCCCCGCAGACCTGTGGCCGAAACTCGGCGCGCTGGGCCTGCTCGGCGTGACCGTCTCCGAAGAGTACGGCGGCACGAACATGGGCTATCTCGCGCACATCATCGCCGTCGAGGAGATCAGCCGCGCCTCGGCCTCCGTCGGCCTGTCCTACGGCGCCTTCTCGAACCTGTGCGTCAACCAGATCCACCGCAACGGCAGCGAAGAACAGAAAAAGAAGTACCTGCCGAAGCTGGTGGCCGGGGAGCATGTCGGCGCGCTCGCGATGAGCGAGCCCGGCGCCGGCTCCGATGTGGTGGGAATGCGCCTGCGCGCCGAACGCAGGGGCGACACCTATGTGCTCAACGGCAACAAGATGTGGATCACCAATGGCCCGGATGCCGATGTCCTGGTGGTCTACGCGAAGACCGACTCCAACGCCGGCCCCGAAGCTACCAAACGCGGCATCACCGCCTTCCTGATCGAGAAGGGCATGAAGGGGTTTTCCACCGCGCAGAAGCTCGACAAGCTCGGCATGCGCGGCTCAAACACCTGCGAGCTCGTGTTCCGCGACTGCGAGGTGCCGGCCGGGAACATTCTCAGCCAGGAAGGGCGTGGCGTGAACGTGCTGATGAGCGGCCTGGATTACGAGCGCGCGGTGCTCGCCGGCGGGCCACTTGGCATCATGGCCGCCTGCCTCGATGCCGTGATCCCGTATGTGCATGAAAGAAAGCAGTTCGGCCAGGCGATCGGCGAATTCCAGTTGATGCAGGGCAAGCTGGCCGACATGTACGCCACATACTCGTACTGCCGCGCCTATGTCTACGCCGTTGGGCAGGCGCTGGATCGCGGCGAGACGACCCGCAAGGACGCCGCCGGCGCGATCCTGGTCTCGGCGGAGAAGGCCACCTGGATGGCGGGCGAGGCGATTCAGGCGCTGGGCGGCATGGGCTACATCAACGAGTCGCCGACCGGGCGCCTGTGGCGCGATGCCAAGCTCTACGAGATTGGCGCCGGCACGAGCGAAATCCGCCGCTGGCTGATCGGCCGCGAATTGTTCACCGAGACGGCATGAGCATGCCCCAGCCGCGTCTTCACACGCCGCTTGCGGAACTGCTTGAGATCGACGTGCCGATAGTCCAGGCGCCGATGGCCGGCGGCCCTTCCTCAAAGGAGCTGGTAGCCGCCTCATCGGCAGCCGGCGCGCTTGGATGCTTCGGTTTCGCCTACACACAACCGGCGGAAATGCGGCAGCAGTCTGAATGGGTGCGCGGCATGACCGACCGTCCATTCGGCATCAATCTCTTTGTCGCGCCCCAGCCCGGCGAAGTTCCAGCCGATGCGCAGCGCGCAGCACTCGCCGCGGTCCACGGTTACTATGCTGAACTCGGCCTGCCGGCGCCGGAACCCGTGCGCGCGCCGTATGCGCCGGACCTGGCTGCCCAGCTTGCGATGGTGGAGGAGATCCGCCCCCGCGTATTCACGACGCATTTCGGTGCGCTTCCGGCAGCGACGGTCAAAGCCTTGCAGGCGCTAGGCATTCGCGTCGGGGGCAGCGCCACGTGCGTTACGGAGGCGAAAAACATTGAGGCCATGGGGTTCGATTTTGTCATTGCGCAAGGTGGAGAGGCCGGCGGCCATCGCGGGACCTGGCTGTGCGATCCGTACCAGGCCCTGACCGGGACGCTTGCGCTGGTGCGCCTGGTCGTGAAGGCCGTCCGACTGCCGGTAGTGGCTGCCGGGGGCATCATGGACGGCGCCGGCATCGCCGCCGCGCTTGCATTGGGCGCGCAGGCGGCGCAGCTGGGCACCGCCTTCATTCCCTGCCCGGAATCCGGGGCATCGCAGGTCCACAAGGACGTCCTGCTCGCGCTGAAGGAAGACACCAGCGCGGTGACCGAGAAGTTTTCGGGCAAGCCCGCGCGCGGCATCGTCAACCGCTTCATGCGTGAAATGAGCTACAACGATGCTGCCCAGCTCGCGTTTCCAGCGCAAAATAGCGTGACAGGCAGGCTGCGCGCCGCGTCGGCCAAGGCAGGGAAAGCGGATTTCGTCGCCCTGTGGGCGGGGCAGGCGGCACCGCTTTCCCGCGCGCTGCCCGCAGCAGAACTGATTGCACGGCTCGAAGCCGAGACGGTGGACGCAATCCGCCGCACTTTCTCGTATGTCGCACAGGAGTAAGCCATGGAGGTTTTGAATAATGCATAGCGATCCGATCGTCATCGTTTCAGCCGCGCGCACGCCGATGGGCGCGTTCCAGGGGGAACTCAAGGGATTCGCCGCGCCCGAACTCGGCGCCGCCGCGATCCGCGCCGCCATCGAACGCGCGAAGATCAAGCCCGAAGACGTGCAGGAGGTCATCATGGGCTGCGTGCTGCCCGCGGGACAGGGCCAGGCGCCGGCACGCCAGGCGAGCCTTGGCGCCGGCCTGCCGCTTGCCACGGGCTGCACCACGATCAACAAGATGTGTGGCTCGGGAATGAAGGCCGCGATGCTTGCGCACGACCTGCTCGTGGCCAGCACCAACGACATCATGGTCGCAGGCGGCATGGAATCGATGACCAACGCGCCCTACCTGCTCCCGAAGGCCCGCGGTGGCTACCGCATGGGCCACGGCCAGGTCATCGACCACATGTTCTACGACGGGCTGGAGGACGCCTATGAGAAGGGGCGCCTGATGGGAAGTTTTGCCGAGGAATGCGCCGGGAAGTACCAGTTCACGCGCGAGGCGCAGGATGCATTCGCGGTGGCCTCCCTCGAACGCGCACAGAAGGCCAACAAGGAAGGCTGGTTTGCCTGGGAGACGGTGCCGATCGCGATCCGTGCCGGGAAAGACGAACGCTTCATGGAGACCGATGAGCAGCCCTTCAAAGCCAACTTCGACAAGATCCCGACGCTGAAGCCGGCGTTCGCGAAAAACGGCACGGTGACCGCCGCGAACTCCAGCTCGATCTCCGACGGCGGTGCCGCACTGGTGATGATGCGCCGCTCCACCGCAGAAGCGCGCGGCCTTGCGCCGCTGGCCATCGTAGTCGGACACACGACGCATGCCCAGGAGCCCGGCTGGTTCACCACCGCCCCGGTAGGTGCAATGAAAAAGCTGTTCGAGAAAACCGGCTGGACAGCCGAAAAAACCGACCTGTTCGAGATCAACGAGGCGTTTGCCGTGGTGACCATGGCGGCGATGCGCGAGTTCGCGCTGCCGCACGAAAAGGTCAACGTGCACGGCGGCGCCTGCGCGCTAGGCCATCCGATCGGCGCCTCCGGCGCGCGCATCCTCGTCACCCTGCTCGGCGCGCTGAAGAGAACCGGTGGCAAGCGCGGCGTGGCCACCCTGTGCATCGGCGGCGGCGAAGCCACCGCAATGGCCGTGGAGGTACTTTGATGGCGAGCGCGAAGAAGACTGTCCTCATAGTCGGCGCGTCGCGCGGCATCGGATTCGAGTTCGCGCGCCAGTACCGCGCCGACAAATGGGACGTGATCGGAACCGCGCGCGAGGACAGCGGCCTGGATCGGCTCGCCACGCTCGGCGCGCAAACACTGAAACTCGACGTGACCGACCCGGGTGCCGCGGCGATCCTCGAGAAGCGGCTCGCCGCGGTCACGCTCAACCTCGCCATCTTCTGCGCGGGAATCTACATCACGCGCACCCAGAAGCTTGAGCCGCCGTCGGTCGATGAATTCGATGCGGTGATGCGCACCAACGTGCTCGCGGCGATGCGCCTCGCCCCCCTCTGCGGCCCGGCGCTCGGACGCGCGAGGGGAACGCTGGCCGTGGTCTCCTCGCGCATGGGCTCGATCGGTGCGCGCGACGGGACTGCAGGCTGGCTCTACCGGGCCAGCAAGGCCGCGCTCAATTCCGCGCTCAAGGACATGTCCCTGGTACTCGGCCCGCAGGGTGTGAACTGCGTGACGCTGCATCCGGGCTGGGTGCGCACCGACATGGGCGGATCGAGCGCAGCGCTCGACGTGACCGACAGCGTCGCCGGCCTGCGCCGCACGCTCGCCGGGGTGACGCCTGCAATGAACGGCACGTTCCTCAACTACGACGGCTCGGAAATCACCTGGTGATGTTGTTTAATCTAACAACACGGTCACCCCGAAACCGGCTTGACCAGCGGGTCTTGCCGAAGGAAAGGTTAACTTACTGGCGAGCGGAGTACGCATGACCACGCTTGCGGCGAGCAAGCGTGAATTGCAGCGCCTGCTCGACAGTGAAGCCTTCCTGCAGACCTGGAAGTTCCGCCTGAAGAGCGTCGACGAGGACGGGTGCGTGATCGCGCTGCCAAACCGCCCGGAGCTCGAACGCCCCGGCGGAATCGTCAACGGCCCGGCCCTGGTCGCCGCCGCGGACGTAGCGATGTGGATCGCGATCAAGGCGCGCCTGGGACTGGCACACGACGCCCTGACCTCGGACCTCAACACCGTGTTCCTCGCCCCGGCCAAGGCCCGCGTGGTGTACTGCACGGCGCATATCCTGCGGGCGGGCAAGCGGCGCTTCTTCGGGATTGCCGAATGCCATGACAGCGCCGGAAAGATCTTCAGCCACCATACCCTCACCTACCAGCGGGTAAGCTGAATGCTGCTCGACGCACAACACGAAATGCTGCGCGACGCCGTGCGCGCGTATGCGGCGAAGGAGATCGCCCCGCACGCTGCGCAATGGGACCGCGAAAGCCTGTTTCCCCGCGAGGCCCTGCGGGGACTTGCCGCAATGGGGCTGTTTGCGGTCGCAATCGCGGAGGAATGGGGCGGCGCGGGCATGGACGCCACCTCGCTTGCGCTCGCGATCGAGGAAATCTCGGCTGGCGACGGCGCGACCTCGACGATCATCTCGGTCACCAACCTTGCCGCCGGCATCATCAGCGGCTTCGGCTCCGAGGCACAGAAGGAAACCTTTCTCCGGCCGCTCGCGAGGGGCGAGATGATGGGCGCGTTCTGCCTCACCGAGCCGCATACCGAGTCCGATGCGGCAGCGATCACGACGCGCGCGGAGCGGCGCGGCGACCAGTACGTGCTGAACGGGGTGAAGCAGTTCATCACCTCGGGAAAAACGGCCGACCTCGCCATCGTGTTCGCCGTCACCGACAAGGCCGCCGGCAAGAAAGGCATGAGCGCTTTTGTCGTGCCGACCTCGACGCCGGGCTACATCGTCGCAAGACTGGAGGAAAAATCCGGCCAGCACGCCTCGGACACGGCGCAGATCCTGCTGGAGAACTGCATGGTGCCGGCAGCCAACCTGCTTGGCACCGAGGGTCTCGGCTACCGCATCGCGCTGGCGAACCTCGAATCCGGACGCATCAATATCGCGGCACAGGCGGTCGGCATGGCGCGCGCGGCGCTGGAGGCCGCGCTGGCCTACGCCAGCGAACGCAAGACATTTGGGAAGGTTCTCATGGAGCACCAGGCGGTAAATTTCCGCTTGGCCGACTGCGCGACCCAGGTCGAGGCCGCGCGCCAGCTATACCTGCACGCCGCTGCGCTGCGCGACGCCGGCCGGCCCTGCCTCAAGGAAGCATCGATGGCTAAATTGTTCGCCTCCGAAATCGCCGAGCGCGTCTGCTCGGATGCGATACAGGTGCACGGCGGCTACGGCTACGTGGCAGACTTTCCGGTGGAACGCATCTGGCGGGACGTGCGGGTGTGCAAGATCTACGAAGGCGCAAGCGACATCCAGAGGATGGTGATTGGCCGGGCTTTGACGGCCGCGTAAAGTTTGGACGCGCTCTGACGAGCGCTTGAGTGGCCGGGCAGTGACAGTTAAGGGAATCGAGGAGCGAACATGGCATTGAAAAAGGGTATCAAGGCACTGATCGCGGAAGCGGAGAAAAAGTCGAAAGGCATTTCCGCAGACGACGCGCAGGCGAGGCTCAACGACCCGGACACGGTGTTTGTCGACCTGCGCGACGTGCGGGAATTGGAACGCGACGGCATGATCCCGGGCGCATTTCACGCGCCGCGCGGGATGCTCGAATTCTGGGTCGATCCCGACAGCCCGTACTACAAGCCGGTGTTTGCCGAGGGCAAGACCTTCATCCTCTACTGCGCAGCTGACTGGCGTGGCGTGCTGTCCGCGGCCACGCTCGCCGACATGGGCGTGCAGAACGTGCTGCACCTCGAAGGCGGCTTCGGCCCGTGGAAAAAGGCTGGCCGGCCGGCGGCGGACAAGCCGGCGCATAAAGAGAAGACCTGATGCCGGTTTTCAAGTCCCTGCTCGACGCGCGTGGCGCGGATTTCCGTGCCAACGCCGAGCGAATGCGCGGCCTGGTCGCGGACCTGCGCGAGAAGGTGGCCAAGATCAGCGTCGGTGGCGATGAGGCCGCCCGGCAGAAGCACGTTTCACGCGGCAAGCTGTTGCCGCGTGAGCGCGTGCGCACCCTGCTCGACCCGGGCTCGGCCTTCCTCGAGATCGGCCAGCTGGCGGCGTACGGCATGTACGGGGGCGAGGTGCCCTCCGCCTCGATCGTCACCGGCATCGGCCGGATCGCGGGCCAGGAATGCATGATCGTCGCCAACGACGCGACGGTGAAGGGCGGGACCTATTTCCCGATGACCGTGAAGAAGCACCTGCGCGCGCAGGAGATTGCGATCCAGAACCGCCTGCCGTGCGTCTACCTGGTGGATTCGGGCGGCGCCAACCTGCCCAACCAGGACGACGTGTTTCCGGATCGCGAGCATTTCGGCCGGATTTTCTACAACCAGGCCAACATGTCCTCGCAGGGCATCCCGCAGATTGCGGTGGTGATGGGCTCGTGCACTGCAGGCGGCGCGTATGTGCCGGCGATGTCGGACGAGTCCATCATCGTCAAGGGCCAGGGCACCATCTTCCTCGGCGGCCCGCCGATCGTGAAGGCCGCCACCGGCGAGATTGTTTCGGCAGAAGAGCTGGGCGGCGCAGACGTGCATACGAAGGTGTCTGGGGTCTCCGATCACCTCGCCATGAATGACGCGCACGCCCTGTCGATTGCGCGCAATATCGTCGGCAACCTGAACCGAAAGAAACACGTTCCGCTCGACGTCCGCCCCACGGTCGAGCCACAGTATCCGGCCGACGAAATCTACGGCGTGATCCCGAACGACACGCGCAAGCCGTACGACGTGCGCGAGGTGATCGCTCGGATCGTCGACGGGTCGGAACTCGACGAGTTCAAGCGCAACTACGGGACCACGATCGTCACCGGATTCGCTCACATTCACGGCTACCCGGTCGCGATCCTCGCCAACAATGGCGTGCTGTT
>JBBQVP010000195.1:0-7666 GCA_038211455.1 Burkholderiales bacterium
TTATTCCCACTCGATCGTAGCCGGCGGCTTGGACGAAATGTCGTAGGCCACGCGGTTGATCCCGCGCACCTCGTTAATGATCCGGTTCGACACGCGAGCGAGAAGGTCGTGCGGCAGTGGTGCCCAGTCGGCGGTCATGAAATCAGTAGTCTGCACCGCGCGCAGCGCAACCACATATTCATAGGTACGGCCGTCACCCATGACCCCCACCGATTTGACCGGCAGGAACACGGCGAATGCCTGAGCGGTCTTGTCGTACCAGGAGACGCCGTCCGCATCCCTGGCCTTCCACAATTCTTCGATGAAGATGGCGTCTGCACGCCTCAACAAATCGGCATATTCCAGCTTTACCTCGCCGAGGATGCGGACGCCTAGTCCCGGCCCTGGGAACGGATGCCGATACACCATCTCGCGCGGCAGCCCGAGCGCCACGCCGAGCTCGCGCACTTCGTCCTTGAAGAGTTCGCGCAAGGGTTCGAGGAGCTTGAGGTGCAGCGTGTCGGGCAGGCCACCCACGTTGTGGTGCGACTTGATTGTGGTCGCTTTGCCGGTCTTGGTGCCCGCGGATTCGATGACGTCCGGGTAGATGGTGCCCTGCGCGAGCCACTTGGCGTTTTTAATCTTTGCCGACTCGCGCTGGAACACCTCGACGAACTCGCGCCCGATGATCTTGCGCTTGGCCTCGGGGTCGGAAACGCCTGAAAGCTTGCCCATGAAATCGGCGCTTGCATCGACATGGATGACCTTGACGCCGAGATGTTTACCGAATGTGTCCATCACTTGCGCGGCCTCGTTCAGGCGCAGCAGGCCATGATCGACGAACACGCAGGTGAGCTGCGCGCCGATCGCCTTATGGATCAGCGCCGCGGCCACTGACGAGTCGACGCCGCCGGACAAGCCGAGGATGACCTCCTGCGAACCGACCTGCGCCCTGATCTTCGCGACCGCCTCGGTCACGTAGTCCGGCATGTTCCAGTCGGCGCCGCAATCGCAGATGTCGTGCACGAAACGGTTGAGGATTGCACGGCCCTGCGTGGTGTGCGTGACTTCCGGGTGGAACTGCACGCCGTAAAATCTTCGCGCTTCATCGGCCATGCCGGCGATGGGGCAGGAATCCGTCGAGGCCATGAGTTTGAATCCTGCGGGCATCGCCTTCACCTTGTCGCCATGGCTCATCCAGACCTTGAGCATGCCGTGGCCTTCGGGCGTGGCGAAATCCTGGATGCCGTCGAAAAGCTTCGTGTGCCCGCGCGCGCGGACCTCGGCGTAACCGAACTCGCGCTTGTCGCTCGGCTCCACCTCGCCCTGGAGCTGGACGGCCATCGTGAACATGCCGTAGCAGATGCCGAGCACAGGCACCCCGAGCTCGAACACCGACTGCGGCGCGCGCAGTTCGTGCGCCTCGTACGTGCTGGCGTGGCTGCCGGACAGGATGATCCCTTTGGCACCGTAGCTGCGCACGAACTCGTCCGAGACATCGCAGGGATGGATTTCGCAGTAGACCTTCGCCTCGCGCACGCGACGTGCGATCAGCTGCGTGACCTGCGAGCCGAAATCCAGGATCAGGATCTTGTCGTGCACGAACTACCTACTCCGCACGATAGTTCGGCGCCTCTTTTACGATCTGCACATCGTGAACGTGCGATTCGCGCATGCCGGCCGAGGTGATCTGGACGAATTCGGCCTTCGAGCGCATTTCGTCGATCGTGGCGCAGCCGCAATACCCCATGCTGGCTCGCAGGCCGCCGACCATCTGGTAGATGATGCTCAGCACGCTGCCCTTGTAGGGCACGCGGCCCTCGATGCCTTCGGGGACAAGCTTGTCGACGTTGTTGGTCGGGTCCTGGAAATAGCGATCGGCCGCACCGTCCTGCATCGCACCCAGAGAGCCCATGCCACGATAGGACTTGTAGGAACGGCCCTGGTAGAGGATGGTTTCTCCAGGCGCTTCTTCAGTGCCGGCAAACACACTGCCCATCATGACTGCGTTTGCCCCTGCGGCAATGGCCTTGGCCACGTCACCGGAATAGCGCACCCCCCCATCCGCGATAAACGGCACGCCCGCGTCCTGCAGGGCCTGCCGCACATTGTCGATGGCGGTGATCTGCGGCACGCCGACTCCCGCCACGACCCGGGTGGTGCAGATCGAGCCGGGACCGATTCCGACCTTGACGCCATCGGCCCCCGCATCCACGAGGGCCATTGCTCCCGCGGTGGTTGCAACGTTTCCTCCGATAACCTGCATTTTCGGGTGGCGATGCTTGATCCACTGAACCCGATCCAGTACACCTTGCGCATGCCCGTGCGCGGTGTCGACGACGATCACATCGACTCCGGCCTCGACCAGTCTGTCGACGCGCTCCTCGGTTCCCTCGCCCACCCCGACCGCGGCGCCAACACGGAGCTTTCCCTGCTCGTCCTTGCAGGCGTTCGGATGTTCAGTGGACTTGAGAATGTCCTTCACCGTGATCAGCCCGCGGAGGTGGAACGACTCGTTCACCACCAGAACGCGCTCAAGCCGATGCTTGTGCAAAAGCGCTCGTGCCTCCTCCGGACTGGCTTGTTCGCTGACGTATATGAGCCGTTCCTTCGGAGTCATGATCGAACTGACCGGCGCGTCGAGATTGGTCTCGAAGCGGTAATCCCGGTTTGTGACCATGCCGACGACCTTGCCCTTCTCCACCACGGGGAACCCTGACACCCGGTACTGCTGGGTCAGCGCGAGCAGTTCACGCACCGTGATATCGGGAGCAACGGTGACCGGGTCTCGCAGGACACCGGACTCGAAACGCTTCACTTTGGCCGCCTCAGCGGCCTGCGCGGCAGGATCCAGGTTCTTGTGAATGATGCCGATACCGCCTTCTTGCGCAATCGCGATCGCAAGCCGGGCTTCGGTTACGGTGTCCATCGCCGCGGAGATCAGCGGAATATTCAGTCTCAGCTCTTTCGTGAGACTCGTTTTCAGGGAAACGTCGCGCGGCAGAACGCGCGAATGGGCGGGCAAGAGCAGAACGTCGTCGAAGGTAAGCGCCTGTTGGATCACGCGCATTGCGGATGCCTTTCTCGCAAATGCGTATTATACGCGGATGTGCACCAATTGAAGTCCGGCGCGTTGTTAAGACGGTGAGACAGGAGAACGGGAAAATGCGAATTTTCATGGCAGTTCTGGGTCTGGGCCTCGCTTTGGCGCTGGCTGGCGGCGCGGTTCACGCCCAGACTTACCGATGGGTCGACAAGGACGGTAAGAAGCGCTACGGCGATGTCGCCCCGCCAGGCGTGAAGGCAACCTTGGTCAATCCGCCGGCAGGTGGTGCCCAGCCTGCGCAAGCTGAAAAGGGCGCAGAGGCTGGCAAGGGCGAAAAAGGTGCGGAGAAAAAAGGTCCCGCAGTCGCAGTAAGTCCGGAACAGGCCTTCCGCGAGCGCCAGCTCAAGGCAAAAGAGGCGCAGGATAAAGCCGAGAAGGAGCGGCTCGCGGCGGAGCAGAAGAAGCAGAATTGTGCGGCCGCCCAGGCGAGCTTGAGAACACTGGAAAGCGGGCGCAGAGTGTCGAACATCGATGCCAAGGGTGAACGAGTTGTACTTGATGAAAGCCAGATCAACGCTCGGATTGAAGTGGCGCGCAAAACCGCAGGTGAGTCCTGTAACTGATTTGACACCTAGCTGCTTCGACGCAGTTTCATCGCTGCCTTCTTGCGCCGAGCAGCCTTTGGATCCAGCTTGAGCGGCCGATAAATTTCCACCCGGTCACCGTCGCGCAGGATGGTGTCCGGTGCGACGCTTTTCCCGTAGATGCCCAGAGGCAGCGCTTCTCCGCTCGCCGCATGGTCCGGCGAAATCAAACCGCTTGCGCGCGCAGCGTCGGCGACGCTGGCGCCCTGCTCGACAACAAGCTTCACCACCTGCTGGCGCAGCTTGTCTGCGCGGACGACTTCAACGTTCAGGCGTGCCATAGATCACCTGTGCCCGCGCGATAAACGCATCGACCATGGTGTTGGCGATCTGATCAAATATCGGCCCAAGGGCACGCGCAAGCAGTCCGCTCGAGAGCGTGTATGAGATGGAAAATTCTATCTTTGCCGCAGAATCACTCAAGGCCTGAAAATCCCAGCGTGCGCTAAACGCCTTGAACGGCCCTTCCACCAGCCGCAGATCGATGCTCAGTGGAGGACAATTCAGGTTTTCGGTCGTCAACGACTGCTTGATCCCCTTCAGTCCGATCACGAGGGTCGCCACCGTGCGGCCGTTGGCCCGCTCCAGCACCCTGGTCGAGTTACACCAGGGCAGGAACTCGGGATAGGCCTCGATGTTCTCGACCAGCGAGTACATTTGGAGCGCGCTGAACTCGACCAGCGCAGACCGGACTATTCGACTCATCCTGCTACAATCCCCGGCCTTCCGGCGTCGCCACCATGTCCATCGTACAGAACCGTAAAGCCTTTCACGATTACTTCATCGAGGAACGCTTCGAAGCCGGACTTGTATTGCTCGGATGGGAAGTCAAGTCGATTCGAGCCGGACGCGCTCAGGTTACCGAAGCTTACGTAGTCGTGAGAGGCGAGGCTCTGTGGCTCATCGGCGCCCACATCAGTCCCTTGCCCACGGCCTCGACCCACGTCAACCCGGATCCCACCCGGACGCGCAAGTTGCTGATGCACGCCGAGGAAATCCGGAAACTGATCGGCAAGGTCGAGCAGCGCGGCTACACGCTCGTTCCGCTCGATCTGCATTACAAGGCTGGTCGCATCAAGCTGGACATCGGGCTTGCCAAAGGAAAGCAGTATCACGACAAGCGCGCGGTAGAGCGTGACAAACAGTGGCAACGGGACAAACAGCGGTTGCTGCGGAGTCGCTGAGGTCCGCTTTGCATCAGCACTATGCAGTCCAGCGAGTATCTCCGGCTGCCGGGGCACTCTTCGCCAGTGACTGCCAGGTCGACACGACGGTGTCCGGGTTCAGCGACAAGCTGTCGATTCCCTCGTCCATCAGCCAGCGCGCAAAATCCGGATGATCCGAGGGGCCTTGTCCGCAGATACCGACGTACTTTCCCTGGGCACGGCACGCGCGAATCGCAATCCGGAGCAGCTGCTGCACCGCAGGGTCCCGTTCGTCGAAAGAACCGGCAACCAATCCTGAATCGCGATCCAGCCCGAGGGTCAACTGTGTCAGATCGTTGGAGCCGATCGAGAACCCGTCGAAATACTCCAAAAACTGATCTGCGAGTATGGCGTTCGACGGCAGTTCGCACATCATGATCAGCCGAAGGCCATTTTCGCCACGCTTCAGCCCGTTCGCAGCAAGCAGATCGATCGTCTGCCTGCACTCACCCAAGGTTCGTACGAAGGGAACCATTATTTCCATGTTGGTGAGGCCGATCTCGTCTCTGACCTTGCGCATCGCCGCGCATTCTAGGTCAAAGCATTCACGAAAATCTTTCGAGATGTAACGCGACGCCCCGCGAAATCCGAGCATCGGATTCTCCTCGTCAGGCTCGTACCGTTCGCCGCCGAGCAGCTTCTTGTACTCGTTCGACTTGAAGTCGGAAAGGCGCACGATGACGGGCTTTGGCCAGAACGCAGCAGCAATCGTGGCGACACCTTCCACAACTTTCTCCATGAAGAAAGTCTTTGGATCGGAGTAACCCTGTGCCGCCTCCTCGACTCTCTTTTTCAGATCCGGCGGAAGGTTCGGATACTCAATGCAGGCGCGAGGGTGCACACCGATGATATTGTTGATGATGAACTCGAGCCGCGCCAGCCCGACACCGGCATTCGGCAGCTGCGCAAAGTCAAACGCGAGTTCCGGATTGCCGATATTCATGGAAATCTTCACGCCGATCTCGGGCATCTTGCCCAATTCGGTTTTCTGGATCTCTGTTTCGAGTAAGCCCTCAAATACCACGCCGGTATCGCCCTCTGCGCAGCAGACGGTGACCATCGCTTCATTGCGGATCGTGGTCGTGGCATCGCCGCAACCGACGACAGCCGGGATTCCCAATTCGCGCGCAATAATTGCCGCGTGGCAAGTCCGGCCACCCCGATTGGTCACGATGGCGCTGGCCAGTTTCATGACCGGCTCCCAGTTCGGGTCGGTCATGTCGGTAACCAGGACATCGCCTCTATTAACCAGCGACATTTCCGACGCATCCTTCACGATGCGGACTTTGCCGCTCCCGATCTTCTGGCCGATCGCCCTGCCGGACGCCAAGACCTTGCCATGTTCCTTTAAAAGGTAGCGCTCCTGCGAATCGGCCCGTTTGCGCGACTTTACCGTTTCAGGCCGTGCCTGAAGCACATAAATCTTGCCGTCTGCGCCGTCTTTTCCCCACTCAATATCCATCGGACGGCTGTAATGTTTCTCTATCGTCACCGCTTGCCGCGCCAACTCCAGTACGTCGGAATCGGTGAGTGAAAATTTCCGGCGGTCAGCGTCCGGCACGTCAAGGGTTCGTACCGAGCGCCCTGCTGAGGTGTCCTCCGCAAACACCATTTTGTGCAGCTTGGAGCCGAGATTTCTCCGGATGACGGCAGGCTTCCCTCGCGCGAGCATCGGCTTGTGCACGTAAAACTCATCGGGGTTGACCGCCCCCTGCACAACCATTTCGCCGAGACCGTAGGACGAGGTAATGAAAACCACGTCGTCAAACCCCGATTCGGTATCCAGAGTGAACATCACGCCCGAGGAACCCAGGTCGCTCCGGACCATTTGCTGCACAGCAGCAGAAAGAGCGACGTCGCCGTGCGCGAAGCCCTGGTGAACCCGATAGGAGATCGCCCGGTCGTTATAGAGGGAAGCGAACACCTGCCGGATGGCTTCCAGCACATGTTCCACGCCGCGAATATTAAGAAATGTCTCCTGCTGCCCGGCAAATGACGCATCAGGGAGGTCTTCGGCAGTCGCACTGGACCTTACAGCAAATGATAATTCACTGGAACTTTCTTCAGTAAGAATTTGATAAAAATATCTAATTTCATCTTCTATTACGGCTGGAAAAGATGTCTTCGCGATCCACTCCCGCACTTCGGCGCCACACTTCGCAAGGGCTACCACATCGCTGGAATCAAGGCCCGCCAGACGCTTCGCAATGCGTGCATCGAGTCCGGTTCCGGACAGAAAATCGCGATACGCATCCGCAGTTGTCGCGAATCCTCCGGGAACGCGAATCCCTGCGCCAGACAATCCACCGATCATTTCTCCGAGGGAGGCGTTCTTGCCTCCCACCCGATCCAAGTCGGTCATGCGCAGGTCGCGCAACCAGGCTACATACTTGCTCGCACCCATTCCACTCCTCGGTTGCCCCACATCCGCAAAGTCCCTATTGTATCGGCTCGATAGTTGTTGCGAAGCACAGCACCCAATATTTGGCGAATCCGATGCCTCACCGTCGCACCGTACTTTTTGTTTCAGATGGCACCGGAATCACGGTCCAAATGCTGGGCCACAGCCTGCTCACCCAGTTCGAGGGCTTGCAGGTCGCTGAAGTCACGCTGCCATTCATTGACTCGCTGGCAAAGGCCGAGGAAGAGTGCATGCCGCGCATCCGGGAGGCGCTTGCCGCGGGCAACGGCGCCCCGATCGTGTTTTCCACACTCGTAAATCGCGAAGCGCGGGATGTCATCCGGAACTCCGGAGCCCTGGTGTTCGATTTCTTTGAAACCTTCATCGACCC
>JBBQVP010000196.1:0-7626 GCA_038211455.1 Burkholderiales bacterium
CCAAGGGTATGGCTGTTCGCCATTTAAAGTGGTACGTGAGCTGGGTTTAAAACGTCGTGAGACAGTTTGGTCCCTATCTGCCGTGGGCGTTGGAAGTTTGAAGGGGGCTGCTCCTAGTACGAGAGGACCGGAGTGGACGCATCTCTGGTGTACCGGTTGTCACGCCAGTGGCATCGCCGGGTAGCTATATGCGGAAAGGATAACCGCTGAAAGCATCTAAGCGGGAAACCTGCCTTAAGATGAGACTTCCCGGAGGCTTGACCTCCCTAAAGGGTCGTCCTAGACCAGGACGTTGATAGGCCGGGTGTGCAAGGGCTGTAAGGCCTTGAGCTAACCGGTACTAATTGCCCGTGTGGCTTGACCCTATAACCGTGAGCATCGACGCTTTATGCGGCTTTGCCCGGTGGGCGCTTGTTCTGCCTCACCCAAAGCTTTACTTCTCCCGAATCGCGACTGACCGTCGCACGCCAAGCGCGTGACGCGTCGAGTCCAGAGCCAATCTGGCGGCTATAGCAGCTTGGAACCACGCCTTCCCATCCCGAACAGGACCGTGAAACGAGTTTGCGCCGATGATAGTGTGCAATTGCGTATGCGAAAGTAGGTTACCGCCAGGCCATATATGAAAAAGCCCCGAAGACTGTGTCTTCGGGGCTTTTTTCTTTTGTGCGGGGGATTGCCCTCCGGAGACTGTCTCGCGTCGGCCTCTTCTTCGCGGCGGGGAAATGGATACGTGAGCACGCGCGGGTGTACTTGGAATGCACCTTCAATTGACGTGAATCAAATCACGCGCTGCCCGCCCACGTAGTCTTGCGCAAACGAAAACGGCGTGCAGGAGCGGGAAATGGCATCACAGGTTCACAAGGCATGGTCCGTAGTCGCGGCAAGCACGACGGCTTTCACCGTGTGTTTCATGGTCTGGATGATGTTCGCGGTGATCGGCATTCCGATCAAACAGGATCTGGGCCTCAACGAAACCCAGTTTGGGGTGCTGGTGGCGCTGCCGGTGCTCACAGGTTCGCTCATTCGCCTGCCATTGGGCATGCTGACCGACCGTTTCGGCGGGCGCATCGTGTTTCTCGTCCTGATGCTGTCCACGGTTGCGCCGATCTGGCTGATCTCGTACGCGACGGAGTTCTGGCATTTCCTCGTAATCGGCTTGTTCGTCGGTGTGGCCGGCGGCTCGTTCACGGTGGGTATCGCCTACTGCGCGCGCTGGTTTCCCAAGGAACGCCAGGGGTTCGCGATGGGGATCTTTGGCGCCGGCAATACCGGGGCCGCGCTGAACAAACTGGTGGCGCCGAGCATCGTAGTGGCATTCGGCTGGGCGATGGTGCCGCAGGCCTACGCGGTGATGATGCTGGTCACGGCGGTCCTGTTCTGGTTCTTCACCTATACCGACACGGAACACGCGACAGGCAAATCGAACGTAACGCTGCGCGAGCAGCTCTCGGTGCTGAAGGACCCCACCGTCTGGCGCTACAGCCAGTACTACTCCATCGTGTTCGGGGGCTACGTCGCCCTGTCGCTCTGGATGATCAAGTACTACATCACCGAGTACGGCTTCGACATTCGCACCGCGGCGTTGTTGGCCGCGGCGTTCAGCATTCCCGGAGGCGTGCTGCGCGCCGTCGGGGGATGGTTCTCGGACAGGTTCGGCGCGCATAGCGTCACCTGGTGGGTGCTCTGGGTCGCGCTGGTGTGCCTGTTCTTCCTGTCTTATCCGCAGACCGACTTCACGATCCAGACGGTCACCGGGCCGAAGACTTTCCACCTCGGGCTCAACTCGACCGTGTTCACGGCAATCATGTTCACGATGGGCATCGCCTTCGCGATCGGCAAGGCCTCGGTGTTCAAGTACATCTCCGACGACTACCCAAAAAACATCGGTGTCGTCTCTGGCGTGGTTGGGCTCGCCGGCGGCATGGGCGGCTTTGTGCTGCCGATAATGTTCGGCGCCCTCGTCGACCTGACCGGGGTGCGGTCATCAGCGTTCATGTTGATGTTCGGTGTCGTCTGGGTGTCGCTGATGTGGATGTACTTCGCCGAGGTGCGCCCGATGGGCGCAGAGCTCGCCCGCAAGAACCCCGAACCCTCGCACTTCACCTGATCCGGCAAGGAACCACCATGACAGCCGCCCGAGTTAACACTACCCCCGCGCCGCCCGTTGCCACGACGGGACACAGCGGCGGGGCCGACATCGCCGACTGGCGCCCCGAGGACGAGGCGTTCTGGGAGTCCACTGGCAAGCGCATCGCCTACCGCAACCTCTGGATTTCCATTCCGAGCCTGCTTTGCGGGTTTGAGGTCTGGGGCATGTGGGGAATCATCACGGTGCAGATGATTAACCTCGAATTTCCGTTCAGCCAGGCCGAGCTGTTCACGCTGACCGCGATCGCGGGACTCGCGGGCGCGACGATGCGCATCCCCGCCTCATTCCTGATCCGCCTCGCTGGCGGGCGCAACACGATCTTCCTCACCACGTCGATGCTGCTGGCGCCGGCGCTGGGAACTGGGATCGTGTTGCAGCACCCCGAGTGGCCGCTGTGGTCGTTCCAGCTGATGGCGCTCTGGTGCGGCGTGGGTGGCGGCAACTTCGCCAGCTCCATGTCGAACATCAGCACCTTTTTTCCCAAGCGTCTGCAGGGCACCGCGCTTGGCCTGAATGCGGGCCTGGGAAACTTTGGCGTCACCAGCATGCAGATCGTGATCCCGTTGGTGATGACTGTCGGAATACTGGGCTCCTTCGGCGGGGATCCGATGATCCTGCAAAAAGACAGCGGCTGGATCTTCGGAAAGATCGCGGCAGGGACGCCCACATGGATCCAGAACGCCGGCTTCGCCTGGGTGCTCTCGCTGGTGCCGCTCGCATTCTTCTGCTGGTTCGGCATGAACAATCTGAAGACCGTCTCGCCGGACACCGGGAACCCGGTCGTTGCAATCCACAAGATCACCAGGCTCTACACCCTGTCCATCGTGCCGGCCGGCGTGGGCCTGTACCTGTACCTGCCCGCGCCCAGCGGCCTGGGCGTCCTGAACATGTGGGTCGCCATGCCGCTGATCATCCTCGGCACGCTCGTGATGATGAAGTTCACCGCGCTCGGTCCGATGAAGGAGGGGATCGCCGCCCAGTTCAAGATCTTCAGCAACAAACACACCTGGGCGATGACGGTGCTCTATATCGTGACCTTCGGCTCGTTCATCGGCTTCTCGATGGCACTTCCCCTGGCGATCAAGGTGATCTTCGGCATCAGCCACGTGCCGGACGCCTCCGGAGTCATGCAGCACACGCTCACCAACCCGAACGCGCCACCGGCGCTGGCTTACGCGTGGATCGGTCCCTTCGTCGGCGCCCTGATCCGCCCGCTCGGCGGCTGGATCGCGGACAAGGTCGGCGGCTCGATCGTGACCCAGATCATCTCCGCGGTGATGGTCGCGGCCTCGGCGGCCCTTGGCTACGTGATGCAGCTGGCCTACCGTTCGGCGACGCCTGAGCAATATTTCCTCATGTTCATGGTGCTGTTCGTCGTGCTGTTCGCGGCCAGCGGGATCGGCAACGGCTCGACCTTCCGCTCGATCGGCGTGATCTTCGACCGCCAGCAGGCCGGTCCGGTGCTCGGCTGGACTTCGGCGGTGGCGGCGTACGGTGCGTTCATCGCGCCGGTGGTGATCGGCGCGCAGATCAAGGCCGCGACGCCCGAACTGGCGATGTACGGGTTCGCGGTGTTCTACGCGCTGTGCCTCGTCGTCAACTGGTGGTTCTACCTGCGGAAGAACGCGTACGTGAAGAATCCATGAGAACCCTCCTGCAACGCATTCCCGGAGACAGCAGATGAGTCATTTCCTCGACCGACTCACGTACTTCTCGCAACCCCGCGAGACCTTCGCCGACGGCCACGGCGTGGTCACCGGCGAGGACCGGACATGGGAGGATGCCTACCGCAATCGCTGGGCGCACGACAAGATCGTGCGCTCCACGCACGGGGTCAACTGCACCGGGTCGTGCTCCTGGAAAATCTACGTGAAGGGCGGCATCGTCACCTGGGAAACCCAGCAGACCGACTATCCGCGCACCCGTTGGGACATGCCCAACCATGAGCCGCGCGGCTGCGCGCGCGGCGCGAGCTACAGTTGGTACCTGTACAGCGCCAACCGCGTGAAATACCCGATGGTGCGCGGGCGACTCCTCAAGTCCTGGCGTGCAGCGCGGCAGGCGCTGGATCCAGTGCAAGCCTGGACCTCGATCGTCGAAGACGACGCCAAGCGGCGCGACTACCAGAAGGTGCGCGGCCGCGGCGGTTTCGTGCGTTCCACCTGGGATGAGGTGAACGAGATCGTGGCCGCCGCGAACGTGCACACCATCAAGAAGCACGGCCCTGACCGGGTCATCGGGTTCTCGCCGATCCCTGCGATGTCGATGGTGAGCTACGCGGCCGGCTCCCGCTATCTCAGCCTGATCGGCGGCGTTTGCATGAGTTTCTACGACTGGTACTGCGACCTGCCGCCCTCCAGCCCGCAGGTATGGGGAGAGCAGACCGACGTGCCCGAATCGGCCGACTGGTACAACTCGAGCTTCATCATCGCCTGGGGCTCTAACGTGCCGCAGACGAGGACGCCGGACGCGCACTTCTTTACCGAGGTCCGCTACAAAGGCACGAAAACCGTTGCGGTTACCCCGGATTACTCGGAAGTCGCCAAGTTGTCCGATATCTGGATGCACCCCAAGCAGGGCACCGATGCGGCCGTGGCAATGGCCATGGGCCACGTGATCCTCAAAGAATTCTATTTCCCGGAAGCCGGCCAGCGCAGCGCCTACTTCGACGACTACGTGCGCCGCTACACCGACATGCCGATGCTGGTGATGCTCAAGGAACACGTCATGCCCGGCGGCGAAGTGGTCATGGTGCCCGACCGTTACCTGCGCGCCTCCGATTTTGGCGACCAGCTCGGCCAGGCCAACAATCCCGAATGGAAGACGGTCGCGTTCGATGAAATGGGCAAGGTCGTCCTGCCCAACGGCGCAATCGGCTTTCGCTGGGGCCCCGACGGACGCGCTGACCAGGGCCAGTGGAACCTCGAGGCGAAGGAGGCGCACCACGGCAGCGACGTAAAGCTGAAGCTCTCGCTGCTCGAAGGCGAGACGCCGTCCGCCGACACGGCGAAGGTCGGCTTCCCGTACTTCGGCGGGATCGAGAGCGATCATTTTCCGAACAACGTCCTCAATGGTGAGAACGGGGATGTTCTCGTGCGCACGGTGCCCGTGCAGCGCATCGCGCTGGGCAAGGAAGGTGACAGGCGCGAGGCGCTGGTCGCCACCGTGTTCGACCTGCAGGTGGCCAACTACGGCGTAGCGCGCGGGCTGCCTGGCGAGCTGGCGGCGAAGGACTTTGACGACGACACGCCCTATACGCCGGCCTGGCAGGAGCGCATTACCGGTACCCCGCGCGCGCAGCTGATCACGGTGGCGCGACAGTTCGCGGAGAACGCGCACAAGACCGAAGGCCGCTCGATGGTGATCATCGGCGCGGCGATGAACCACTGGTACCACAGCGACATGAACTACCGCGGCGTCATTAACATGCTGATGATGTGCGGTTGCATCGGCAAGAGCGGCGGCGGCTGGGCGCATTACGTGGGGCAGGAAAAACTGCGCCCGCAGACCGGCTGGACGGCACTGGCCTTTGCGCTGGACTGGATCCGCCCGCCGCGCCAGATGAACAGCACCAGCTTCTTCTACGCGCACACCGACCAGTGGCGCTATGAAAAGCTCGGCATGGAGGAAGTCATTTCGCCGCTGGCCGACAAGGCCGCCTGGGGCGGCAGCATGATCGACTACAACGTGCGTGCTGAGCGCATGGGCTGGCTGCCCTCCGCGCCGCAGTTGCAGACGAACCCGCTGCAGGTGGTGCGCGATGCCATTGCCGCCGGTGTAGATCCGAAGGATTACGCAGTCAAGGGGCTCAAGGACGGCTCGCTCAAGATGAGCTGCACCGATCCTGACCACCCGGACAATTGGCCGCGCAACATGTTTGTCTGGCGTTCCAACCTGCTGGGCTCCTCGGGCAAGGGGCACGAGTATTTCCTCAAGCACCTGCTCGGCACCAGCAACGGCGTGCAGGGCAAGGACCTCGGCAAGGAGGAGGCGAAGCCGGTGGAAGTCGAATGGCACGACAAGGCGCCCGAGGGCAAGCTCGACCTGCTGGTTACGCTGGACTTCCGCATGAGCACGACCTGCCTTTACAGCGACATCGTGCTGCCCACCGCCACCTGGTATGAGAAGAACGACCTCAACACCAGCGACATGCACCCGTTCATCCACCCGCTCTCGACGGCGGTGGACCCGGCTTGGCAATCGAAGAGCGACTGGGACATCTACAAGGGCTTCGCGAAGAAGTTCAGCGAGGTCTGCGTCGGGCACCTCGGCGTGGAAAAGGAACTGGTGCTCACCCCACTGATGCACGACAGCCCCTCCGAGCTGGCGCAACCCTTCGAGGTGCAGGACTGGAAGCGCGGCGAATGCGAGCTGGTGCCGGGCAAGACCGCGCCGAACTTGCAGGTGGTGGAGCGCGACTACCCGAACGTTTACAAGCGTTTCACCGCGCTCGGGCCGCTGATGGGCAAGGTGGGGAATGGTGGGAAAGGCATAGCCTGGAATACGCAGGACGAAGTGCGGCAGCTCGGCGAACTGAGCGGGCTGGTCGCCGCCGAGGGCGCGACCAAGGGCATGCCGAAGATCGAAACCGACATTGACGCCGCCGAAGTGGTGCTGATGCTCGCGCCGGAAACCAACGGCCAGGTCGCGGTCAAGGCCTGGCAGGCGCTCGGAAAGCAGACCGGCATCGATCACACCCACCTGGCGATCCACCGCGAAGACGAAAAGATCCGTTTCCGCGACATCCAGGCGCAGCCGAGGAAGATCATCTCCTCGCCCACCTGGAGCGGCATCGAAAGCGAGACCGTCTCCTACAACGCTGGCTACACCAACGTCCACGAACTGATCCCCTGGCGCACGTTGACGGGGCGCCAGCAGTTCTACATGGACCACCCGTGGATGCGGGCCTTCGGCGAGGGCTGTTCGAGCTACCGCCCGCCGGTGGACCTGAAGACCACGGCCGGGATCAAAGGCATCAAGCCAAACGGCAACCCGGAAATTGCGCTCAACTTCATCACGCCGCACCAGAAGTGGGGCATCCACAGCACCTACACCGACAACCTGCTGATGCTGACGCTGTCGCGCGGCGGACCCTGCGTGTGGATGTCGGAAGACGACGCGAAGCGCGCCGGGATTGTCGACAACGACTGGATCGAGCTGTTCAACCTCAACGGCGCGATCGCCGCGAGGGCGGTGGTCAGCCAGCGGGTCAAACCCGGCATGGTGATGATGTACCACGCGCAGGAAAAGATCGTGAACACGCCCGGTTCGGAAATCACCGGCGCGCGCGGCGGGATCCACAACTCGGTGACCCGCATCGTGCTGAAACCCACCCACATGATCGGCGGCTACGCGCAGTTCAGTTATGGCTTCAACTACTACGGCACGGTGGGCACGAATCGGGATGAGTTCGTGGTGGTGCGCAAGATGAAGCGGATCGACTGGCTGGATACGCCGGTCGCCGACGAACTGATCAA
>JBBQVP010000197.1:0-7624 GCA_038211455.1 Burkholderiales bacterium
CTGCGCGGTGGGCGAGCCACTGGATGCGAACGCGGCGCGCGAGCTCGGCCTGGTGACGATCACGCCGGACGAACTCGACTGGGCCGACGAAATCCGCCTCGCGATCGAGGAGCGCGCCAGCCAGTCCCCGGACGCGCTGACCGCGATGGAAGCCAGCCTGCGCTTTGCAGGATCCGAAACCATGGAAACGCGCATCTTCGGCCGCCTGACGGCGTGGCAGAACTGGGTCTTCAACCGGCCGAATGCAGTCGGCGAACAGGGCGCGCTGAAGGTGTACGGCAGCGGCGCAAAGGCAAAATTCAACTGGGAGAGGGTCTGACGGCGCGCGCATGCGCGCCCCACGGACCCCCCTGAAACCGGAAGGCGGTGCGGCGCCGGCTCGCGTCGACCGCCCCATTCACCGGAGCAGCACCGATGGCGATCAACTATAGCGAACGCATTCCGAACAACGTCGACCTGGCGGGCAACAAGAGCCTGCAGCGGGCGCTGGAGCACTGGCAGCCCGCGTACCTCGACTGGTGGTCCGAAATGGGGCCTGAGCAGTCGGGCACGATGGACGTCTACCTGCGCACCGCGGTCAGCGTCGACCCCAAGGGCTGGGCGCATTTCGACCATGTGCGCATGCCCGACTACCGCTGGGGCATCTTCCTCACGCCGCCCGAAGCGGACCGCAAGGTCAATTTCGGCGCGCACATGGGCGAGCCTGCCTGGCAGGACGTGCCCGGCGAGTACCGTTCCATCCTGCGGCGGATCATCGTCACCCAGGGCGATACCGAGCCGGCCTCGGTCGAGCAGCAAAAGCACCTCGGCCTGACCTGCCCCTCGCTCTACGACATGCGCAACCTGTTCCAGGTAAACGTCGAGGAAGGCCGCCACCTCTGGGCCATGGTGTACCTGCTGCACGCTTACTTCGGGCGCGACGGGCGCGAGGAAGGCGAGGCGCTGCTCGAGCGGCGCTCGGGGGATGCGGACAACCCGCGCATCCTCACCGCGTTCAACGAGAAGACGCCCGACTGGCTGTCGTTCTTCATGTTCACCTTCATCACCGACCGCGACGGCAAGTACCAGCTGGCTGCGCTGGCCGAATCGGCGTTCGACCCGCTCGCGCGCACCTGCCGGTTCATGCTGACCGAGGAGGCGCACCACCTGTTCGTCGGCGAATCGGGCATCGCGCGGATCATCCAGCGCACCTGCGAGGTCATGAACCAGCACAAGACTGACGACGTCGCGAAGCTGCGCGGGCTGGGGGTCATCGACCTGCATACGATCCAGAAATACCTCAATTTCCACTTCAGCGTGACCAGCGACCTGTACGGCTCGGAAGTCTCTTCGAACGCGGCGGCGTTCTATACCCAGGGGCTCAAGGGACGCTTCGAGGAAACCAAGCTCGGCGACGACCACAAGCTCGACGCCGACGAGTACCCGCTGCTGGAAGTCGCCGGCGAGCGCATCGTCACGCGGCATGTGCCCGCGCTCACCGCGCTCAACGAGCGCCTGCGCGACGACTGGGTGAAAGACGTGCAGGCCGCGATCGACCGCTGGAACCGGATCCCTGAGAAGGCTGGCGTGCCGCTGCGCTTCACTCTGCCGCACAAGGGCTTCCATCGCAAGATCGGCCACTTTGCCGGCCAGCATATTGATCCGCTTGGCAAGGTGCTGTCGGAGGCCGCGTGGACGCACCAGCACAGGAACTGGCTGCCGGTGGAGGAAGACCGCCTGTTCGTCCAGTCCCTGATGGGCCGGGTCGCCGAGCCGGGCAGGTTCGCCAACTGGATCGCGCCGCCCGCGCGCGGCATCAACAACCAGCCGCCGGGCTACGAGTACATCCGGTTCAACTGAGGGGCATCCAAAACGCGCATGGACACCGCCGTCGAACTCGCCCGCCAGCACCTGATCGATCCCGAGATCTGCATTCGCTGCAACACCTGCGAGGAGATGTGCCCGAACGGGGCGATCACGCACGACGGGCGCAACTATGTTGTCGATTTCGACAAGTGCCAGGGCAGCGGCGACTGCCTGTCGCCCTGCCCGACCGGCGCGATCGACAGCTGGCGGCGCGTCGAGCGGCCCTTTGCGCTCAGCGAACAGTTCGCCTGGGACGCCCTCCCGCGGGACGCATTTCCACCAGATGCCGGCTCACGCCAGGAGGAGATACCCGAGGAAGTCGCGCGGCTCACGCTCGTAGCCAACCAGGGCCAGGGGGGCGCATCGCCCCCGCCGTGGTCGGCGGCGCACCCGTATGTCGGCCTGTACGCCATCGCCAAGCCGGCGATCGCGACGGTCAGCGGCAACCTGCGCCTGACTGCGGTTGACGCGGGCAGCGATATCCGCCATATCGTCCTCGATTTCGGAACCACGGCCTTCCCGGTCCTTGAAGGCCAGTCGCTCGGAGTGCTGGTGCCAGGCACTGACGCTGCAGGCCGGCCGCACCACATGCGCCTGTACTCGGTGGCCAGTCCGCGCAACGGCGAGCGGCCGGGCTACAACAACGTCGCACTGACGGTGAAGCGCGTCACCGAGGATCGCGAAGGCAAGCCGGTGAGCGGGCTCGCGTCGAACTTCCTTTGCGACCTGAAGCGCGGGGACAAGGTTTCGGTGTGCGGGCCCTACGGCGCAAACTTCCTGATGCCCAATCACCCGGGCTCGAACATCATCATGATCTGCACCGGCACCGGCTCCGCGCCGATGCGGGCGATGACCGAACGCCGCAGGCGCCGCATGGCCCTCAAGGAAGAAGGCGAACTGATGCTGTTCTTTGGCGCGCGCACACCTGGCGAGTTGCCCTATTTCGGCCCGCTGATGAAGCTGCCAAGGGAACTGATCAACGTGCAGCTCGCGTTTTCGCGCCAGGCCGGGGAGCCGAGACACTATGTCCAGGACCGCCTGCGTACCTGCGCGGAGGATCTCGCGCGCCTGCTGGGCGACGACAACACCTTCATCTACATCTGCGGCCACAAGCAGATGGAAGCCGGCGTCGATGCGGCGTTCGAGGAACTCTGCGCCCGGCACGGCATCGGCTGGACGCTCAAGCGCGACGAGCTGCGCGCTTCGGGCCGCTACCACGTCGAAACCTACTGAACCGCCGCAACAACCCCGCAACAGGAAACCCGCTTCGCGTCTCCATTCCGGCCCAACCACCCAGGGAAAACTAAATGTCTATCAATTACTCCGAGAAAATCCCGAACAACGTCGACATCGCCAACGACAAGACGCTGCAGCGCGCGCTCGAGCACTGGCAGCCGAGTTTCCTCAACTGGTGGCAGTAGATGGGGCCGACGGACTTCCAGGCCTCCGATGTCTACCTGCGCACCGCGGTGTCGGTCGATTCGGATGGCTGGGCGCAGTACGGCGCGGTCAAGATGCCTGACTACCGCTGGGGCATCTTCCTTGCCGACCAGGTGCCCGATCGCACGATCGGCTTTGGCGATGCGATGGGCCAGCCCGTCTGGCAGCAGGTGCCGGGCGAATACCGTTCGACGTTGCGCCGCCTGATCGTCACACAGGGCGACACCGAGCCTGCCTCGGTTGAACAGCAGCGCCTGCTCGGCCATACCTGCCCCTCGCTGTATGACCTGAGGAACCTGTTCCAGATCAACGTCGAGGAAGGCCGCCACCTCTGGGCGATGGTGTACCTGCTGCACGCCTACTTCGGCCGCGACGGCAGGGAGGAAGCCGAGGAGCTGCTCGCCCGCCACTCGGGTGACACCGACAAGCCGAGGATACTTTCAACCTTCAACGAACCGATCACCGACTGGTTGTCTCTCTACTGCTTCACCTACTTCACCGACCGGGACGGCAAGTACCAGCTGAAGAGCCTCGCTGAATCCGCGTTCGACCCGTTGTCCCGCACCTGCCGCTTCATGCTCACCGAGGAAGCCCACCACATGTTCGTCGGCGAGACCGGTCTTGGGCGCGTAGTCAAGCGCACGCTCGAGGTGATGAAAGAACTCGGCACGGATGACCCGGCGGCGATTCGCCGCGCGGGCGCAATCGACCTGCCCCTCCTGCAGAAGTACATCAACTTCTGGTGCTCCTCGTCGCTGGACCTGTTCGGCAGCGAGATCTCCTCCAACTCGGCGGCGAGCTTCGCCAACGGCCTCAAAGGCCGGCCCGACGAGTCGACCTACACCGACCACGTGCTGCGCGACGCAACCATGAAGCTGCTGACCCCGGAAGGCGAGCAGGAAGTCCCGATGCTCAACGCGCTGAACGAGGTGATGCGCGAGTCCTACCTCAAGGACTGCGAGATCGGCATGCGCCGCTGGAACCGCGCCATCGAACGCGCCGGCCACGAATTCAGGCTCACGCTGCCCAGCATCCGCTTTCGCCGCTCGATCGGCGCCTGGGCGGGGCTGCCGGTGGACACGAAGGGCAACCTGATCGCGAAGGACGAGTACGCGCGCCGCAAGAACGAGTGGGTCCCCTCCGATGTAGACCGCGCCTATGTGAAAAGCCTGATGCAGAAAGTCGTGACGCCGGGCAAGATGGCCGCCTGGATCGCCCCACCGGAGCGCGGGATCAACAACCTGCCGGTGGACTACGAATACGTGCACCTCAACTGAACCGGAGACCGTCCCGTGTCTACAGACTGGCAGCCCAGCTCCCGTTATCCCGACCCGGCGGTCGTCGACGTCACCCCGGCATTCGCGCGTTACCGGCTGCCGCTGGCAAAGATCGAGCGCATCGCCACGGGATGCCGCTGGGCGGAGGGGCCGGTATGGCTGGGTGATACGCGCGCGCTCGTCTGGAGCGACATCCCGAACAACCGCATGCTGCGTTGGGACGAGGAAACCGGCAGCGTGAGCGTATTCCGCAAGCCTACCAACTACGCCAACGGCCATACCCGCGATCGCGAGGGGCGCATCGTCAGCTGCGAGCACGGCGGCCGGCGCGTTTCGCGCACCGAGCACGACGGACGGGTCGTCACGGTGGTCGATTCCTACCAGGGCAAGCGGCTCAATTCGCCGAACGACATCGTCGTGAAGAGCGACGGGTCCATCTGGTTCACCGACCCGACGTTCGGGATCCTGGGCTGGTACGAAGGTGGCAAGGCCGAGCCGGAACTGCCAATGAACGTGTATCGCGTCGACCCGCTCGGGGAAATCGCGCTCGTCGCCGAGGGCATCAAGCAACCCAACGGGCTCGCCTTCTCGCCTGACGAATCCATCCTCTACATCGTCGAATCGCGCTCCGAACCGCGCCAGATCCTGGCGTACGACGTCAAGAACGGGAAAACGCTCGCCAACCGCCGCGTGCTGATCAACGCCGGGCCGGGCACGCCCGACGGTTTTCGCGTCGATATTGACGGCAACCTCTGGTGCGGCTGGGGACAGGGCAAGGACGGTCTCGACGGCGTGCACGTGTTCGACCCGGCGGGCAAGCTGATCGGCCGGATCGACCTCCCGGAACGCTGCGCCAACCTGTGCTTCGGTGGCCTGCACCGAAACCGGCTGTTCATGGCGGCGAGCACGTCGGTGTACTCGCTCTACGTCAACACCCAGGGCGTCGGCTACTTCTGACCCGCCGCAGAGGCGAAAAAAAAGGGACCCGGAGGTCCCTTTGAAATCAGGGCCTTTGCGGCCCCGAGGAGGAGGAGGTACGGCAGGCTCAGTGCGAGTGCTTCAGAGCCTGCGGAATCTGGAAAAACTGCGCGACCGTGATCAGCATGTCGGCGAGCGTTTCGCCTGCGGACACGTAATCCAGCGCTTCGGCGCGCTCCGCGCCCGAGATCGGCAGGGTGGCGATGCGAGCGGCGATGCGGTCGGTGCTGGGGGTCATGCCGGGTCTCACTTAGGGTTAATCTGGTTAAGCAGTGAAGATCTGTTGAAACGGATCTTCCACTCTTTATTGCGCCGCAACAACTGATGTTTTATTCGGATTGAGGTTAGAATTTCTAATCTCAACCCAAATCAGTGCCCATGGCCGACCGTCTGCCCCCTTTGAATGCCTTGCGTGCCTTCGAGGCCGTTGCGCGCCACCTCAGCGTCAAGCGTGCCGCAGCCGAACTGAACGTAACCCCCGCCGCAATCAGCCATCAGATCAAGCTGTTGGAAGACCTCGCGGGAAGGGCTCTCCTGATCCGAAAGCCGCGCGGCATCGACCTCACCGACGCCGCACGCGCAGCGCTTCCCCACCTTGCCGCCGGCTTTGAGCAGCTGGGGCAGGCGGTGCGCGAGCTGCGTGACAGCCGCGCCAGCACCACCCTCACGGTAAGCGTCGCGCCTTCATTCGCCACCTGCTGGCTGATGCCCAGGCTGCACCGGTTCCTGACTTCGGAGCCCGGGATCGACGTGCGGATCACCGCCCGCACCCGCCAGTCAACCGTGGTGGGGGCGCAGTCCCGCCGCGAGGCCGAAGCCTGGTTGGCGGACGCCGATGTCGCCGTGCTGCTGTCTGATGGCGAATTCCCGGGCTTTCATGTCGAGCGGCTCGTGCCGCTCACCATCACACCGCTCGTCAATCCCGGCATGGTCGGTCGCGGCAGGCTCGCAACCGCCGACCTGCGCAACTTCACGCTGATCCACGACGACATGGGAAGCCTTTACAACGGCATCGACTTCTGGGATCTGTGGCTGGAGGCGGCCGGCGCGGCGCGCTTAAAGCTCAGGCACGGTGCGCACCTGTCGCACTCGGTGCTCGCGCTGGAGGCCGCTGCCGAAGGGGTGGGCATGGTCGCGACCTCGCCCGAGCTTGCAAAACCACAGATGGACGCCAAGCGCCTCATCGCCCCATTCGACCTGCGCGTCGACCTGCCGTATGCGTACTACATGATTGCAAGCGAAGAGGCCCTCGCCCGCGCGCCGGTGCGCGCGTTCACGGACTGGCTAGGCGCCCAGCGCGACACGATTTGATGAGCAGCGCGACGCGCTAGTCCGTGCGTTCGCCGGACCCTGCCTCGATCGGCTGGGTCCACACCCGGAACAGGATCATCGCGACGGCCAGCAGGACCGGCCCGAGGAAAAGGCCGATCAGGCCGAACGCAAGCACGCCGCCCAGCACGCCGAGAAACACCAGCGCAAACGACATCGCCGATCCGCGGCTCACGAGGTAGGGCTTGAGGAAGTTGTCGATGCTGCTAATCACAAGCAGCCCATAGAGCGCCATGAAGATCGCCCAGCCCAATTCGCCGCGTTCGAGGAGCCAGAGCGCGGCGCCGCCCCAGATCAGCGGCGGGCCCACGGGCACCATCGAGAGGAAGAAAGTCGCCGCGGCGAGCACGAAGGCATTCGGCACGCCCGCGATCAGGAAGCCGACCAGCGCGACTGCGGCCTGCCCCAGCGCCGTGCCACCCACTCCCCACAGGACGCTGGTGATCGTCTTGTCGATGGTAGTGAGGATGCTGACCGACATGTCCCCCGCAACCCTCGCCATCGCCGCGCGCGCGGCGCGCATCAGCGTCTCGCCGTCGCGATAGAAGAAGAAACCGAGGAAGCTGACGAGAAGCATCTGCAGTATGCCCTCGCCGAGCACCACGCCGGTGGCGACCAGCACCCTCCTGGCCGGATCTGCGAGGCGCAGCAGCAGCGCGTTGAGTTCAGGGCGGCTGTCCATCAGCCGGTGCCAGTAGTCGTCCGCGTACTCCCCGATCAGCGGCACGCTTGCCAGCCAGTCCGGCGGCTGGGGC
>JBBQVP010000198.1:0-7562 GCA_038211455.1 Burkholderiales bacterium
ATGCGGGCCGTTCGGGACGATCTGGCGGATGCCCAGCGTATTGAGTTCGCGCTGCACGATCAGGTTCGGCCAGATCGTCTGCATGGTCACCGACCAGGGTGAATCGAACTCGCGCACGTACTCGAGGAACCGGCCGTCCTCAAGCTTGAAGTCCTCGCGGTAGGCGCGCATCTCCTTCTTGGTGGCCTCGTCCAGCGTCGCGGCCACGTTGTCCGGCTTGGCCGAAGCGAGCGTGCCGTGCCGGCCCTTCGGGTCGGAGATCATGCCGTTCTTGCTGCCCGCGACCATCAGGCCGAAGGTCACGAGGAACGAGTGCAGCAGGGTCGCGTGGTAGGGGTCTTTCAGGTTCTCGTGATAGAGCTTCCAGTTGCCGGGCAGTTCGTTCCTGTAGTAGCCGAGGATCTTGAGCTTCCTGTCCTTGAACACCACCTCGAAGTCCTTGAGGATCTCCGGGGTGAGGTACTCCTCAAGCGGCTCCATGTCGGGCGCGAACGACGCGAACACCACGCCGTGCAGGACTGCCACATGCAGCTTCATCAGTCCATGGTCGGAATTCTTGAAGTCCTTGGGCATGCCCCCGCCCTCGCCCTTCACGCCGCGCTTGAACGGGATGCCCTGCAGGTTGCCCGTCAGGTCGTAGCTCCAGCTGTGGTACGGGCAGACGAATTCCTTGTTGTTGCCCAGGTGCGAACGGCAGAATTCCACGCCGCGGTGCGCGCAGCGGTTTTCGAACACGTGCACCGTGCCGTCGATGTTGCGCGAAACCACTACCGGCGTGGGTCCGACGAACGAGCGCTTGTAGTCGCCCGGGTTCGGAATCTCCGCCTCCAGCGCGACGAAGTTCCATGTGCGTCCGTGGAAGATGCGTTCAATTTCCCGCTGGTAGATCTCCGGACTGGTGTAGATCCAGTCCGGCACCGAGGTCAGCCCTTCGGCGGGCCATTTGAAATCTGCGCCGGAGGCCTCCTGCGGCTGCTCCTTGAGAAAGCTCCCGGTCTGTCCAATGACGGTATTTGCGCTGAACATGTTCGCTCCTGAGTGCTGTTGTACGCTTGCTTCTGTTTCCGGCTAAGCGGCCGCGCCGACCTGCACGCTGCGCGCAGCCAGATCCTTGAGTTTCGTCCCGCTGTCCGCGAGCGCCGCGGCATCGACCGCCGCTCCTGATTCAATCAGTTTGCGGGCGAATCGAATCTCCCCGCCGGCATTGAACGCGGTCGCGCAGGCCAGGCGCCCCTCGTGCAGAGAGAACGCCATCGCCCGGCCCGTGTCCGGGTCGCCGCGCCATACCGTGGAGGTCCCGGGTTGCGCAAGGCCGACCATCTGGATGTTTATGCCAAACTGGTCGGACCAGAACCACGGCACTTCGGCGTACGGCGCGAGGGTTCCACACAGGTTCTTCGCGACCGCGATCGCCTGGTTCTGCGCGTTCTGCCAGGACTCCAGCCGCACCTGGCGACCGAGGACCGGGTTGTAGTGACTGGTCACGTCGCCGGCGGCCCACAGGCCGGCGACATCCGTGCGCCCGTACTCGTCGGTCACCACGCCATCGGCGGACGCCGCGCCAGCCGCCTCGGCCAGTTCGGTGTTGGGGATGATGCCGATCCCGATGACCACGATATCGGCCGGAAGCTCAGTGCCGTCGGCGAGGCCGACGGCCGAAACGCGCCGTTCGCCGCGTAGTTCCGACACCCCGGCGCCGAGACGGACGTCGACCCCCTGGGCGCGATGCATGCGCTCCACCGCCGCTGCGATGTCCGCGGGCAGCGCACGCTCGAGGAGGGCAGGCTGCCGCTCGACCACCGTGACTCGCAATCCGCGCTTGGCGGCGCTCGCCGCGACTTCAAGGCCGATGAATCCACCGCCGATCACGACCATGCGTCGGCCCGGCAGAAGTTCCTCGGACAGTCGCCGGCTGTCGGCGAGCGTGCGCAGGTAGTGGACGCCGCCGAGCCTGTCGTCCACGCCGATCAACGGGCGCACGCGACTGCCCGTGGCGAGGATCAGCTGGTCATATGCGACGCGACGGCCGTCGGACAACAGCACGCTGCGGCTGGCCGGAGCGATCGCCTCCGCGCGCGCGCCCGTGATGAGGTCAATGTCCTTCGCTCCCCAGTAAGCCTGCGGGTGCAGGAAGGTGGACTCCGCTGCCGCTTCGCCAAGAAGCACGCCTTTGGACAGGGCCGGGCGCTCATAGGGCGGTTCGGATTCGTCTCCCACAAGAGTGACCGGCCCGGCGTAACCTGCATTGCGCAGCGCCTCGGCCGCGCGCCCGCCGGCCTGCCCGGCGCCGATGATGAGTACGGATTCGGGCGACGAGGAGGCAGGGACCATGTCCGTCCGCCCTAGTTGTCGAGCTCGACGAGGACCTTGCCGTCCTCGACCCGCACCGCGTACACCTTGACCGGCTCGGTCACAGGTGCGCACTGCGCCTGCCCGGTGGACAGGTCGAAGCGCCCCTGGTGGAGCGGGCACTCGATGCAACCGTCCTCTACGTAGCCGTCCGAGAGCAGCGCGTACTGGTGCGTGCAGACATCGTGCACCGCGTGCAGCGCGCCGCCGGCGCGCACGATCGCGATGGGCACGTCACCCACCTTGACGCCGAGCGCCTCGTCTTCGCCGATCGCATCCGCGTCGGCCACTGCATGCCAGGCCATGCACACTCCTCGAAGAATCGAAGAACTGCGGGGGAAACCGCATGGGCAACCGATCAGGAAACCAGCCCCGAAACTAATTACTCAGTATACCCCGCATTTTTTAGTGTACTGCCGGTCACGGCGCATCGCAAGCCCCCGTCCCGCTTGCCGCGCCCCTGCGCGGCTTCAGTCGACGCGGTAACGCGCCACGACCGCCGGATCCGGGTCCGCACCCAGGCCCGGGGCCGCCGGAACCACAAGCATCCCCTTCGCAGGCGTGAGCATGTCGGCGTAGAGCGTGGCCTCGGGCTGAAGGTAGAAATACTCGAACATCTCGTCCTCGCCGCCCGCCGAGATCAGGTGGAGCGTCGCGAGCGCGCCGGGCCCGAAGTAAGGCGAATGCGGCGCGAGGCGCACGTTATGTGCCTCCGCAAGCGCGCGCACCTTGAGAAATTCCGTCACCCCGCCGACCTTGGTCACCGAGGGCTGCGCGTACTGCACGGCGCGCGCCTCGAACAGCGACTGGAACTGGGAGGCAAAGCAAAAGTTCTCACCTGCGGCGATCGGTATGCCGCTATCCTCACCGACGCTGCGCAGCGCGCGAAAATCCTCCGGCGGGAACACCGGCTCCTCGAACCAGGTGAGGTCGAACGCACGAAAACGCCGGCCGGCAGCGAGCGCATCGAGCGGATTCCATTCACAGTTGACGTCGAGCAGCAGGGGCACCTCGCGCGGCACGGCGCCCCGCGCCGCCGCGATGGCCGCGTCGTCGATCTCGTGCAGCTTGACCGCCGCATAGCCTTCGGCCACGGTCTGCGCGCAGTACTTTTCAACCAGCTTCGGCTCGCTGTAGCGCAGCAGGCTCGCGTAGCACGGCAGCGTGCTGCGTCGCGCGCCCCCGATCAGGCGATGCAGCGGCAACCCCGCGGCCTTGCCGGCAATGTCCCAGAGCGCGATGTCGAGGCCCGACAGCGCGAACACCGTGATCCCGTAGCGGCCGAAGAGGTGCAGCTTCTGCTGGATTTTCGCGTGCAGGCCGGAAATGTCGCGCGCATCGTGACCGAGAGCGATTGGCGCGACCATGTCGTTCACCGCCGCCACGCTAGCCCGCCGGCAGGTATAGGCGAATGCCTCGCCCCAGCCCGTGATGCCGGCGTCGGTCTCGACCTTCACCAGGCAGAAATCGAGTGTCTTCCAGGCGCCCACGCCAAGCGTCATGCTCTGGGCGCCGTAGCTGAACGGGATGGCCAGCGGTATCGCTTCGACTCGGGTAATTTTCATCTGATCTCCTCGGTGTACCTCGGTGTACGCTTGATTCTAGCCGCGAGTACAAGCGGCGCCCTACAGCCGCAACGCGACCAGGCCGGCCAGCACGCACAGGGTGGCGAACGCGCGCTGCACGGTGAACCGCTCGTGCAGGAAGAACGCGCCGATCAGCGCGACGAAGATCACCGAGGTTTCACGCAGCGACGCCACGAGCGCCACCGGGGCCTCGGTCATTGCCCAGAGCGCGATCGCATACGAACCGGTGGTGCACACCGCACCGACCGCCATGCGCCGCACGTTTCCCCTGAGGTAGCGCGGCACTTCCGCGCCTCGGCGCAGCCCGCCATACAGGTAGAGGACCGCGCCGTTCGCGACGAAGAACCACATCGCGTAGGCCACCGGACTGCCCGAAGCACGCGCTCCGTGCGCATCGAGCAGGGTGTAGGTTGCGATCACGGCGGCGTTGCCCAGGGCGAAGGCGAGCGCGCGCTTGAACGCTTTTGGGTCGGTCGTGCGCACCACCGAAAAGCTGACCACGCCGCCGCAGATCAGGGCGACGCCGGCGGTTTGCACGAACGACAGCGGCTCGTCGAACATTGTCGCCCCGGCCATCGCAACCACCAGGGGCCCGCCGCCGCGCATGATCGGGTAGGTGAACGACATGTCTCCCCAGCGGTACGCGCCCGCGAGCATAACGAAATACAGGATGTGTACCAGTGACGAGGCTGCCAGCCAGGGCAGCGAGGCCGCGGCCGGAAGCGGCAGGAAAGGCGCCACCGCGAGCCCCGCCAGTCCCGCGCCCACCGAGATCGCGACGGTGTCGAGCTGCTTGTCGGCGCTCGACTTGAGCATCGTGTTCCAGACCGCATGCAGGAGCGCACCGGCCAGCACTGCAAGCGTGACGCCCAGAGAAAGTTCGGAAAGTACGATATGCGGCGTGCTGCCGACCGGTATCCCCATGACGCCAGTGTAGCGTCCTCAGGGTCGGCGGGAGACAATGGCGCACCTATCCCCGGGTTGCGTTTCACCGGGTTCGACATCCCATCCATCCATGCGACTCCTGCAGCGCCACCCTCCCCTCAAGGGCATCATCCTGATGGTCGCGGCGATCGGCGTGTTCTCGCTGATGGACACCTGCGCGAAGTACCTGTCGCAGTTTTATCCGGTGCCCGGGATCGTCTGGGCGCGCTACGCGATCAACTTCGCGATCATCTCGGCTTACCTGGCGTTCAAGGGACGCTTCGGCATCTGGCGCTCGCAGCGGCCGGTGATCCAGCTGACGCGCGGCCTGCTGCTCGCCTCGGCGACGCTGCTGTACTTCACCTCGCTGTCGGTGATGCCGATCGCCGAGGCGGCGGGGATCGGGTTCGTGCTGCCGCTGTTCGTCGCCGCGCTCGCGATCCCGATCCTCAAGGAAAGGCTCGAGATGCCGCGCCTGATCGCGATCCTGGTCGGGCTTGCGGGCGCGCTGATCATCGTTCGTCCCGGCACGGGAGTGTTCACGTGGTATGCGCTGCTGCCGGTCGCAATGGCGTTCTGCAACGCCCTCTACCAGGTGCTCACGCGGATGGTGGCCGGGGTCGACCGTCCATGGACGTCGCTATTCTGGGGCGCGCTCGTGGGCACCGTGCTGCTCTCCGCGCTGGCCCCGTTCTTCTGGGTCACGCCGGACAATCCCTGGCATTGGGCGCTGCTCCTCGCGATGGGCCTGCTCGCGACCATCGGGCACATGTGCCTGATCCGCGCATTCGACTATGCAGGAGCCACCATGCTCGCGCCCTTCGTCTACACCGCGCTGATCTGGGTGATGCTGCTTGGCTGGCTTGTGTTCGACGACTTCCCCGACGGCTGGTCGCTGATCGGGATGGCGATCATCGTCGCCTCGGGTCTGTATATCGTCAACCGGCAACGGCTCACGGCGCGCCGGGAAACCTGAACTTTGTTCGGCTGAGGTCCGCTCTTTATGCGGCGTCCGAGGCAGGCTTGTTGTTGGATTTCACAACAAGCGCGGCCGCGCTACGCCGCGCGGTTCAGCGCCTGCCACACTTTCTCCGGCGTGGCTGGCATGTCGATGTGCTTGAGATCACACAACGTGCCGAGCGCGTCGACCAGGGCATTGATCACCGCAGGCGGCGCACCCACCGCCCCGGCCTCCCCCGCACCCTTCACGCCCAGCGGGTTGGTGGTGCAGGGCACATGATGGAAACCGCAGTCGAACGACGGCACGTCGTCCGCGCGCGGCATCGCGTAGTCCATGAACGAGCCCGAGAGCAGCTGGCCCGAGTCGGCGTCGTACACGGTCCGCTCGAGCAGCGCCTGGCCGATCCCCTGCACGCTGCCGCCGTGCACCTGGCCTTCGAGCAGCAGCGGATTGATCGCCCGGCCGAAGTCGTCCACCACGCTATACCGGAGGATGCGCGTCGCGCCGGTGTCGCGGTCGATCTCGAGCTCGCAGATGTGGCAGCCGTTGGGAAAGGTATAGGTGTCGGGGGCGTGCGTGTGCTCGGCCGCGAGGCCCCCGGTCTGCCCTGCCGCCTCGAACAGGCTGACCTTGCGGTCGGTGCCCGCGATCCGGTACTCGCCATCGCCGTATTCGATGTCTACCGCCGCCGCTTCCAGAAGTTTCGCCGCCGCCTCCCTGCCCTGTTCGACGACCGCGTCCGCCGCGCGCATCGATGCCACGCCGCCCAGCGCCATGAAGCGCGAGCCGCCGGTCATCCCGGCCGGGACCAGGTCGGTATCCCCCTGGACGACGCGTATCCGGTCCGCGTCCAGGCCAAGCTTTTCGGACAGGATCTGCACGAACCCGGTGGCGTGTCCCTGGCCGTTGTCCTGCATGCCCGAAATCAGCGTCACCGTGCCTGCCGGGTCGACGCGCAGTTTGACGGTGTCGCCGTTGCCGCCGCCACAACGCTCGATGTACATCGCCAGGCCGATTCCGCGCAGCTTTCCGCGCGTCGCGGCCTCCTTGCGGCGTGCCTCGAAACCTCCCCAGTCCGCACGCAGCATGGTGCGCTCCATCACGCCGGGAAAATCCCCCGAGTCGTAGCGCGTGTCGACGGGCGTCGCGTAGGGCATCTCGGAGGGCTGGATGAAGTTGCGGCGGCGCAGTTCGTCCGGCGCGAGTTTCAGTTCGCGCGCGGCCTGGTCGATCACCCGCTCGACGAGGTAGCTCGCCTCGGGCCGTCCGGCGCCGCGATAGGCGTCCACCGGCACGGTATTGGTGAGGATGCCGCGGATATTGGCGTAGATCGCCGGGATCCGGTATACGCCCGAAAGCATCGGCACCGCGAGCTGCGGGATGAAGGGGGCGTAGTTCGACAGGTACGCGCCCATGTTGGCCAGGGTCGTCACGCGCATCGCGAGGAACCTGCCGTCCTTGTCGATGGCCAGTTCGGCGACCGACACGTTGTCGCGGCCCTGCACATCCGACAGGAAGCTTTCGCTGCGGTCCCCGGTCCAGCGTACTGCGCGCTTCAGGCGGCGTGAGGCCCAGACCACAAGAGGCTGCTCGGGATGCAGGAAGATCTTCATGCCGAACGCACCACCGACGTTTCCCGACATCACGCGCAGGTTCTTCTTGCCGATCTTGAGCACCGTGTCCGCGACCTGGTCGTAGATGACGTGCGGGCCCTGGCTGGGCGTGTACAGCGTCGAGCGCCC
>JBBQVP010000199.1:0-7458 GCA_038211455.1 Burkholderiales bacterium
CTGCGGATCACCTTTCCCTACTTGTTTTTCATGTCCCTGGTCGCGCTTTCCGCGGGGGTGCTGAACACGCACAACCGTTTCGCCCTGCCGGCATTCACGCCGGTGATGCTCAACGTGTCCTTTATCGTCGGCGCCGCGTTCTTCGCTCCGTATTTCGATCCGCCGGTGAAAGTGCTCGCGTGGGCGGTGTTCGCAGGCGGCGTGCTGCAGCTTGCGTTGCAGTTGCCGTTCCTCGCGCGCATCGGCCTGTTGCCGCGCTGGAAACTGAACCTGAAGCATCCCGGCGTGGTGCGTGTCCTGAAGCTCATGGCGCCCGCGCTGTTCGGGGTGTCGATCAGCCAGATCTCGCTGGTGATCAACACGATCTTTGCCTCTTTCCTCGTCACCGGGAGCGTGTCGTGGCTGTATTACGCCGACCGCCTGATGGAGTTCCCGGCCGGCATGCTGGGCGTGGCGCTAGGCACGATCCTGCTGCCGAGCCTGTCCAAATATCACTCGGATGCGCAGCCGGGGGAGTATTCGAAGCTTCTCGACTGGGGGCTTCGACTGACCCTGCTGCTCGCACTGCCTGCGGCGGCCGCGCTTGCCGTGCTGGGCATCCCGCTGATCGCCACGCTGTTCCATTACGGCCGCTTCGGCATCGAGGACGCATGGATGACGCGGCAGGCCCTGCTCGCCTACAGCCTTGGTCTCGTCGGCATGATCCTGGTGAAGATCCTTGCGCCCGGCTTCTACGCGCGCCAGAACGTGGTCACACCTGTGAAGATCGGCGTATTCACGCTGGTGGCCACGCAACTGATGAACCTCGCCTTCGTCTGGCCGCTCAAGCATGCCGGCCTTGCGCTTGCGATCGGCCTGGGCGCGTGCCTGAATGCCGGCCTTCTATACACCAAGCTGCGGCAGCACGGCATCTACTCCCCCCAGCCGGGCTGGCGTGCGTTTGCGGTCAGGGTGCTGCTGGCGGTGCTTGCCATGTCGGCCACGCTGTGGTCTGCGATGGGCCCTCCGGAATGGTGGTTCGGAGCGAACTGGGTGCTGCGGCTTTCTGCGCTCGCCGGGCTTGTCGTGCTCGGCATGACGGTATACGGCGTCTGCCTGCTCGCGCTGGGCTTCCGGCTGCGCGATTTCTCGCGTCGCGGGGCCTCCTGATCATGGTGGGCGACCGCTTCGCCGAACTACTGGCTGGAGAGCGCGAAGACTTCAGCCTTGCCGAGGCCTGCCTGCTGATCGCGCAGGACGCCAGCCCCGGGCTGGACGTGGACCATTACCTGGGCGAGATCGAACGCATGGCTGCCCGCTTGCGCAGTCGCCTGCCGCCGTCAGTAGACGCCGAGGGAATGGTGATCGCACTGAACCAATTCCTGTTCGGGGATCTCGGTTTCAGCGGCAATGTGGAGGACTACTACGATCCGCGCAACAGCTACCTCAACGAAGTGATCGAGCGTCGCTGCGGGATCCCGATATCGCTTTCCATCCTGTACATCGAGATCGGCCGCAAGATCGGCCTTCCGCTGCAGGGTGTGTCCTTTCCGGGGCATTTCCTGGTGCGCTTCCGGCTGCGCGGATCCACCTTCGTGCTCGACCCGTTCTCGGGTGGCGCGCCGCTCTCCGAGCAGGACCTGCGCAAGCTGCTGCGGCGGGTGATCGCGGGCAGTGGGCGCGCCGGGCTGCGTTCGGCCGCCGACGTGGCGGCCGAACTGCCGCTCGACCAGTTCCTTGAGCCGGCAGGGCATCGCCAGATACTCGCGCGCGTGCTGCGCAACCTGAAGGGCATCTACCGGGAAAAAGACGAGCCGCAGCGCCTTTTGCAGGTCATCAACCGCACCCTGCTCGTCGCACCTGACGAGCACGCCGAACTGCGCGACCGGGGCTACCTGTACCAGCGGCTCGAGGCGTTTCGCGCGGCGCTCAAGGATCTCACCGACTACCTCGAACGCGACCCGCAGGCCGCGGACGCAGACGAGGTGCGGGTCAGGGTCATGGAACTGACTTCGCTCTGCGCGCGGTTGAACTGAAGGTCGCGACCCGTAGAGCGGAGCGTGGCCGTGGCTACGCCGGCTTGGCCTGTCCGATGCCGGCCTCGGCGCGCATCTGCAGCGCGCGTCGCTGCACGGCGGCATGCAGCGCGGGCTTATAGCCGAGCGCGAAAAATAGTTCGGCGCAGAGGAAGATCGGTGCCACGAAGATCTGGAACAGGTTGTCGGCGAGCGCCGGCTTGCGGCCTTCGAAGACGTGTCCCACCAGCTGCACAACCCAGCCGCCGGCAAAGCACACGAAGAACCAGGCTGCGCCCTCTCTCACTGGCAGTGCCACCGCCGCCTCGGCGGCATACAGCAACACGCCGAACACCAGGCACATCGCGAGCCCCAGCGGAACGTCGAGGCGCAGGTAGTAAGCCAGCACAACGGCAGTGATCAGCATCGCGCCGCTGAAGTCGATCCCGCCGACATCCACGCGAGCCCAGCCCAGAAGGATCATGACGCCGAGCACGATCGCGGGGACGCCAATGAAGTGGGTGAGCTTGTTGCGCGGGTCCTGGTGGTAGGCCGCGTAGAAGGACATCTGGTCTTCGAGCGATTTCATCCTGTTGCCTCCATCCGTTGCCCTCCCGCAGCGCGGGTCTGAGAGGGGAAATCCGCTATAATTCATAATTTTACTGCTCATTCGCATGCTCGTCACGCATGGTCATTCCTTCGCCGCAAATGGAGCCGCAACTGGAGCCGTAACTGCGGCCGCACGTCCGCCTGCAGCCGCGTTGCACGGGGCGTCCATGTCCGGGGCGGGCCGGCTGGCGGTTACGGTCGGAAATTTTGACGGGGTGCATCGCGGCCACAGCGCCATGCTCGGACGCCTGAAGCAGAAGGCCGCCGAACTCCGGTTACCCTCCTGCGTGCTGACATTCGAGCCGCATCCGCGCGAGTTCTTCGCGCCACAGGCGGCGCCGGCGAGGCTGACGAGGCTGGCGGCGAAACTTCAGGTTCTGCGTGATGCCGGAATTGACCGGGTGCATGTCGCGCGTTTCGACGCGCGGTTTGCCAGCCAGACGCCGGACCGATTCATCGAAGACGTGCTCGTCCGGGGGCTGGGCTGCGCGTGGCTACTGGTCGGCCGCGACTTCCGATTCGGCGCGAAGCGCGCTGGCGATTTCGTGCTTCTGGAAAAAGCCGCGCAGCGCGCCGGGTTCGGGCTCGAGGCGATGCCCGAGGTGAAGAACGATGGCGAGCGCATATCGAGTTCCGCGGTGCGCATTGCGCTCGAACGCGGCGAGCTCGAACGGGCCGCAGCGTTGCTTGGCCGCCCGTACGCGATTTCCGGCCGCGTGGCCCACGGAGACCGTCTCGGGCGCGAGCTTGGTTTCCCGACCGCGAACATCCGCCTGCCGCACCGGCCGCCACTCGCGGGGATTTTTGTGGTCGAAGTGCTGGGACTGGGGCCGCACGCCAGGCCGGCGGTGGCAAGCGTCGGCGTGCGCCCGACGGTGAAGGAAGACGCGGTGCCGTTGCTGGAGGTCCACCTGTTCGACTTTGCCGGCGAAATCTACGGCCAGCGGCTCGATGTGAGGTTCCTGCACAAGCTGCGCGACGAGGAAAAATACCCGGACCTCGAAACTCTGCGGGCGGCGATCGCGCGCGACGCGGCAGACGCGCGCGAATTTTTTGCCGAAAAGACCTCCTGATTCCGAATCGCTGAACCCACTCCATGGCCGATTACAAGAAAACCCTCAACCTGCCGGACACGCCCTTTCCGATGAAGGGCAACCTTGCCAAGCGCGAACCCGAGTGGGTGGCGCAATGGCAGGAGAAGGGTCTCTACAAGCGCCTGCGCGCCGTCTCGAGCGGACGCCCGCGATTCGTGCTGCACGACGGCCCGCCGTACGCCAACGGGGACCTGCATATCGGTCACGCAGTCAACAAGATCCTCAAGGATCTGGTGGTCAAATCCAAGCAGCTCGCCGGGTTCGACGCGCCGTATGTGCCCGGCTGGGACTGCCACGGCATGCCGATTGAAGTGCAGATCGAAAAGTTGCACGGCAAGAACCTGCCCCCGGAGCAGACACAGGCCCTGTGCCGCGCCTACGCCGAAGGGCAGATCGAGAGCCAGAAGCGCGACTTCCAGCGGCTCGGGGTGCTTGGCGACTGGGGCAACCCTTACCTCACGATGGCGCCGGGCAACGAAGCGGACGAAATCCGCACGCTGGGAAAACTGCTCGAGAAGGGCTACGTCTATCGTGGCCTCAAGCCGGTCAACTGGTGCTTCGATTGCGGCTCCGCGCTCGCCGAGGCCGAAGTCGAATACGAGGACCGCAAGGACACCGCCGTCGACGTGGGCTTTGCGTTCGGTGAGCCCGCGAAAATCGCCGCCGCGTTCGGCCTGCAGACATTGCCCGCGAAGCCGGGACATATCGTCATCTGGACCACCACCCCCTGGACGCTGCCCGCCAACCAGGCGCTGAACCTGCATCCGGAGTTCGACTACGACCTGGTGGACACGGAAAAAGGCCTGCTGATCCTGGCCGCCGATCTGCGCGACGCCTGCCTCGCGCGTTACGGGCTGACGGGAACGACGCTGGCGACATGCAAGGGCGCGGCGCTGGAGCATATTGCCTTTCGCCACCCGTTCTATGATCGCGCCTCACCGGTCTACCTCGGCGACTACGTGACCCTCGATACCGGCACCGGCATCGTCCACTCCTCGCCTGCCTACGGCGTGGAGGACTTCGAGTCATGCCGCCGCAACGGGATGAAGGACGACGAGATCCTCACGCCCGTGATGGGCGACGGAAAATATGCGGCCTCGCTGCCAGAATTCGGCGGACTGATGATCTGGAAAGCCAATCCCCTTATCGTGGAGCACATGCGCGCCAGGGGCACGCTGCTCGCCGCGGAAAAATACGATCACAGCTACATGCATTGCTGGCGGCACAAGACCCCGGTGATCCTGCGCGCAACGACGCAGTGGTTCGCCGGAATGGAAGCGGTGCAGGGCTGGAGGGGCGCGCGTCCGGCGGAGCCCCTGCGCGCGACGGCCCTGCGCGGGATCGAGGCCACGCAGTTCTTCCCCGCATGGGGCAAGGCCCGCCTGCACGGCATGATCGCCAACCGGCCGGACTGGACGCTGTCGCGCCAGCGGCAGTGGGGCGTGCCGATGCCGTTTTTCATCCATCGCGAAACCGGTGTACTGCATCCGCGCACGATGGAAATCCTCGAAGCCGTGGCGCAGCGCGTTGAGGCGGGGGGGATCGAGGCCTGGCAGACCGTGAAGTCCGAGGAACTGATCGGCGCGGACGTTCGGGACTACGAGAAGATCAAGGACACGCTCGATGTCTGGTTCGACTCCGGCTCCACGCATTACACGGTGCTGAAGCGCTCGCACGCCTCCGAGAGCACGTTCCCTGCCGACATGTACCTCGAGGGCTCGGACCAGCACCGCGGCTGGTTCCACTCCTCGCTGCTGGTGTCGTGCATGCTGAACGGTGTGCCGCCGTACAAGTCGCTTCTCACCCACGGCTTCGTGGTGGATGGCGCAGGAAAGAAGATGTCGAAGTCGCTCGGCAACACCGTGTCGCCGCAGGAGGTGTCGGGCACGCTCGGGGCCGAGGTCCTGCGCCTGTGGGTGGCGAGCACCGACTATTCGGGGGAACTGTCGATCTCTCCCGAGATCCTGAAGCGGGTGGTAGAGAGTTACCGTCGCATCCGCAACACGCTGCGCTTCCTGCTCGCCAACACGTCCGACTTCGACATCGCCACCGACGCAGTGGCGGTCGCCGACATGGTCGAGATCGACCGCTATGCCCTGGCATTGACTGCAAAATTGCAGGACGAGATGGTCGCCGACTACGCGCGTTACCAGTTCCACCTGGTTGCGCAACGTCTGCAGAACTTCTGCTCCGAGGATCTGGGCGCGTTTTACCTCGATATCCTGAAGGATCGCCTGTACACGACGGCACCACGCTCGCATGCGCGACGTTCGGCCCAGACCGCGCTGTGGCACATCACGTCCAGTCTTGTGCGGCTGATGGCACCGATCCTTTCGTTCACCGCGGAAGAGTTGTGGGCGATATTCAATCGCAGCGCCGACGCGGGCGAAGACAGCATCTTCTTCCATACGCTGCACGCGCTGCCCGCCGTCGAGGGCGCGCCGGAGCTCCTTGCGCGCTGGGAAAAAATGCGCGCGGTCCGCGCGGAAGTGCGCAGGCTTCTGGAGGAACTGCGTGCCGGAGGAAAAATTGGCTCGTCGCTGGCTGCCGAAGTCGATTTCGAGGCCAGCGCGGACCAGTCCGCGTTCCTCTCGAGTTTTGGCGACGATCTGCGCTTCATCCTGCTGACTTCCGCAGCGCGCGTGCGGGCAGCGGCGGAGGAGCGGATCGCCGTGACGCCGAGCGAGCACGCCAAGTGCGAGCGCTGCTGGCATTTCGTGGCCGACGTGGGAAGTGTGCCGGAGCACCCGACGATCTGCGGCCGTTGCGCTGGCAACCTGGACGGCGCCGGCGAGACCCGCGTGCATGCCTGATCCGGGCGCAGTGATGCCGCCTTTGCAGTCGGGCGTGGCAAGACTGCGACGCGTCGCACCGTGGCTTGCGCTTGCCGCGCTGCTCGTGATTGCCGACCAAGCCATAAAGCTGCTGGTGCTTGCGCGTTTTGCGCCGGGCGAATCGCTGACGGTCACATTCTTTTTCGATCTCGTGCTGGTGTTCAACAAGGGCGCCGCGTTCAGTTTCCTGGCGGGGGCCGGCGGCTGGCAGACTCCGCTGCTGATCGGGATCTCGGTGACGGCGAGCCTGATCGTGGGATGGATGCTGTGGAGAAATCCTTCGCGCCGGCTGCTGGATGTCGGGCTGACGCTGATCCTCGGTGGCGCGATTGGCAACCTGATCGACCGGGTCGCCTACGGACAGGTCGTCGATTTCCTGGTGTTCCATGCATGGGGCTGGAGCTACCCCGCGTTCAACCTGGCTGATTCGGCGATCACCGTTGGCGCCGGGGTGCTGATCCTGGAGAGCTTCCTGCCGCACAGTTCCGGGAAGAAAGGCGCATGAAGGTCGTCGAAGGCAGCCACCTGACGCTGCACTACCGTATCGCGCTTGGAGAGCCACCCCACGCGGAAGTGCTGTCGACGTTCGGGGGGAACCCCGCGACGCTGGTGCTGGGCAGCGGCGAACTGGCGCCCGCGCTGGAGCGCTGCCTGCTGGGTGCGACGGCGGGAAGTCCGCAGGTATTCCTGTTCGGTGCCGGCGAGGCGTTTGGCGGCCATCGCGACGAACTGTTGCAGCGGATCCCGGTCGACGCCTTCCCGGCGGACGCGGCAGTGCAGGCGGGGCAGGTGGTCGAATTTTCTGGTCCGGGACGTGTACGCTACCCGGGGCTGGTAAAGTCTGTCGGCGCCGATGGCGCGCTGGTGGACTTCAACCATCCGCTGGCCGGGCGGCCGGTCCGTTTTGAAGTCCAAATTCTGGCCGTA
>JBBQVP010000200.1:0-7417 GCA_038211455.1 Burkholderiales bacterium
GATCGAGCGCACGCCCGTCGTGCGCGGTGCCCGACACGCGCGCGTCGTGCGCGGTGCCCGACGCGCGCCCGAGGCGCGCGTCGCCGACGGCGCGCCTGTCGTGCGCGCGATCGATGCCGCACTGGCGCGCCATGTGCCACGTGATCAGACCCTCTGCGTGGCGCTGTCCGGCGGTATTGATTCCGTGGTGCTCCTCCATGCCGTGCGCGTACCGGCTGCCCGACATGGTCTGATCCTCTCGGCACTTCACGTCAACCACGGCATCAGCCCGAATGCGCGCGCCTGGGAGGCATTCTGCCGCGCCTTGTGCGTCCGGCTCAAGATTCCGCTGACTGTACGCCGGGTGCGGGTCGAGCGCAGCGGCCGTGGCCTGGAGGCTGCTGCGCGTGAGGCGCGCTACGCGGCGCTGGGCGGCGCGCGCGCAGGGGTCGTCGCGCTGGCGCATCAGCTCGACGATCAGGCGGAAACGGTGCTGTTCAACCTGCTGCGCGGTGCGGGGCTGGCAGGCGCCTCGGGCATGGCAGAGTGCGGCCCCCTGCATGGCAGTGTGGGGCGGGGGATGCAAGCGCTGCGACCGTTGCTCGCGGTTTCACGCGTGGATATCGAGGCCTATGCGCACGGTCACGAGCTCGACTGGGTCGAAGACGAAAGCAATGCCGACGAAATGCTGACCCGCAACTGGGTGCGGCGGCGGGTCGGGCCGCTGCTCTCGGCCCGCTTCCCGCGCTGGCGCGAGGCGCTCGCCCGCGCGGCGGCGCACTTCGCCGAAGCGCAGTCCCTGCTGCGCCCGGCGGCGGCTAAAACACTGGATGTCGATGCGTTGCGGGCAGTGCCCAATGCACGCGCGAAGCTTCTGCTGCGGGAATACCTGCGCGCCTCGGGAACGCACGCCCCGGGGGCACGGCAGTTGGGCGAAATGCTGCGCCAGCTTATCGAGGCGCCTGGCGATGCAGCAATAGAACTGCTGCATGACGGAAAGGCTGTGCGGCGCTATCGGGGCAGGCTTGCGATCCTGCCAAAAGGCGAGGTGGGCGGCGAAGTCCTGCTGCATACGTGCACAGGCGACGGGATCGATGCGGCGCGACTGGAGGCCGGCGAGGTGAGCGTGCGCCTCAGGCAGGGTGGCGAGCGCCTGCGGTTGGCCGCGAACCGGCCCAGCAGGACCCTGAAGAACCTCTTCCAGGAAGCCGGAATACCGCCCTGGGAGCGCGATGGGCTTCCCTTGCTTTACTGCGGGAAGGAACTCGTCTGGGTACCCGGTCTGGGCGTGGCGGCGGGATTCCGTGCGCTGCGCGGCAAGGCGGGGCTGCGGCCGGAATGGCGCAGGCTCCCGCAGGATCGGGCGCGAAAGTAGTTCAGGCTTCGGAAGAGCGGACCGCGAGAGCGGCGTCAGCTCACGAAGTACTGGCCGCAAGCCATTGTTTTTACGAAACTCCCTTGGATCCGTGTTAAAATAACGGGTTAACTTTCCCAGCTTACGGAGCAGCACAACATGGCGGTTGAACGTACCCTTTCCATCATCAAGCCCGATGCGGTCAAGAAGAATGCAATCGGACAGATTGTTGCGCGCTTCGAGTCGGCCGGCCTCAAGGTGATCGCTATGCGCATGAAGCACCTGTCGCGAGCCGAGGCCGAGGGCTTCTACGCTGTGCATCGCGAGCGTCCGTTCTTCAAGGACCTGGTCGACTTCATGATCTCCGGGCCGGTGGTCGTGCAGGCGCTCGAAGGAGAGAACGCGATTGCGAAGAACCGCGAACTCATGGGCGCAACGGATCCCAAGAAGGCTGACAAGGGCACGATCCGCGCCGATTTCGCCGACTCTATCGATGCGAACGCCGTACATGGGTCGGACGCGCCGGAAACGGCCAAGGTCGAGATCGCTTACTTCTTCGCCGGAACGGACGTTTTCTCGCGCTGAACCGTGGCGACCAACCTTCTCGATTTCGACGCGGCGGGGCTCGCGGACTTTTTCGCCGGACTCGGGGAGAAGCCGTTTCGCGCGACCCAGGTGCTGCGCTGGATCCACCAGCGCGGCGCGGCAGATTTCGGGCAGATGAGCGACCTGGCGAAGTCTTTGCGGGCGAAGCTCGACGCGCAAGCCTGGATCTCGCCGCCGGAGGTCGTCGGCGACAGCGTATCCGTAGACGACACGCGCAAGTGGCTGATCAAGGTTGATGGCGCGAACGCGGTGGAGGCGGTCTATATCCCGGAGCAGCGCCGTGGGACGCTGTGCATTTCCAGCCAGGCGGGCTGCGTGCTCGACTGCGCGTTCTGCTCGACCGGCAAGCAGGGGTTCAACCGGAACCTCACCACGGCAGAGATCATCGGCCAGTTGTGGATAGCCAACCGCGAACTGCGCCGCCAGGCGCCGGGACATCTGGCGCCCGGGGAACGCATTGTCACCAACGTGGTCATGATGGGGATGGGTGAACCACTGCTAAACCTTGACAACGTGATTCCCGCGCTACGCCTGATGCTGGACGACAATGCCTACGGGTTGTCGCGCCGTCGCGTGACGGTGTCCACCTCGGGGGTGATCCCCGGGATGGACCGGCTCGCGGAGGAGTGCCCCGTGGCGCTGGCCGTTTCGCTGCACGCATCGAACGACGCGCTGCGCGACAAACTCGTTCCCGTGAACAGGAAGTACCCGCTGAAGGACCTGCTCGCCGCGTGCAACCGCTACCTCGTGCGCGCACCGCGCGATTTCATCACCTTCGAGTACGTCATGCTCGACGGGGTGAACGACAGCGATGCACATGCGCGTGAGTTGCTCGGCATTGCCCGTCACGTGAAATGCAAATTCAACCTGATTCCGTTCAATCCATTCCCGGCCTCGGGTTTTGGCCGTTCGGGCGCGGAGCGGATCCGGCGCTTTGCCGAGATCCTGCAGCGCGACGGGATCACCGTGACCACGCGCAAGACGCGGGGCGAGGGCATCGACGCGGCCTGCGGGCAGCTCGCCGGGGAAGTGTCCGATCGCACGCGCCGCGCCGAGCGTCGCGCCGAACAACGAGTCGCCGCCGTCGTAGTCCCAATCAAGGAGATACGCGCATGAAACGTTCCGTATGGCGTCTGCTGCAACTTGCGTGGCCGGTTCTGCTGCCGGTCATGCTGGCCGGGTGCGCCGGGACGGGCACTTCGCCGGTTGAGCCCGAACTCAGTCAGTCGCGCAACGACATCAGCGAATCCGGCGACGGGCGCAACCGCGCGCGGGTGAACACCGAACTCGCCGCGCTTTACTACGAGCGCGGCAACCTCGGCGTCGCACTAGAAGTCCTGCGCACCGCGGCCGCGGCGGATTCGACCTATGCGCCTGCGCACAGCATGTTCGGGCTGGTCTATATGGACTTGCGCGAGAACGTGCTTGCACAGCAGAGCTTCGAGCGGGCCCTGCGCCTCGCGCCAAACGATGCGGACATCAACCACAATTACGGCTGGTTTCTGTGCCAGACAGGCAAGGAAGAGGAATCCACTCGCTATTTTCAGCAGGCGATCCGTAATCCGCTCTACCCCACGCCGTGGAAGTCCTACTCCGCTGCCGGCACCTGCGCCATGAAAAAAGGCAAGCTCAAGGAAGCTGCCGACTTTTATACCCAGGCACTCAGGCTTGAACCCGACGAGCCGGTCGCGCTGGTCAAGCTGACCGGTATCGAATATCGAACCGGGCAGATCGATGCGGCGCGCAAGCGCATCAGTCATTACAACCGGGTGGCCCGTCCGGAAGCGGAAGGCCTGTGGCTGGGCCTGCTGATCGAGCGCAAGCTCGGCAACAGGAACGGCGAAAGCAGCTATGGCGACCAGTTGCGCCGCCGGTTCCCGGACTCGCCCGAAGCGCAGAAACTGCAGCGCGGGGAATATGACTGACGAGCAGGCGAAGGAAGCGCACGCGACCGGGCCGGCGGCCAGGCACGATGCGCTGACTGCGCGCCAATCTCAGGCGGACGGGGGGGGCGCAGCCGAAGCTGAGTCCGCTTCGCTGCCGGATGCGGGCGCGCTCCAGGCCGGTATATTCGCTCGCAGGCGTGCCGAACAGGGCCTTTCCCTTGAGGATGTCGCGAACCAGCTAAAATTTTCCGCGCGCCAGATCGAGGCTCTTGAGACCGGCGACTTCGAACGCCTGCCCGGGGGTACGTTCGTGCGGGGCATGATGCGCAGCTATGCGCGCCTGCTGAAGATCGAGCCCGCCGAGATCACCGCACAGCTGACGGCTGCCGGGGCGAAACCGCAGAGCGCGCTTGAGGAAGCCGTGTCGCTGCGTACGCCGATCCCGTTTTCTGAGGGTGGGAAACACGTCAACCTGGTGTACATCCTGCTTTCTGTGGCGATCCTCGCCACGGTGGCATTCTTCGCCATCCAGTGGTATCAGGAGTCGCGAAACAATGGAAAACTCGCGTTCGTGCGCCCGGTTTCGGTGATCGCGCCGGACGCCGGCGCTCCGCCCCAGGCAGCGGGCGCGGCCCTGTCGCCTGAAGCTGCAACGTTTGCGCGCGCCGGCGCGACCCCGCCTGCGGAGACGACGCCGCCACCCGAAGGAAAGGACGTCGCCCAGACTTCTGCACTGGCCGTGGCGCCCGCCACGCCCGCCGCGGAGGCGACTGCCCGGAACGCGAGCGTCGGCTCCGGCAACCGACGCATTGCGCTGCGTTTCGAGGGCCAGTCCTGGGTTGAGATCAAGGCGGCCAGGGGCGCGGTACTGTTGTCGCAGATCAACCCGGCGGGCACCGAGAAGGTCGTCGAGGGACCGCCGCCATTCGAAATCACCATCGGCAACGCACCGCGCGTGCAGCTCTTCTACAACGACAAGCCGGTCGACCTCAAGCCGCACATCAACGTTGATGTCGCGCGGCTTACGCTAAATTGACGACGTTCTTCTGATCATGGCCGCACTCCAGCGCAGAACATCCCGGCAAGTCCTCGTCGGTGGCATCCCGATGGGGGGCGATGCGCCCATCGTTGTGCAGTCGATGACAAACACCGACACCGCGGATGCGGCCGCCACGGTGAGGCAGGTCGCGGAGCTTGCGCGCGCGGGCTCGGAGCTGGTGCGCATCACGGTTAATTCGCCTGAAGCGGCCGCGCAAGTAGCGACCATCCGCGAAAAGCTCGACGCGCAGGGCTGCAACGTGCCGCTGGTGGGTGATTTTCATTTCAACGGTCACAGGCTGCTGAAACAGTACCCGGGCTGTGCCGAAGCGCTGGCCAAGTACCGCATCAATCCCGGGAATGTCGGCCACGGCAAGAAACGCGACGACCAGTTTGCGACGATGATCGAAGCGGCCTGCACTTACGGAAAACCCGTGCGAATTGGTGTGAACTGGGGGTCCCTCGACCAGGAACTCCTCGCGCGGATGATGGATGAGAACGGCCGGCGCGCCGAACCTCTCGATGGTTCGGAAATCATGCGCGAAGCGCTGATCGCCTCGGCGCTTGAATCCGCCGCGCAGGCGGTCGTGTGGGGCCTGCCGCCAGAGCGCATTGTCATTTCGTGCAAGGTCAGCGGCGTCCAGGACTTGATCTCGGTGTATCGCGAGCTCGGCCGGCGCTGCGATTACGCGCTCCACCTCGGACTGACAGAGGCCGGTATGGGTTCCAAAGGCATCGTGGCCTCGACCGCGGCGATGGGCGTACTGCTGCAGGAGGGAATCGGCGACACCATCCGGGTGAGCCTAACCCCGGAACCCAACGGCGACCGCACGAAGGAAGTGATCGTTGCACAGGAGCTGCTGCAGACCATGGGACTGCGCAGTTTCACGCCGCTGGTGACCGCGTGTCCGGGCTGCGGGCGCACGACGAGCACGTATTTCCAGGAGCTCGCCGACAAGATCCAGGGCTACCTGCGCGCGCAGATGCCAGTCTGGAAAGCCGACCACCCTGGGGTCGAGGAAATGAAAGTCGCCGTGATGGGCTGCGTGGTCAACGGCCCCGGCGAGTCCAAGCATGCCGATATCGGCATCAGCCTGCCGGGCACCAACGAGGTGCCCGTGGCGCCGGTCTACGTGGATGGCGAGAAGACGGTGACGCTCAAGGGCGGCCATATCGCCGAGGAGTTCCAGGCGATAGTGGCGGACTACGTCGAAAGAAATTACGCCCCGGGCGCGGTTCGCAAACGGCCGAATCACACCCCGCCGAAGCACATTCCGATCAAGGCGGCGTAGGGCGATGGCGACGACCCTGCAGGCCATCCGTGGCATGAACGACGTTTTGCCGGACGAGGCGCACGGGTGGCTCGCTTTCGAGCAGATCGTGCGCGGCGCCATGTTCCGCCACGGCTACCGCAACATCCGCACGCCGCTCCTCGAGCACACGGGTCTCTTTCGCCGCGCGATCGGCGAGGTCACCGACATCGTCGAGAAGGAGATGTACACTTTCACCGACGAGCTCAACGGCGAGCAGCTGACGCTGCGTCCCGAAGCGACCGCGTCGACGGTGCGCGCCGCCATCGAGCACAGCCTCACCTACAACGGGCCCGTGCGCCTCTGGTATGCGGGCCCGATGTACCGCCACGAGCGCCCGCAGAAAGGCCGCTACCGCGAGTTCCACCAGTTCGGCGCCGAGGCGCTCGGTTTTTCCGGGCCGGACGTGGATGCGGAGCTCATCGTCATGTGCGCCGCCTTGTGGAAGGAGCTCGGCCTGGACGGGATCCGCCTCGAGCTCAATTCGATCGGATCGTCCGGGGAGCGCGCGCGCTATCGGGGCGAGCTCATCAAGTTCCTCGAGACCCGGGTCGAAGCGCTGGATGGCGACGCAAAGCGCCGCATGCATACCAACCCGCTGCGCGTGCTCGATTCGAAGAATCCAGTGGTGCAGGACGCGCTCAAGGGCGCCCCGGTGCTCATGGCGTTCCTCGGGGAGGCGTCGCTCGCGCATTTCGACGGGCTGAAAAAATTGCTCGCGGCGGCGGGCGTGCCGTTCAGCGTCAATACGCGCCTCGTGCGGGGCCTCGACTACTACAACCTCACCGTGTTCGAGTGGGGCACGGACAAGCTCGGTGCGCAAGGCACGGTCTGCGCCGGCGGCCGCTACGACGGGCTGTTCGAGCAGGTCGGCGGCAAGGCCACGCCCGCGGTGGGCTTTGCCGCAGGCATGGAAAGGCTGATCGCCCTCTGGCAGGACGCCGGCCGCGTCCCGGCGCCCCGGGCGGCCGATGCGTATGTGGTCCACCAGGGCGAAGGCGCCGCGGAGTGCGCGCTGCTGGTCGCGCAGGCTTTGCGCGCGGCGGGGCACGCGGTGGTGCAGCACGCGGGCGGCGGCAGCTTCAAGTCGCAGATGAAAAAGGCCGACGGCAGCGGGGCGCAGATAGCCCTCATCGTCGGCGAGGACGAGGTGCGCGCAGGCGAGGTGACCCTCAAGCACCTGCGGCGCGACTCGCCGCAGCAAAAAATCCGGCGCGACGATCTCGTCGCGGCCTTCGCGAACG
>JBBQVP010000201.1:0-7394 GCA_038211455.1 Burkholderiales bacterium
CATCTCACTTACGTGCACCTGCCGGTGCCCAAGGTCGGCGGGTTTGCCGGGGGGCCTTCGAAGACCGCGCTGGCCAACTACTACCGCGAAGAAGGCGAGCAGGCGCTGGCCAAGGCGCGCAAACTGCTTGACAAGGCAGGCATCCCGCACGCTGACGCCATCCTCGTCGGCCAGATTGCCGAAACGATCTGCAAGCATGCAGAAAACGAGAAGTGCGAACTGATCTGCATGGGCACGCGCGGCCTCGGCGGCGTTGCGAACCTGATAATGGGCTCGGTAGCCACCAAGGTTCTGCACAACGCGACGATGCCGGTGCTGCTTGTGAAGTAGGCACGGTGTCCGACGCGGCGCTCCCGGGATACGTAGAACTCGACCTCGAAGGGATGACCTGCGCCGCCTGCGCGACGCGCATCGAGGGCAACCTCAACAAGCTCGACGGTGTGGACGCGGTGGTCAACCTCGCGACCGACCGGGCGACGATCCATTTCGCCCCGCAAAAAATCGATGTGGCTGCGCTGATCGCGCGGGTTCAGGACACCGGCTATGAGGCGCGCGTCGCCGAGGAGGGCACGCTGCGCGATCACTCTGCCGAGCACCGCGCCGCGTTGCGCGATGTGCTGGTCGCCGCGGTGTTTACCGCGCCTTTCCTGATCGAAATGGGTGGCATGCTGTTCGGCCGACACGGAATCCTGCCAGGGTGGCTGCAGCTTCTGTTTGCCACCCCGGTGCAGTTCTGGTCGGGAATGCGCTTCTACAAGGGCGCCTGGAAGAGCCTCGCCAGCGGGTCGGCCAACATGGACGTGCTAGTGGTGCTGGGTACCAGCGCCGCGTACCTGTTCTCGACCTTCGTGCTGCTGCGCGGGGCGGGACTGCACGGGTCGCACTTGTATTTCGAGGCCTCGGCCGCCGTGGTCACACTGGTGCTGCTCGGCAAGTACCTTGAGGCGCGTGCCAAGGCGCGCACTGCAAAGGCGTTGGAGACACTGGTGCGCCTGCAGCCGAAGACCGCATGGGTGGAAAAGGACGGGCGCCTGGTGGAGACCGGTATTGCCAGCCTGCATCCCGGCGCTGCCTTCGTGGTGCGGCCGGGCGACACGATCTCGCTCGACGGCAGAGTGGTGGAGGGTGCTTCCGCGGTCGATGAAGCCATGCTGACGGGAGAGAGCATGCCGGTCGAGAAGGCCGCCGGCAGCCGCGTCTATGCCGGCACCGTCAACGGGATGAAACTGCTCAAGTGCGTTGCCACCAGCGTAGGCCGCGATACCCTGCTCTCCGGAATCATCCGCCTGGTCGCCGCGGCGCAGGGCTCCAAGCCGCCGGTGCAGAGGCTGGTTGACCAGGTCTCGGCGGTATTCGTCCCGGTGGTGATCGTGCTGAGCGCGTCGACCTTCGCCTGGTGGTGGTTCACCGTCGGCTCGATCGAGGCCGCGCTGGTTCCCGCGGTCGCCGTGCTGGTCATCGCGTGTCCGTGTGCCCTCGGGCTCGCCACGCCCACTGCGCTGATGGTGGGCGTGGGGCGCGCAGCGCGCGAGGGGATCCTGATCCGGAATGCCGAAGCCCTGGAGGCGGCGGAGAAAATCTACGTGCTGGTGCTCGACAAGACCGGCACGCTGACGCGCGGCGCGCCCGCTGTGACCGATGTGGTGCCGGCGGGAGGCGCGACCGAGGCCGAGTTGCTCGGCGTGGCGCTCGCACTGGAATCGAATTCCGACCATCCGCTGGCGCGTGCGATCGTGGCGCGGGCCGGGTCCAGCGTGCCCTTCGCGGTGTCGGATTTCGAAGCGCACGGGGGACGCGGCGTCAGCGCGCAGATCGACGGGCGCACCGCCCGGCTGGGCTCGCCCGAATACCTGCGTGAATCCGGCCTTGCGCCCGAGGTTGCGGTTGCCGAGCGCCTGCGCAAGGAAGGCAAGACCGTGGTTGGCGTGGCAAGCGAAGGCCGCGTCCTGGGCTGGATCGCGCTCGCCGATGCGCTGCGCGAAACCACCCCGGCGGCGGTAAAGCGCCTGGTCGGCATGGGCGTCACGCTGGTGGTGGTGTCGGGAGACAACGCGGCCACGGTGGGTGCGATCGCTGCGAGCCTGGGCATCCAGTCCTGGAAAGCCGGGGTGTTGCCTGCGGGCAAGGCAGCCGAAATCGACCGCCTGCGCGCCCTGGGCCATCGGGTGGCCATGGCGGGGGACGGCATCAATGACGCGCCAGCGCTGGCGCGCAGCGACGTCAGTTTTGCACTTGCAGGCGGCACGGGGGTTGCAATCGAGACCGCAGACGTCACATTGATGAAGAACGACCTTGCCGGCATCGCCGACGCGATTTCGCTGTCGCGGGCGACGCTCGGCAAGATCCGGCAGAATCTGTTCTTCGCGTTCGTCTACAACGTGCTCGGCATCCCGCTCGCGGCGCTGGGGTTGCTCAACCCGGTGATTGCCGGCGCGGCGATGGCGATGAGTTCTGTGTCGGTCGTGTCGAATGCATTGTTGTTGAATCGATGGAAATCATCGACGTCGCTGAATGGCAGTAAATCATCGAAATAGGAAAATCGAAATGGAAAAGACCGAATTCAAGGTGGAAGGCATGGATTGCGGCGGCTGCGTGAAGAGCGTGACCCGCATGCTGACCGGGGTCGCTGGAGTGGCGAGCGTGAACGTTTCGCTAGAGGCGGCCAATGCGGCGGTCGAGTTCGATCCGGCGCAGACCAACCTGGCCGAGCTCAAGCGCGCGGTCGAGAGGGCCGGGTTGAAGGCGCCATGAACCCCGCGCCGCATGCCGACCCTGCCGGATGGTCCGAAACATGGACCCTGGCGGGGGGCGAGACGGTGAAGGCGCGGCCGATCCGCCCGGCCGATGCGCTGATCGAGCAGGCTTTCGTTCGCGACCTTACGCCGGAGTCGCGCTATAGCCGGTTCATGGGCGACGTGTCGCAGCTGTCGCCTGAGATGCTTGAGCGCTTCACGCGCATCAACTATCCGCACGACCTGGCGCTGATCGTCACGCATGTGGAAGGGGGGCGCGAGCGGGAGATTGCCGTGGCGCGCTATATCACGCTGCCCGACGCGCGCAGCTGCGAGTATGCGGTCGTCGTGGCCGACGCGTGGCAGCACCACGGGATCGGCCACCGCCTGATGGAAATCCTCGTCCGGTTCGCGCGCGACGGGGGGCTCGCGCGCATGGAAGGCTATGTGCTCGCCACCAATCGCGCCATGCTCCAGATGATGCACAACCTTGGCTTCGAATCCGGGCCCAGCAAGGAAGGGCCGCAGGTGCGGCTCGTCAGCCTGGATCTCCGGGATCCGGCGGCGAACCGCGGCTAGCCAAATCGGGCGGGAGCGGCTAAGGTTGCCGCGACAAAATCCGAAGGAAGACCGCATGACCCGCAGTTCCCACCGCAGCTCCCCATCGCACGCGCGCAGCCTGCGCGGCTGGCTCCGGCACCTTGCGGCGACCGATCGGCTTGCGCTTGCGCGCGAGGGGGTCGCGCTGGAATACGAGCTGGCCGCGATCGCAAAAAAACTCGACGGCCGCCAGGCAGTGCTGTTCCCGAAGCCGGGTGGCGGCTCGGGCGTGACGGTCGTTTCCGGCCACGTTGCGGCGCGCGCCTGGATTGCCGAGGCCATGGGCGTGGATGAAGCCGGCCTGCTCGCCGCGTTTCGCGACGCCTCCGAGAATCCGACCCCGTGGCAGGAAATTTCGGCGGCGCGCGCGCCGGCCCGGCAGGTGGTGCTGGAGCGCCCGGACCTGCTCACGCTGTTTCCGATCCCGCGCCACAGCGAGCACGACAGCGCCCAGTACATTACCGCCGGCGTGATCGTTGCGCGCAACCCCAGGACAGGGGTGCAGAACGTGTCGATCCAGCGCATCCAGGTGAAGGACGGCCACCGGCTGCAGGCCCTGATCCTGCCGCGACACCTTTCTGCCTTTCACACAATGGCCGAAGAGATGGGCGAGGCGCTGCCGATCGCGATTGTGATCGGCGTCGACCCGCTCACGCTGCTTGCCTCCCAGGCCGTGGTGGGAATCGACCAGGACGAGCTCGAAATCGCCGGTTCCCTGCACGGCGCCCCCCTCGAGGTGGTCAAGTGCGTCGGCAGCGAGATCCGCGTACCCGCGTACGCCGAGATCGTGATCGAGGCGCGCGTGCTGCCCGGCGTGCGCGAACTCGAGGGGCCGTTCGGCGAGTTCCCGGGCACCTACAGCCCTGCGGGCCAGCACCAGGTGATTGAAGTCGAGCGCGTGACGCACCGGACCAACCCGATCTTCCATACGATCGTGCCCGCCGAGCTCGAACACCTGATGCTCGGCGCCATCCCGCGTGAAGCGACGATCCTCGGCCTGCTGCAGCGCAGTTTCCCCGGCGTGCTCGACGCGCATCTCTCGCGCGGGGGCACCTGCCGCTACCATCTCTACGTGAAGATGAAAAAGCGCCGCGAGTCCGAAGCCAAGAACGTGATCATGGCCGCCTTCGGCGCGCATTTCGACCTGAAGCAGGTCATCGTGGTGGACGATGACGTGAACGTGCACAACCCGACCGAGGTCGAGTGGGCGGTGGCGACGCGCTTCCAGGCCGACCGCGATCTGGTCGTGGTGGCCGGCGCGCAGGGCTCGCCGCTCGATCCCTCGACCACCCTCGATGGCCACCTGGACGGGCGAAGCGCGAAGATGGGGCTGGACGCCACGCGACCGCTGATCTATCCCGGACATACCTTCACGCGCATCCGCGTGCCGGGCGAGGACCAGGTCGAGCTCGCCACAGCGATCGCTGCAGATCCCGCCGCGGCCACCGCTGCGCTGCTGGCCGACTGAGGAAAGGGCATATGAAACCAAGCCTCGCCACGGGAAAGACGCTGACCCGGACGCTGGTAGTCAACGAGGCGCGCTGCATCGGCTTCATGGGGCCCGACAACCGGGTCTACGCAACGCCCGAAATGATCAACGACATGGAGTACGCGTGTCGCGACCTGCTGCTTGAATTCCTCGACGCGGGCGAGGATTCGGTCGGTGCGCACGTCGATGTGGCGCACCTGGCGGCCACGCCGATGGGCATGACGGTGAGCATCATCGCTACCATCGCCGCGATCGAAGGACGGCGCGTGCGCTTCGATGTCGTCGCGCGCGATACGCTTGAGGAATGCGGTCGCGGGACGCACGTGCGTTTCGTGGTCGATATCGAAACAGCGAAACGCCGGATCGCTGAGAAAACGGCAAAGGCGCACGTACCCACATGAGCGACACCAACTGGCAGGACCTCGTCGACCGGATGAACCGCCTGTTGCGGCTGCGGACCAATCCGTTTGGCATGAAGTTGTTTGAGACGGTCGAGGAAATGGAAGCGATCCCGCGGATCCGGCGGCCGGAATCCATCCACACCACCGACCAGATCGTCGCGCAGTGCGCGCGCCTGGGCTGGACCGTGGGCATCACGCGCGCCGACCTCGTGGGCGACCAGTGCGGCGCGGTGATCGGCCTGCACCCGCAGGACGCCGAATGGCAGACCGGAAAGCGCTACGCGGGAGTCTGGTACGCCACGCTCGAGGACGCCGCGAAGCACCAGGCCGCCATGCAGGTCGTGCCCGCCGGAAAGTACCGCGCGATGGCGGTTTCGCCCGTCACTTCCGGGCGACTCGACCCGCCGGACATCGTCCTGTTCTACGCGACGCCGGGGCAGATGATCATATTCATCAACGGTCTGCAGTGGTCCGGCTACAAGAACTTCGACTGGGGTGTGGTGGGCGAATCCTCCTGCGCCGATTCCTGGGGCCGCGCGCTCAAAACCCGCACGCCGAGCCTGTCGCTGCCGTGTTTTGCCGAGCGGCGCTATGGCGGGGTGCTGGATGATGAACTCCTGATGGGCCTGCCGCCCGAGTTCCTCCCCAAAGCGATCGAAGGCATGGAGGCGCTGGCGAAGAACGGCCTGCGCTATCCGATTCCCCAGTACGGCATCCAGTCGGACGCGCGGGCCGGACTGGGCGTGAGCTACGCGAAGAAAAAGGAGTAGCCCGATGAGCAAATACTGCGTCAGGCAGGCGGACGTGATTCCGTATTCGCCGGCCAATCACGTCGGCACGCAGAACTTCCGCATGATCGGGCCCGAAACTGTTGGCGCGAAGCAGCTGGAAGTCCTGGTGGGCGAGGTGGAGAAAGGCAAGGGCGCACTGCCGCACGCGCACCCCGGGATCGAGCAGGCCTGCTACATGCTCAACGGGACCGCGCACGTCGAAGTCGGCGGCGAAGCCTTCGAGATGGGGCCGGGGGATGCGTGCTTCTTCCCGGCCGACGAGATGCACCTGCTGACCGTGACGAGCGACCGCGCGCGCATCCTGGTGATCTATTCGCCGCCGTACCTCGAGAAGGCGGAAAACGCGCGGCGTTGAAACGCGCGTAAAAGACTCTGCCCGGGGCTGAAAGGGAGGACACATGCCACTCGCGATAGAAGACATTCCCGGCCCGATCGGCGCCGACGTGCGCGGGCTCGACCCGGATCGCCCTTTGACACCCGACGAACTTGGTCGGATTGAGGAGGCATTCGTAAGGCGGCTGGTGCTTCGGTTTCGCGCCATGCCGATGACGCCGCAGCAACTGGTGGCGTTCAGCGGCCAGTTCGGCGAACTCCAGCCCCACATCGCGAAGAAATACCGCCTGCCCGAGGCGCCGGAAGTCGTGCTGATGATCAACCAGGATGCGCAGGGCAATTTCGACAAGGTCGGTGCGGAGCGCGGTGTCGGCTGGCATTCGGATCTCGCGTACGACTGGTCGCCGGCCAAGGCGACGTTCCTGCACGCGGTGGCGATTCCCGATCGCGGGGGCAACACGAGTTTCCTCAACGGCTATCGGGCCTGGGAGAAGATGCCCGAGGATCTCAAACGTCGTGTCGATGGCAGGTTGGCCGCGTTCCGCAACGGCGGGCGCCAGGGCCTCAACCAGGGCATCACGCCCGACCCGAAGGACCGGCTTGCGGACGTGGTCCATCCCGTGATCCGCGTGCATCCGGAGTCGGGGCGCAAAGCGGTCTACGCCAATCCCTATCATGTGATCTGCATCCTGGGCATGCCTCGCGCAGAAAGCGACGCGCTGCTCGACGAATTGTTCGCCTGGTGCGACCAGAAGCAGTTCCAGTGGGAGCAGCAGTGGCAGGTGGGAGACACCATCATGTGGGAGAACCGTTCGGCCTGGCACAGCGGCAACCTCGACTATCCGCTCGACCAGCTGCGCAAGTTCTACCGTACTACGGTGCGCGGTACGCCCACGGTCGATCGTGCCGAGGCCGAGGGGTTGTTGGCGTCCGCGACCCACTGAGCGGATGCGTCCCAATCCTGTCCGCGCGCGCTGGGCCGAGGGCCAGCCGGCCTCGAACCTGTGGATCGATATCGGCTGGCCGGTGACTGTCGAAGCGCTGGGAC
>JBBQVP010000202.1:0-7345 GCA_038211455.1 Burkholderiales bacterium
GGGCTGGGTCAAGGCCGGCAACTTCAGGGACAACGACAACAAGCTCAGCTACGCCTACCTGCTCACGCCGCGCGGCATCAAGCGCAAAGCGGCGATCTCGGTGCAGTTCCTGCGCCGCAAGATGGACGAATACGAAAACCTCAAACACGAGATCGAGCGCCTGCAGCGCGAAGTGGCCGCCGCCGCAGGGGCAAAGCCGCGATGAGCCCCTGGTATGCCGTGCTGTGCAAGCCGCGCCGCGAGGCGCTTGCCGAGGAGAACCTGCTGCGCCAGGGCTACCGCGTGTTCCTGCCGCGCCTGGCCACGCAGCGCCGCCGCGGCGGGCGATGGGTGGATGCCGTGGAGCCCCTGTTCCCGCGCTACTTGTTTGCCGCCGCCGGCAGCGCCGCGCAGAGCCTCGCCCCGGTGCGCTCCACTCTCGGGGTGTGCGGCCTGGTGCGCTTCGGCGCGGAACCGGCGGTGATTCCGGAAGAAGTGGTGGAAGCCCTGCGCGCGCGGCAGGCCGAGGGCGAGGGCGCCTGCGCCCGGCGCGCGCCGTTCCAGCGCGGCGATGCGATCGGATTTGGCGCCGGCCCGTTCGCGGGCCTGCAGGGCGTGTTCGAGATCGAAGCCGGGGAGGCGCGCGCATTCGTGCTGCTCGAGTTCCTCGGCAAGCTGAACAAGGTCAGGGTCGAGCGCGACTGGCTGGTCCCGGCGTAGCGCCTGCTGGGAAGGTGAAACCCCCATGCGGGGCGCGCGAGCGCACTGCAGGGCGGTAGCGTGCCCGGATGTATGCTGTGCGAGCGGCTGCTCGCCGATGGCGACGACGTGCTCAGCGCCGACAACTGCCGCATTGCCGCGATTTGCGAATATAACCAAATATAACCTATAATACAACCCATGCCCTATGCGGTAGTAATCAAGCGGCAGGCGCAGAAGAAGCTGCAGAGCCTGCCGCGCGAGGAGCGGACAAAGCTGGCCGAAAAGATCAATTTGCTCGGCCACAATCCGGACCATCCTGAACTCGACGCCAAACCGCTCGTGGGGACACCGCTTTATCGCTTGCGTGTCGGTAGTTGGCGCGTAATTTACGATCGTCAGGATGCAATCAGGATCATTACCATCGAGAAGATCAAGCCACGTGGAGATGCTTACAAATGAATGCCCCTCTGAATATTCAGATCATCAAATCGATCTCGGGCAAGCCGGAGTACGTCTTGATTCCGGTTGTCGTCTACGAGGCGTTGCGCGATCAAATCGAAGACGAACTCGCCGGACTGGACGCCAAGGCGGAAAAAGGTGGTGACTATGTCCCTTTCGCCCTCGAAGACTACCTCGAGAACCCGGTCGCGCTTGCCCGCGTCAATGCAAACACGACCCAGGAACAATTGGCCAAACGCATGCGTGTATCGCAGGCCTACATCAGCAAGATCGAGCACCAGGCCAAGGTGACGCCAAAATTGCTGGCGAAGGTCAAGGCGGCCCTCGCGAAATGAACCGCGAGTAACGCCATGAACCTGATGACCCTCGATGGGTACCACGCAAAGATCGAGCTTCGCATTCCCGTCGACCTGCACGAAAAGCTCGCGATCGTCGCCGAGGCGGAGGGAAAAAGCCTTAACACCCTCGCGCAAGAGGCGCTGATCTGGCGAGTCGAGGCGTGAGGGCGCGGGCCGGCCGGCCTAACCTCGAACTCATGCGCCACGCCGTGACCTTCCCGCTGTATGTGGAAGTCGACGATGTCGTCATCGAGCGAGATTCGGGGGGGAATTTTGTCGCCTCGGTTCCCGCGCTTCCGGGCTGCCATACCCAGGCCAACTCTCTCGACGAACTGCAGGCCCGAATTCGGGAGGCAATCGAACTTTGCCTCGAAGTTCGGGGCTGGCGGATAGGAAACGCGAAACTCCCATGAGAACCTACAGCACGCGTAAACGCATCCTAGTCACCGGCGGGGCGGGCTTTCTCGGCTCGCACCTGTGTGAGCGACTGCTTGCCGATGGCGCCGACGTGCTCTGCGCCGACAACTTCTTCACCGGCACCCGCGACAACATCGCGCACCTGATCGGCCGGCCGAACTTCGAGCTCATGCGCCACGACGTGACCTTCCCGCTGTATGTCGAAGTCGACGAGATCTACAACCTCGCCTGCCCGGCCTCGCCGGTGCACTACCAGTTCGACCCGGTGCAGACCACCAAGACTTCGGTACACGGCGCGATCAACATGCTGGGCCTGGCCAAGCGCGTGAAGGCGAAGATCCTGCAGGCCTCCACCAGCGAAGTCTACGGCGACCCCGAAGTGCACCCGCAAACTGAAAGCTATTGGGGGCCACGTCAACCCGATCGGGATCCGCTCCTGCTACGACGAGGGCAAGCGCTGCGCCGAGACCCTGTTTTTCGACTACCACCGCCAGCACAGCTTGCGCATCAAGGTGGCGCGGATCTTCAACACCTACGGCCCGCGCATGCACCCGAACGACGGGCGCGTGGTGTCGAACTTCATCGTCCAGGCGCTGAAGAATGAGCCGATCACGATCTTCGGCAAGGGCAACCAGACGCGGTCGTTTTGCTACGTGGACGACCTGATCGAAGCGTTCGTGCGCATCATGGCCACGCCGGATGAATTCACCGGGCCGGTGAACATCGGCAACCCGGGGGAGTTCACGATCCTCGCGCTTGCGAAGAAGGTGATCGAACTGACGGGGTCCAAGTCGGAGATCGTGTTCCGGCCGCTGCCGAGCGATGATCCGATGCAGAGGAAGCCGGATATTGCACTGGCGAAGGCTATGTTTGGTTGGGAGCCGGAAGTGAACCTGGAGGCCGGCCTCCTGAAAACCATCGAGTACTTCCGCAATCCGGCGCCGAATGCCGGCTGAGATGACCCGGACAGGCGATGAGTAGCGACTCGACTGTGTCCGCTCATGCGGTGGAGCGGGCGGGCGTCAATGCCATACCGGAAGCGTTGGCGGATATAATCGCGAAGCAGTTGGAATGGCGAGCCGACGCCGGCATAGTGCAGACCAACATCGTTGCGCATACGGGTGCCGACGGATTCTCCCGCCTGGCGCGGCAAGCCGAGTTTGGCGGGGATGTCGCCTCGCAGCAAAACTATGTATTGGTTGACGACTTCGTTGGACAAGGCGGCACCCTGGCCAACCTTAGGTCGCACATCGTCCGAGGCGGTGGTTTTGTGCTGGGTGCGACCGTTTTGACAGGAAAAGCGCATTCGGCGGTCCTGGCCCTGAGCGAATCCACACTTGAAGCTTTGAGGAAGAAACATGGAAAGGAACTCGAAAACTGGTGGTGTGAGCGGTTCGGCTTCGGCTTCGACTGCCTTACAGAGTCTGAGGCACGTTACCTGCTCAACACCCCGAGCGCTGACCGAGTCCGAAATCAGATTGCTGCGGCAGTCCAAGCATGAAGTGGCAGTCCGGGTCGCCGAGCTGGCGAGTCAGTCGAAGCAGTAAGGCGCGGGCTCCCGCAGCCTGCGGCAGCCGGCCGGGGGTGTTAAGAAGTCTCTGGGTGCGCGCATGTGCGGCATAGCCGGCATCTTCGCCTACGGCACTTCTGCGCCACCGGTCGATCAGGAAGAACTGCTGCACATCCGCGAGCATATGATCAACTGCGGGCCGGACGGTGCGGGGTTGTGGATCTCGCCCGACCGGCGCGTGGGGCTTGCACACCGGCGACTCGCCATCATCGACCTCAGTGAAACCGGCGCGCAGCCCATGGCCACGGCCGACGGCGCCTTGCGCATCACCTTCAACGGCGAGATCTACAACTACCGCGAATTGAAAAAGGAGCTACAGGCCAAGGGCTACATATTTCATTCCAACTCCGACACCGAAGTCCTGCTGCATCTGTATGCCGACCGGGGCGAGGAGATGGTGCACGCGCTGCGCGGCATGTACGCTTTCGCGCTATGGGACGAGCGCAAAAAAGGCGTGTTCCTCGCACGCGACCCGTTCGGGATCAAGCCGCTCTACTACGCCGATGACGGCAGCACGCTCCGCGTCGCCTCCCAGGTGAAGGCGTTGCTAAAAGGTGGTGCAATCAACACCACGCCCGAGCCCGCCGGCCACGTCGGCTTCTTCCTCTGGGGCCATGTGCCGGAGCCCTACACGCTCTACAAAGGCATCCGTGCCCTGCCCGCCGGAACCAGCCTGTGGATCGACGCCTCGGGCCCCGAGCCAAGCAGGCAATTCTTCAATCTCACCGAGGAACTCGCCAAAGCGAGCGTAACGTAGAGCTTGGATTATAGAAGAGGCCTCGATGGACCAACGCTACAAGCCGCTCACCCCGCACCAACAGTTGCCATTGCGGCAAGCGCTTGCCGCAACGATTGAGGCACACCCCGAGTGAGCGTTTGCGCAGGTGATAAAGCACATCCGCAAAACGCTGCGACTCACCATTTTGGACAGGGCAAAAGTCGGCGGTGTGTCAGCGCAGACGCGGAAGAACGTGGAAGCCGCCAAGAACGGCTTGACGCTGAACACAGCGGAGCGACTGCTGCGGCCGTTCGGGCTCCGATTGGCGGTGGCAACAACCCCGCCTGCGGAACGAGCTTATTCCATGACCCCAAGTTCTCTGCGCTAGCCCCGATTTTCTGACCCTGATTTCACCCATGCTGATATATATCGACATATGCTGCTTCAATCGACCCTTTGATGACCAAACTCAGCTCATGGTTCGTCTTCAGACTGAAGCGAAGCTTTACGTTCAGGAGATGATTCGCCGAAGGGACTATAAACTTGCGTGGTCGGCGGTGATTGACTTGGAGAACAATGCCAATCCGGATGCGGATCACCGTCAGGCGATCATGGGCTGGCGCAATATGGCCAGTGTCGACGTGCCTGCCGGCGCGGAAGTAGAGGCTCTGGCCGAGCAACTTTTTGGCCAAGGTGTAAAGCCCATGGACGCACTGCATGTCGCAAGCGCCATTGTTGCGGGCGCGGATTATTTCCTGACAACCGACAAGGCGCTACTGCGAAAATCGACCGATAATCAGCGAATCCGTGTTGTGGATCCGGTCGATTTCATACGTGAGGTGATTGGAGATAACGATGAAAACTGATAGTGAAATTCGTTCTGAAGGAATCCGGGCGTTGCTGCATGTTCTGGGGGAAGTGGAAGCGGAACGATTCATTGCATTGATCAACCGTGAGCGTTTTGACTACACCGAATGGCGGAAACATCAATGGGGAGGTGAAACGGTCGCAACCCTTGCCGCCAGGGCGCGGGCGTTGCGGCCATCCGGCTGACTCTACCGTGCTGGGTCCTCTGAGTATCGAGCACCAGTCCGATGATCCCGACGCTGCATTCTTGATAGCGATGGCGTTGGCAGGGGATGCCGACTACCTGGTGACCGGCGATCACCGCTCTGGATTGCTTCAGCGTGGGCAGATTGAACGGACCCGAATTGTTGCCCCGGCAGTTTTTTGCGCGGACTGGAAGAACTGGCAATGGAGAGCCAAATGAAACGAGGACGCCCTTACAAGGAAGGGTTGCTGCAACGGCTGCAGGATCACGGTTTTGCAGCGGAGTACCTGACAGCAGCCGCCGAAGATCCCGAGCCGGCGGTCTACCTGCACGCCTTGCGCATGGTGGCCGAAGCGCGCGGCATGACCGAAGTCGCAAAGGCCGCGGGCATTCCCCGCGAAAGCCTCTACCGCGCGCTATCGCCCAAGGGCAACCCGCGCTGGAGCACGCTCTCGGCGATTCTGCACGCCACCGGCATGAAGCTTACGGTCAGTCGGGTTGTCTGATAGCCGGAATCCGCCCTCGCCATGTGCGGCATAGCCGGCATCTTCGCCTACGGCACTTTTGCGCCGCCGGTCGACCAGGAGGAACTGCTGCGCATCCGCGAGCACATGATCAACCGCGGGCCGGACGGTGCGGGGCTGTGGATCTCGCCCGACCGGCGCGTGGGCCTTGCACACCGGCGACTTGCCATCATCGACCTCAGCGAAACCGGCGCGCAGCCGATGGCCACGGCGGACGGCGCCTTGCGCATCACCTACAACGGCGAGATCTACAACTACCGCGAGTTGAAGAAGGAGCTACAGGCCAAGGGCTGCGTATTTCACTCCAACTCCGACACCGAAGTCCTGCTGCATCTGTATGCCGACCGGGGCGAGGAGATGGTGCACGCATTGCGCGGCATGTACGCATTCGCTCTCTGGGACGAGCGCAAGAAAGGCGTGTTCCTGGCGCGCGACCCGTTCGGGATCAAGCCGCTGTATTACGCCGATAACGGAAGTGCGATCCGGGTTGCCTCGCAGGTCAAGGCGTTGTTGGCCGGTGGCGCAATCAACACCACGATTGAGCCGGCCGGGCATGTGGGCTTCTTCCTCTGGGGTCATGTGCCGGAGCCCTACACGCTGTACAAAGGAATCCGTGCCCTGCCCGCCGGCACCAGCCTGTGGGTCGACGCCTCGGGCCCGAAGAAAGCGCGGGCGTTCTTCAATATCACCGAAGAACTTGCAAAAGCCAGCGCAACGCACCTTTCGATCTCGGCAAGCGAGATTCACGAGCGCCTGCACGCGACCCTCGCCGACAGCGTGCGCCATCACCTGATCGCCGACGTGCCGGTCGGCTTGTTCCTTTCGGCCGGGCTCGATTCGACCACGCTGACCGCCCTTGCGCGGGAAACCGGCAGCGCGGACCTGCGTACCATTACTCTGGGCTTCAGGGAATTCGAGGGCACCGCTGATGACGAGGTGCCGTTAGCCGAACAGGTCGCACGCCACTACGGCACGCTTCACCAGACCCGCTGGGTGACAAAAGGCGATTTCCTTGCCGAGCGCGAGCGCCTGCTGCAGGCCATGGACCAGCCCTCGACCGACGGGGTGAACAGTTATTTCGTCAGCAAGCGGTCCAGCAACTGGGGATGAGGCGATAAGTTGCTAACAGCCGCGCCCGTATTGTGCAAACCGCGGCGCGAGGCGCCCGCCGAGGCCAACCTCATCAACCAGGGCTACCGCGTCTATTTGCCACGCCTGGCGACGCAGTGATATGAGACCAGGCTTTGGCTAGTCATCCTCAAGAACAGCGATAAGGCAGTCCAGGACCTGTTGCAATATGACGTCTGGAACTTTCTCAACAAAGGAAGCCTGCCTTGCCGTCCAGTCCAGCGCTTTGAGCTGGTGTGCGTGAATCGAACCATCTGTTCGCAGCCCTGAGCCCATCAACGAAATAAGGAAGCCGCTGTTGCGGGCAACCTCACCGACACCGCCGGAGACAGGGCAAACCATGGCTAATCGGAACCGGGCATTGAAGGAACGCGGAGAGACCACCAGACAGAAGTGCTTCCCCGGTATTTCTCTACCTGATGCCGGGTCGAACTGGAGATGGAGAATGTCGCCGCGTTC
>JBBQVP010000203.1:0-7248 GCA_038211455.1 Burkholderiales bacterium
CTGGATCGTCTCGCCTTGCGCGCTGGCCAGCCCGCCCACGAGATACCCGCTCTCCACCCGGCCGGCCATGTCTGCGATGAGTTCCGGCATGTCCGGCGTCCGCGGATCGGCGTGCACCACGGCAAAATGTGCCGCGAGCGACCCGCGCGGCGTGCGCTCCCCCGGCTGCGGACCGCGGCGCCTGCCGGAAAAAATCCGGTAACTGTCCGTGGGAAGGTCCGCCACCATCAGCGCCAGCGCGGGCTCGCCTGCGTACTCCACGCCGGTGGCGACGATGCCAATGCCGACGCAGCCGACCCAGTCCTGCACGCCGGTCAGCTCCCGCAGTGTTTCCAGAATTTCCGCGGCGTTGGGCAGCAGGGGTTCGGTGAAGTATGCGAACCCGAGCCGCCCGGCCGGTTTGCCCAGGCCAGCCGCGCAGCGGGCTACGCACTCCTGCCAGTCCGCGCCTCCCGAATGGGCGCAGCGAAACGCGTCCTTCATTTTTCCTCTTTGCGGCCCCCGCCGCCCCGCTTTGCGGGAGCAGCGCTCGGCTCGGAGGGCGTGCCGCCAGATGCCCCAGGTGCCGCCCCCTGCATCATCGCCCATGGCCACAGCATCGGGTTCGACAGCGCGCCCGCCGGGTCCCCGCTCACGGCGGTTTTTTCCGCCACGCCGGCGGCGGTGGCCGGTTCTGTCGCAGACGCCTGGCGCGTGAAATTCGCAAACGCGTTCGCCGCATCGCTCGCCGCGCCCGCATTGGCCTGCATGGCGTTCAGCGCCATCTTCTGCACCTCAAGGCCCTGGATCGCCATCTTCACCATGTTGAGGTTGATGCCGAGCCAGGTCTCAACCGACTTGAGGTCGGCAATGCGCTTCTCGACTTCGGCAGGGTCAAGCGTCGGCATCGCCATGCCCGGCACCGGAAGTCCCAGCGGCGCCCAGAGGCGGCGGAACATTTCGAACGGATCCTGTGCAGCACCGCCTTGACTGTGACGCTCATTTTCGGCCATGACCGGCTCCTTTTGGCGCGCATGAGCGCCGGGAAAACTCCTGATTTCCTGCTGATGCCCCGGCTACGGGGTCTCGAAAAATTCCCGCACTTCCTTTTCCCGCGCGATCGTGTCCTGGTAGCCCAGGTCGATCAGCGCGCGACAGAACGACTCTTCGAACAACAGGTAGCTCGCCAGGTTTGAGCCCGACCTGTTGAGCGCGCCGGTCGGCCGAAGCAGTATCCGCACCGACCGCGGGAGCTCGTGCAGGAAGCGCGCGGCTATCCGCTCGATCGGCTGGCTGGGCGAGATAAACAATACCTTGATCGGGCGCAGCGGCAGTTTACCCTCCGCAAGCCGGTCGGGGGGAATCAGGCTCACCGTGCGATTGATGCGCTCAAGCCGCTCAAGGTCCACCGACAGGCTGTCGAGGAAAATGCTGTTCAATGCATGACCGGCGATCTGCGCCAGCGACGGGTAGATGTTCGAGCGGCTGCGCGCCGTATCGAGGGTCTGCCGGCCCGTCCCGACCACGAGCACGCGGTCGGCGCCAAGGTGCAAGGCAGGACTGATCGGCGCGATCTGGCGCATCGACCCGTCACCGAAGTACTCGCGGTGTACCTTGACCGCTGGAAAAATGAACGGCAGAGAAGCGCTGGCAAGCAGGTACTCGAGCTTCAAGGTCACCGCCGCCCCGATGCGCTGGTTGCGTTCCCAGCCCTCTGTGCCAGAGCCGCCTTGGAAGAACGAGACGCTCTGCCCCGAGGTATATCCGGACGCGGTCACCGACACCGCGTACAGCGCCCCGCTGTCGATGTTGCCCTGGATCCGCTCGAAAGGCAGCGTGCGCGAGAGCATCTCCGCGAGGGGCGCGTTGTCGAGCAGTGAAATCGGGTTGCGGCGCGACAAGAGCATCAGCGACGACAGCCACAACGCGCCGCTTTTCACGATACTCGGAAAATCGGCCTTGTAGATGTGGTCTACATGCATGTTCTCCCAGACCTCGAGGAGGTTGCTGACCGCACGGGTGAAATTGTCGGCATACACGGCGAGCGTCGACGCATTGATGGCGCCCGCAGAGGTTCCAGCCAGAATGGGGAACGGATTCTTAACCGGGTTGCCGAGAATGTCGCGCACCGCCTTGACCACCCCGACCTGGAAGGCGGCGCGCGCGCCGCCGCCCGTCAGAACCAGCCCCGCGCGCGAGCGCGGTCGCAGCTCGGTCACGTTGCTGTCGCTGCCAGGCGCGGTCATGGATGCGGCTGTCCGCCGGATCCGCTCAGAACAGGTTCTGCTCGACGCCGCGCGGCGCGTTTGCGTCGACCACCGTGAGCGCGGTCATGTTGACGATACGGCGGACCGAAGCGGAAGGCGTCGCGATGTGCACGGCGCGCGCCGCGCCGAGCAGGATCGGCCCTACCGTCACGCCATCCCCGGCCGCCGTCTTGAGCAGGTTGAACGCAATGTTCGCGGAGTCCAGTGTCGGCATGATCAGGAGGTTCGCTTCACCCTTGAGCAGGGAGTTCGGGAACACGCGCGTGCGGATCTCGGCGGAAATCGCAGCGTCGCCGTGCATCTCGCCGTCGACTTCCAGGTTGGGCGCCGTTTCGCGAAGGATCGCAAGGGCCCGCTGCATCTTGCCGGCTGAGGGCACATTGACCGAACCGAAATTCGATGCCGACAGCAGCGCCACCTTGGGCTGGATGCCGAACCGGCGCACCGCCTCCGCAGCGAGTATCGTCATCTCGGCGATATGTTCGGCCGAAGGATCCGGCGTCACGTAAGTATCGCAGATGAACACGGTGCGGTTCGGGAGCATCAGCACGTTCATTGCGGCGTACTGTTTCACCCCGGGACGCAGGCCGATCACCTGGTCGATGTAATCCAGGTGCAGCGCGTAGGTGCCGAACGTGCCGCAGAGCATCCCGTCGGCTTCCCCCTTGTAGATCATCATTGCGCCGATCAGCGTATTGCGACGGCGCATTTCTATCTTCGCGTACTCCTGCGATACCCCTTTGCGCTCGGTGAGCAGGTGGTATGTCGTCCAGTAGTCGCGGTAGCGCGGATCGCTCTCCGGGTTGATGAGCGAAAACTCCCGCCCCGCGCGCAGCCGCAGGCCCAGCTGCTCGATGCGGTGCTCGACGACCGAGGGCCTGCCGATGACGATAGGGATCGCGAGTTTCTCGTCGACGATGACCTGCAGGGCACGCAACACGCGCTCGTCCTCGCCTTCGGCATACACAATCCGCCTGGGCGACTCCTTGGCGCCCGCAAACAGCGGTTTCATGATCAGGCCGGAGTGGTAGACGAACTGTGACAGCGAGTCGCGATAACCTTCGAGATTGATGATCGGGCGCGTCGCCACGCCGCTGGCCATCGCGGCCTCGGCCACCGCCGGGGCGATTTTCGCGATCAGACGCGGGTCGAACGGCCGCGGAATCAGGTATTCGGGACCGAACTTCAGGTCTTCGCCCCCGTAAGCGAGGGCCACCACATCCGACGCCTCCGCCTGGGCCAGCGCCGCAATGGCACGCACGGCCGCAAGCTCCATTTCCGCCGTGATGCTGGTCGCACCGACGTCCAGCGCGCCACGGAAGATGAACGGAAAGCACAGCACGTTGTTCACCTGGTTCGGGTAGTCCGAGCGGCCCGTCGCGATGATCGCGTCGGACCGCACTTCCTTGACCAGTTCCGGGAGGATCTCGGGTTCCGGGTTGGCGAGCGCGAGAATCAGGGGCCTGGGCCCCATGCGAGCGACCATGTCCTGCTTCAGCACGCCCCCGGCCGAAAGGCCGAGGAAAACGTCCGCCCCTTCAATGATCTCGCCGAGCGTGCGCGCCTTGACGTCCTTGGCGTAGCGCTCCTTGTCCGGGTCCATGAGCGCCTTGCGGCCGGTGTAGACCACGCCTTCGATATCGGTGACGAAGATGTTCTCGATCGGCATGCCCAGCTTGAGGAGAAGGTCAAGGCAGGCAAGCGCGGCCGCGCCGGCGCCGGATGTGACGAGCTTGACCTTGTCGATCTGCTTGCCGCCCACGATCAGCCCGTTGATGATCGCCGCGCATACGGTGATCGCGGTACCGTGCTGATCGTCGTGGAACACCGGGATCTTCATCCGCTCGCGCAGCTTCCTTTCCACGTAGAAGCACTCGGGCGCCTTGATATCCTCAAGGTTGATTCCGCCGAACGTGGGTTCCAGCGCGGCGATCACTTCAACCAGTTTGTCCGGGTCGCGTTCGTCGATTTCAATGTCGAAAACGTCGATACCGGCGAACTTCTTGAACAGCACCGCCTTGCCCTCCATCACCGGCTTGGCGGCCAGCGGCCCGATCGCGCCCAAGCCGAGCACCGCCGTACCGTTGGTGATCACGCCGATCAGGTTGCCCCGGGAGGTGAGGTTGACTGCTTCACGCGGATCGCGAACGATTTCCTCGCACGCTGCGGCAACGCCGGGCGAATACGCAAGTGCAAGGTCGCGCTGGTTGGTGAGTTGCTTGGTCGGCTGGATTGATATCTTGCCCGGACGCGGCACTCGGTGGTACTCCAGCGCGCTTTTTTTCAACTCTTCGTCCAATTCCCGCTCCTCAAGTCCGGCATGGGCGCCGGCGCTTTTTCCCTCTGTAGATTATACCCTTCGCCGCTGCGCTGCCGTCCTGCATCCGAAGCGCTGGTTGCATGCGAACCGTATAATCGGGCAACTCCCTGCCGCAGATTGCCATGCCCCTCCGATTCCCCGCCGACGATCACCGGCAGCCCGACATGGCACGCGTCCTGACCGCCGCGCGTGCGGCAGAAATCCAGCCGTTCGAGGTCATGGAAGTCCTGGCGCGCGCCAACGAACTCGAGCGCAGCGGGCGGCACATCGTGCGCATGGAGATCGGCGAGCCCGACTTCACCGCGCCGGAACCTGTCGTCGAGGCAGCGGCGCGCGCCATGCGCGACGGACTTTCCGCCTATACGCCGGCACTCGGGACTGACGCTCTGCGCGATGCGATTGCAGGTTACTACCGCACTCGCCACGGCATCGAGATACCGCCTTCGCGCGTCGCGGTGACAGCCGGCGCTTCAGGGGCGCTGCTCCTCACACTGGCGGCGCTGGTTGATCCGGGAGACGAAGTGCTGCTGCCCGATCCGGGCTATCCGTGCTACCGGCATTTCGTCCGCGCCTTCGAGGGCGTCGCCCGGCCGATCCCGGTGACCGGGAGCGCAGGCTTTCAGCCGACGCTGTCGCAGGTCATGGCTGCCTGGGGGCCGCGCACGAAAGCGCTGATCGTCGGCTCCCCTGCGAATCCCACGGGGACGCTCATCGCGGACGACGAACTGGCCGCCATCGCGCGGTTTATCGATAGCCGCGGCGGAGTGCTGATCGCCGACGAGATCTATCAGGGCCTGACCTACGGCAAGCGTGCGCAGACTGCGCTGGCCCTTCCGGGCAATGTCGTCGTGATCAACAGCTTTTCAAAGTACTTCTGCATGACCGGCTGGCGACTGGGCTGGGCGGTGCTTCCCGCCACCTTGATTCGGGCGTTCGAAAAGCTCGCCCAGCACCTGTTCATCTGCCCTCCGACGATTTCGCAGCGCGCGGCCGTAGCTGCTTTCGAACCCGAAACGATCGCAATACTCGAGCAGAGACGGCTGGAATTCCGGCGAAGACGGGATTTCATCGTCCCGGCGCTGCGCGGCCTGGGATTCGGCATACCGGCAGAGCCGGATGGTGCCTTCTATGTGTACGCTGACTGCAGCGCATTCCATGCCGACGCCAGGCGATTTACCTTCGATGTGCTGCTGGAGGGCGCCGGTGTGGCTGCGACGCCCGGCAGCGACTTTGGCGCAAACGATACCCGGCACTTCGTGCGCTTTGCATACACGCGAAGCATGGCGGAACTCGAGGAAGGAATCGCCCGGATCCGCCGCGCCTGTGCGCCCTGAGTTATCGACGACCGGGGCGGACCCGCCCCGGCCTCAGACTAGGCCGCGCGACCCAGCTTGGCGATCGCCTGCGCGATGCGCGAGCGCTCCGAAAGAACCTGCCGTGAATACTGTGAGGTCGGCTCTTCGAACGCGCCGGCGTAGGCCTGCAGCGCAGTTTCCGTCCCGCCGAAACGACGCAGGTATTCACGCAGGACGAGGGCACCGACCTGAATGTTGACCTCGGGATCAAGCAAGGCCTCCTCACCACCGTGGCCGACGAGCTTTTCCTTGTGGAATTTCGGGATGATCTGCATCAGGCCTTTTGCGCCAAAATTGCTTTCCGCCACCGGATTGAATCTGGACTCCACGGATATAACGGCCAGGATCAGCAATGGATCCACTGCAGTCGCCTTGCCCGCCCTGTAGGCTGCAGCCACGAAGCCGCCTACGGCCTCCTCGGCAACGCGATAGCGCTTGGAGAGCATCTCCGTCACGGCGCGTTGCTCGCGCTCGCCCGGGGTAATTACAGAGGGCTGAATCGGGCCTGCCACGAAATTCCCAACTGGCGGCTCGGTCGTGCTCAGGGCCGCCTCGGCCTGCGAGAACAGCACTTCGCGCCACCCCGGATAGGCGGCCGCGAGCAGCACCGCAAGGCCGACAAAGGCGAGTGATGGCTGCGCGAAACGCCAGATGCGCCCGATCGGTCCTGCGTCACTGGGGCGTCGCGAGAATTCTGCGGAAGAGCTGACTTCGTTCATCGTCTGTCTCCATAGGTGTCGAACATCAAGCGCCGCTCCACACAATTTCCCTCACGCAAAGTGCGCTGTCGGAAACGTGAGCGGGATTGGTCGGATCACCTGCGGCCGTGGTTCGGAATGTAGCCGGGGATCCGTCCGGGCCTGTGTACTGCGGGGAAAAATTTCCCTGAGCACAGACCCGGCAGGAAGAACTGAATGCGGTTGCTGCAGTGCAACGGGAGACATTGTATCGGAAAATCCCTCAATTAGTCAATAACTTCACCTCTTCGCCGCAAATCCTTGTTACACATCGTGAAATCGATTCCAGGGATCCCGGAAATTTCTTTGTTGTCCCGCCTGAAGACCGGTAAAATGACGGCGTCAGTCGATTCCGGGCGAGTCCTTCGAACGGAATATATGAAGACTCGCGGACCAGCCTTGGTCGCCCGGTGCTACGACGCGACCGAGGCGGTCCGCAGAGCTTCGAAGGCCCGGCTCGGAGCTCACGCTCCGAGCCACCTTCCCTCCGGTTCCCGGTTACGGCCGGGAGCCGGTTGGGAAAGGCCAGGCAGCTGCTGGATTCAGCGCGGTACGCGCGCCGGGTGTCGCAGCGGTCGACGGCCTTGCTA
>JBBQVP010000204.1:0-7192 GCA_038211455.1 Burkholderiales bacterium
TGGGGGGGGGGCGGCCCTCCGTGCCAACCGCACTGGCAACGGAAACCTCTGGCCGGGGGCGCGGCACCCCGGCCAGCCCCCCCCCACCCGGGGGGGGGGGGACCTTTCCGGTGTGTTAACTGCGGGTATCGATGGCAGATCGATCCACTTGGTTGGTCGAGTCTGTGGGACTGAGCGCGCCTGGCTAGTCGATACAAATCAGCGTGCGATTCGGGTTGCCATTGAGCGTGGCGCCTTTTTCGACCCTTTCCGTGCCCTCGCGCCCAGTTCCGATTCATAGCTCAACCAGCGGTACCGCCGTTCCCCTTGTCCCCCCGGTTTCGCGCCCGCCTTGCCCACTACCCGGTGGCAGGGCACTGCAAACGCGAACCAGCACCGCGTGCACGAACTGGCCACAGCCCGGACCGCATTCGGCGCGCCGATCGCCTCGGCGATCTCAGAGTACGTGGCGGTCCGCCCGAACGGGATCCCGCGCACCGCGTTCCAGACGCTTTGCTGGAATGCAGTGCCACGCAGGTCAAGGGGCAGCGGGAAGGGGTTGAACGGGGCAGCGATATATCCGGTCACTGAGTCGACAATTGCCCTGCACCCCCGCTCGTCGCGTACCAGATTCGCCTTCGGAAAGCGCGGGCGAAGTTCACGCAGCAATTCGGAAGCCTTGCTGCGAACCATGATCGTGACGATGCCGGCATCACTTGAAGCCACCAGCAACGTACCCAGCGCGCAGCGTCCCGTCCCATAGGTGATGTCCTCCGGCGGCCGGTAGCTGAGCGGGCCGTCCCGGTACACTATCGCTCTTCGAGGCGGGTTTTTCCTTGCTGGTTTTTGGAACATAGAAGTATTCCCAGTGGGTCAATGCCGGCACGCTGCGCCAACCACAGTTTACGATTACTGCGATTCGCCATTGCCCCGGCCTGTGCTCAAGGCTAAGATTCGCGCGCTGTTCTACACGCCACATTTCCAGGAGTCCTCAACCGTGAAAAAACTGATTGCAGCCCTGGCCTGCGTTGCCGCAGGCATCAGCGTCGCCACTTCCGCCACTGCCGCCTACCCCGACCGCCCGGTCAAGCTGATCGTGCCCTGGGCCGCGGGCGGTGACACCGACAACATCTTCCGCCCGTTCTCGCCGCTCTTGCAAAAGCAACTTGGTCAGACTGTGGTGATCGCCAACATCGGCGGTGCTTCGGGAACCAAGGGCGCGAAAGAGGCCAAGGGAGCGCCGGCCGACGGCTATACGCTGTTTGCGGTTCACGACTACATCCACTCGACCTTCTACACCGGCGTGGCGGACGTGAACTACAGCGATTTCGAGCCGATCTGCCTGATCTCCACGACGCCCTCGGTGCTGACTGCCAGTCCGAAGACGCCGTGGACCGACTGGAAGGGCCTGCTTGCCGATGCGAAAGCGCGTCCCGGCCAGATCACGGTCGGCGCAACGCTCGGCTCGACCAGCCACTTCTTCCCTGCCCTGGTCGAGAAGGCGGCGGGCATCAAGTTCAAGTACGTGTCCTACGAAGGCCTCGCGCCGCGCATGAACGCGATCCTCGGCGGGCACATCGACCTGACTGACTCGAACCTCACGCAGAAGGGCAAGGTCGACGCCGGCCAGCTGCGCTTCATCGCGATCGCGGCGGAAAAGCGCGATCCCGGCATGCCCAACGTGCCGACGCTGAAAGAACTCGGCGTGGACGTGGTGTACGACGTCAACCGCGGCATTCTGGCCCCGAAAGGCACGCCCGCCGACGTGAAGGCCAAGCTGGAGTCTTCCTGCGCGGCTGCCGCGAAGGAGCCGGCGTTTGCGGAGGCGATGCACAAGCAGGGCACCGAAGCGCATTTCCTCGGCAGCAAAGCCTACGGCGAGTGGCTGAAGAAGAACGACCAGCTCAATCACGACGTCGCCAAGGACCTCGGCCTGCTGAAGCGCTAGCCGCATGCGCCTCGGCCGCGACGGCATCGCCGCGCTCGTCGTCCTGGCGGCGAGCACGACGCTGTTCGTGCTCACGCTTGGACTGAAGGCGAGCGCGCTGGTGCCGTTCGGCCCGGGGTTCTACCCGCGCATCGTGCTGGGCATCACGATCTTCTTCAGCCTGCTGATGCTGATCGGAGATGTTCTGGCCCGGCGGCGTGCGCAGGCCGGCACGTCACCCACGGTTCCTGCGGCAGCCGCGGCAACCCCTGCCCATCGGCCCAACTATGCCCTGGTCGCGATCCATTTCGCGCTGTTCGGGGTGTATGTGATGGCGCTCCCGGGGCTGGGTTTCCGCATCGCCACGCTGCTTTACGTGGCGATTGCCAACGTGCTTCTGGCGATGCCGCGCGGCCTGCGCGGCTGGGCGGGCACCCTCGCGCTGGCAGCCGGTACCGCGTTTATCTCGCACTTCATTTTCGAAACTCAGCTGTCGGTGCTGCTGCCGCGCGGCAGCTGGACGGGGTTCTAGCGCATGTACGACTTGCTGTTTGCCGCGCTGGTCAATGTCGCCCAGCTGAAATACATGATTCCGCTGGTGCTTGGCACGCTGGTCGGCGTGATCGGCGGGGCGCTGCCCGGCGTCACGATCACGATGACCATCATCGTGGTGTTGCCGTTCACGTTCGGCCTCGACCCCCTGCAAGGGCTGGTGGCGATGACGGGTGTGTACGTCGGCGGATCGGCCGGGGGCCTCGTGACCGCGGTCCTGCTCGGCCTGCCGGGCACGCCCTCCGCGGTGGCCACCACCTTCGACGGTCACCCGATGGCGAAGAAAGGCGAACCCGGGCGCGCGCTGTGGCTCGGCGTCTGGGCATCGTTCTGCGGCGGCTTGCTCGGCGGAGTGTTCCTCATTGCCGCAACCGGACCGCTGGCGAAGTTCGCGCTTGAATTCGGTCCCTGGGAATTCTTCTCGCTGTTCGTGCTGGCCCTGTCGATGGTAGCCGGGCTGGTCGAGTCGTCCCTGCTGAAGGGGCTGGTCTCCGGAACGCTTGGGCTGGTCGTCACGATCCTCGGCAATGATCCGGTCATGGGGCGCGAGCGGCTGACGCTCGGGATCCCGCTGCTCGAGGGCGGAATCGATTTCCTGCCGGTGTTGATCGGTGTGTTCGCGTTCGCGCAGATCATGTCCGAGGTCGAGCGCATGGGCGGCACCCGGCCGCTGGTCGACGCCGTTGATGCCGGCGCGAGCCTCGCGATTTCCCACCTCAAGGTGCTCGGCGAAATCCTGTCGCGCCCGTTCCTGTTGCTGTGGTCCTCGATCATCGGCGTGCTGATCGGCGTGCTGCCGGCGATCGGCGGCAGCGCCGCCAGCGTGATGGCCTACGACCAGGCGAAGAAATTTTCCAAGCACCCGGAGCGCTTCGGCAGTGGCACGCCCGAGGGCATCATCGCCTCTGAATCTTCCAACAATGCCAACGTCGGCGGGTCGCTGGTCACGATCATGGCGTTCGGGATTCCGGGCGACGCAGTGACCGCGGTGATGCTTGGTGCGCTGACGATCCACGGCATCCAGTCGGGGCCGCTATTCATCAGCCAGCACCCGGTGATCGCCTACGGCATCTTTGCCGCCTACCTGATTGCGCACCCGATCATGGTGGTGATCCTTGCGCTGAGCGCCAAGTTCATGCTTCGCGTGGTGACCGTCCCCAAGGCCGCGCTGTTCCCGGTCGTGCTGGTGCTCTGTACCGTCGGGGCTTACGCGCTCAGCAACACGGTGGGCAACGTCTACATCCTGCTAGCCTTCGGCGTGCTCGGCTACGCGATGGTGAAGCTCGGATTCCCGCTGGCGCCGTTCATCCTCGGCGTGATCCTCGGCGACCAGATCGAGATCAACCTGCTGCGCGCGGTCATGACCGACGCCGATCCGTGGCTGTTCGTCACCCGGCCGATCTCGGGCGTGCTGCTCGCCGCGTCGGTGGTCTCGGTGGTGTTCGCGATCTGGCAGCATCGCCGGATGCAGAACCGCATGAGCGACGAGGTCGAAGCGGACTTCTAGCCGCGCCGCCCATGCGCCGGTTCCCGTCCGCATTTCTGCGCATCGCCACGTTACTGCTGTTTGCGGCCGGCTCGCAGGCCGCGCTCGCCGAGGATGCGGCGAGCAACATGGAACTGGTCGGCCGCCACAGTCTCTCGGGCCGCAGCGCCTACCAGCCGGTCATCGAGCGCCAGGGCGCGCGCTGGATTGAATATGTTGGCCATCACGGCGGCTCGGCCGTCCACCCACTGACCGGCAAGAGCGAGCCGAACGGTACCTCGGTGCTCGACGTCACCGACCCGAAGCAACCGAAGCTGCTGTCGCACATTCCCGGTAACGGCGGCGGGGCGCAGATGGTGCGCGCCTGCAGCACGCTGCCGAAACTCGCCGGCCGGACTTTCATCCTGCGCACGCTGGGACATTCGGCGCACGAAATCTGGGAGACGACGGACCCGGCCAGGCCGGTGCGCATCTCGACGGTCGTGGACGGCCTCTCGGATACGCACAAGAACTGGTGGGAGTGTGACACCGGCATCGCCTATCTCGTTTCTGGCGCGCCGGGCTGGCGCAGTTCGCGCATGCTGCAGGTCTACGACCTGTCGAACCCGGTCAGGCCCGTGTTTATCCGCAACTTCGGCCTGCCGGGGATGCAGCCCGGTGCGAGCGGCCCGGTGCCCACGGGCCTGCACGGACCGATCGTCGCGGGCAACCGTGTCTACATGGGATACGGCGTCAACAGCGCCGGCGTGCTGCAGATCCTCGACCGTGCAAAGCTGCTCTCCGGTCCGCGCGAGCCCACCGAAAGGAACCTGCTGCAACCGCAGGTCGGGCGGCTCGACCTGCCGCGCCACCTGGGCGCGCACACGGCGTTCCCGATCCTCGGGATGCCGATCGCCGAGTTTGCAAAAGATGCAGAAGGCGGCGTGCGCGACTTCGTGCTGGTGGTGAACGAAGCGCTGACGCACGGCTGCCGCGAGGCGCGCCAGATGGCCTGGATGGTCGAGGTGAGCGACGAGACCCGGCCGTTCCCGGTTTCGGGGTACACGGCACCCGAGGCCGAGGCGGGCTATTGCGGCAAGGGGCGGTTCGGCGCGCATTCGTCGAACGAAAGTTTCGCGAAAGCGTTCTACCGGCGCCTCGTGTTCATCGCGTTCTTCAACGCCGGCGTGCGCGCGGTCGACATCCGCGATCCCCTGCATCCGGTCGAGGCGGGCCACTACGTGCCGGCCGGCGCAAACACCAATAACGTAGAGGTGGATGAGCGCGGCTACGTCTACATCGTGGACCGCGGTTCGCTCGGCCTGCACATTCTCGCGCTCACGGGGCCGGCGCGCGCCATCGCGCTACTGCCACAGTGAAGCGGCGCGGGACGCGAACGTTTTCATTCGTTCTTTGCATAGCACCTCTCGCGGCTTGACGCGCGGCGAGGGCGACGCCAACAATTGCCCGACACGCAACGCTGGGGAAGCATCATGGGGCAATGGAGCCGCGGGCCGGAATCTGAACCGTTCATCGCGCTGGTGCCGGTGGAGGAAGCCACGGGCCTGCGCAAGGCGCTGTACGAGGAACTCGAACGCGTGCGCGGCAAAGGCAAGGTATCGAATTTGTTCAAGGCCTACTCCGCGTTTCCCGAACTCGGCATGGCGAACCTGCGCCGCCTGATGGCGCTGCTGGGCCAGGGTTCGTTGAGCGTCAAGTTCAAGGAGGCGGTGATGACCGCGCTCGCCGAGATCAACCGCTGCGACTATTGCGTGTCGTTCCATGCCACTGCATTGCGCGGCGCCGGTGCGAGCGACGCCGAAGTCCAGGCAGCACTGAGTTTCGACGCGAAAGGCATCGGCCTGTCGGAAAAGGAGCAGGCGCTGTTCGAATACGCGCTGAAGGCCAACGGCGACCCGCACGCGATGGCGCGTGAGGATATCGAGGCCCTGCGTGTGCACGGCGTGACCGATGGCGAAATCGTCGAGACGCTGGAGACCGTGAACACGGGAAACGCATTCAACCTGATCAACGGCGCGCTCAACGTCGGTGCAGACGAATTCCTCGGCGGCTACCTCAAGGAGCGTGGCGAGCAGTGGCGCGAAGAGGCGGACGAGGCATGACCCCGCTCGCGCTGCTGGCCTCTGCAGAGGAAATGGACAGTCTCGCAGCTGGAGAGGCGTCGCTGCTGGTCACGTTCACCGGGCCGAAGTGCATGATCTGCAGGCGGCTCGCGCCCATGCTGGAAACCGTGGTGCGGGAAGCCGGTCCCGCGCTCGCCTCGGCCAAGGTGGATGCGGAAGCGCTTCCTCGGGTCGCCGAGCGCTATTCGATCCGCTCGCTGCCGACGACGTTGTTGTTCCGCAACGGTGCGCTTGCCGACCGGCTGGTGGGATTTGCCACGGCGGGCCGCCTGCGCGACTGGCTGCGCGAGCACGGCGCCGTCCCCGCGGCCTGAAACGAATTTTCAACCAAGGAATCGAAACCATGAAAGAGATCAAGCTCGTTACCGCGCCCGATGCGCCGAACCCGCCCGGACCGTTCTCGCACGCCGCGGTGGTGGATGACTGGGTGTACACCTCCGGCATGGGTGGGCTCGACCCGAAGACCGGGCAGGTCGTGTCGGACGATGTGATCGAGCAGACCCGCCAGGCAATCCTGAATACCGAGCGCATCCTCGCGGCGGCCGGCTGCACGCTGAACGACGTGGTGAAGACAGTGGTCTACCTCACCGACATGGCGGACTACCAGCGCGTCAATGCGATCTACGACGAGCGCTTTTCGCCGCACAAGCCGGCGCGCACCTGCGTGGCCGTCTCGGCGTTGCCGGTGCGCGAGCGCATGAAGCTCGATACGGTGGCCATTCGCCGCAAGGCCTGAGCGTTCAGAGCGAACCACGGGGCTTCTTCGACTCCATAAACCACCCGGCCACAATCGCCGGGACGCAGATTGCGGCAAGCAGCAGGAAGGTTTCGTCGAACGCCGCGACACGCGCCGCGTTGCCGGTGCTGCCGGTCAGCGCGACGCCGTGCGCGGCAAGCCGCCATTCGAGCAGGATGCCGAGCAGGCTGACGCCGAGCGCGCCGCCGAGCTGGCGCAGGAAATTGCTCATGCTCGCGGCCTGGGGCAATTCCGCGGCGGCCAGGCCGCGCATCGCGCCCAGGCTCAGCGCGGGCATCAGGATGCCGAGTCCCACACGCCCGAGGATCACCCAGAAGATAAGCACGAGGAAAGCCGTCCCCGGCCCGACGGTTGCCATCAGCGCGAGC
>JBBQVP010000205.1:0-7187 GCA_038211455.1 Burkholderiales bacterium
GCCATACGGCGCTGCTCCGTGCGAGCGGCCAACATGCGGGCGAAGCGTTCGACCTGGGCGCGGTCCTCGAGGGAGATGGCGCGGCTGTCGGCGTGCCGCATGGCGCGGCGCTGGTCGGGTTCGGCGAGGCGATGCTGCGCGGGGACGCGGCGCAACGCGCGGCCGCGCGGCAGGGGATTCTCGATGCGCTCGGGGCTGAGGCGCTGGTGGATGCGGCGGCGATTGTCGCCTCATTCAACGCGGTCGTGAAACTCGCCGACGCGAGCGGCATCCCGCTGGAGGATTTCAAGGCCGAAGGAACTGCTGACCTGCGCGAAGCGCTCGGGCTGGAAAAGCTCAACCACCTCGACGGCTGACCCGGCACGCGAGAAGCGTGCCTTCGTGACCCGGCGCGCGGAAAACGCGCAGCCGGGCCTGGCGTGATCAGTTCACGGGTGACAGCAGCGGCTTGCCGGCGAACAAAGCGCGGATGTTGTCCACCTGCAGCATGCCCATCGCAAGCCGCGTTTCCCTGGAAGTGCTGCCCATGTGTGGAAACAGCACCACGTTGTCGAGCGCGAAGAATCCAGCCGGCACCTTCGGCTCGTCGGCGAACACATCCAGGCCCGCACCGGCGATCTTCCCGCGCTGCAGGTAGTCGAGCAGGACCGGCTCGTCGACGACGCTGCCGCGCGAGATGTTCACGAGGAATCCCTGCGGCCCGAGCGCATCGAGGACCTTCGCGTTCACCAGGTTCCTGGTCGCAGCACCACCCGGGGTCACAAGCATCAGCACGTCGCAGTGCTTCGCGAGCGAGACCGGATCGGGGAAGTACTGGTAGGGCACGTCCTTGCGGTTGCGGTTGTGGTAAGCGATCTTCATGCAGGAGGCCTGTGCGCGCCTGGCGATCGCCTCGCCGATGCGCCCGAGGCCGATGATGCCCATGGTCTTGCCGCCCAGCGAAGTCGTGAACGGGTAGTCGCCGCGCGTGGCCCAGTAGCCGGAGCGCAGATACACCTCGGACTGCGGGTACTGGCGCAGCGTGCCGAGCGTCAGTGCCATGGCAGTGTCGGCAACGCACTCGTTCAGCACGTCCGGCGTGTTCGTGACGCGGATGCCGCGCTTGGTTGCCGCGCCTACGTCGACCGTGTCGTAGCCGACGCCGAAATGCGAGATCAGTTCGAGCTTTGGCAGTGCGTCCATCAGTGCGGCGTTCGCGCCCGGCACGCCCGAGGCCATCGCGCGCACCTTCGGGGCCAGCGCCTTCAGGAACGCATTGCGGTCGGTGGCTTCATACAGGCGATGCGCGGTGAAGTCCTTTTCAAGTATGTCCTGCGCCGGTTTGTAGATGGGCGCGCCAATGATGATGTCGGGTTTCATGGGTGTTCTCGTCCTTGGCTTGGAATTCAGGATTTGTATTTCGCGCAGAGCGCTTCGGCCCCGCGCGCGAGGATTCCGACGTCGGCACCGACCGCGCAGAACAGCGTGCCCGCGGCAAGCATGCGGCGCGCATCGGCTTCGACCGGCGACAGGTAGCCCGGCGCCTTGCCGGCCTTCGCGATGCGCCGCATCGCATCCTCGATCAGCGGCAGGATCTTCGGGTTGGAGGTTTCGCCGGGGAAACCCATCGAGGCATGCAGGTCGGCCGGGCCGATGAACACACCGTCCACGCCATCGACCGCGCAGATGGCTTCGATGTTCTTCAGCGCGTCCTCGGTTTCCACCTGGACCAGCACGCAGATCTCTTCGTGGGCCCTCTTTGCGTAGTCCTTCACGCGGCCGAAGCGCGTCGCGCGGGTGGTGCCGGCCACGCCGCGCACGCCGGCCGGCGGGTAGCGCGTATACGCCACCGCCGCCTTTGCCTCCTCGGCGGTGCAGACGTAGGGAATCAAGAGCGACTGCGCGCCCGCGTCGAGCATGCGCTTGATCGTGACCATGTCGTTCCAGGGCACGCGCACTACGGGGTGGCTGGCGTAGGCCGCCGCGGCCTGAAGTTGCGACAGCACGCTCTCCAGGTCGTTGGGTGAATGCTCCTGGTCGAGCAGCAGCCAGTCGAACCCGGCGCCTGCAATGACCTCGACCGTGTAGTTGGAGGACAGGCTGGACCAGAGTCCGATCTGCTGCTTGCCGGCCTTGAGTGCGCGCTTGAATGAATTGGGCGGGAGTTCCATGGGGTCCTGGGTCCGGTTCGCGTTGAAGGAGGGTTATTTTATCTGCCTGGGCTGCCTGGGCTGCCTGGCCTGGGGGACGCCGGTACTTCGGTCAGCGCATAGCCCGCATCGCTGTCGATGGTCAGCCATCGCTTGCCGTCGCGCTCGACGATCCGCGGCACGACGGTCTTGATCGGTCGCGCGCGCGCGGCGGCGAGCGCCTCGTCGTCCGTCCGGCTTTCGTCCAGCATCATCAGGTTGAGCCGGGTCGGGAACAGGATCGTGCGGCGTTTTTCGGCCAGGTCCTCGAGGGCCGCGGCCGGGGAAATCCAGACCGAGTCGACCAGCTCACCGCCATCGTGGATCGCAACCTGGTCCTGCGGCGCGCGCGCAAGGAAGAACCAGGTGTCGAACCGCCTGGGCATGAACGGCGGTGTCACCCAGTGGGAAAACGGTGTCAGCAGGTCGATGGCCAGTTCGATGCGCTCACGCGCCGCAAGTTCAAGCATGGTGAGCCGGCCACTGGCGAGCTCTGCGCGGCAGGCCTCGAACGCGCGCACCCGCGACGCGGGCAGGGTTCCGCCCGCGCCGGGTTCACGGGCCAGCAGCACGCCGCATTCCTCGAACGCTTCGCGGATCGCGGCGACGCGCAGCGCGCGGACCTCAGCATCCATCCGGTCCGCGCCGCGCAGGTGCGGCACGAGCGCCGGATCGGCGTCGGCCGCATCGACTTTGCCGCCGGGAAACACCAGCGCGCCGGAAGCGAAATCGATCTGCTCGTGGCGCGCCACCATCAGCACCTGGAGCTGCGGCTCGGCCGGGCGCAGCAACAACACGGTTGCGGCCGGCAGCGGGGTCGCTGCGGCGGGTACGTCAGCGCCGCCGGCCATCCTGATCGCCGCTCAGTCGACCGTCACGCCGTTTTCTTTCACGACCACCGCCCAGCGCGACTTTTCGCTGGCGATGAAGGCGCCCAGCTGCTCGGGCGTGCCGGCGCGCACTTCCGTGCCCTGCTTGGCGAGCATTGCGGTCATGTCCGGCGTGTTCAGGATCCGGGTGAGCTCGGTGTTGAGCTTGGCGATGATTTCATGCGGCGTGCCGGCGGCCGCGAGCAGCCCCTGGTAGGAGCCGGTGACAAAGCCGGGCAGCCCGGACTCAATCAGGGTGGGCAGTTCGGGTGCCGAGGGCACACGGTTGGCCGACGTGACGGCGAGGCCGCGCAGCCGGCCGCCCTTGACCGCGGGGTAGGTCGCGAGCATGCCGTTGAACAGCACGTTCGACTGGCCGGCGATCACGTCGGTCACTGCGGCCGAGCCGCCCTTGTACGGGATGTAGGCCCAGGTGATCCCCGAGCGGCGCGCAAAGTCCACGCCCGCGAGGTGCGGCGCGCCGCCGGCGCCCGAATTGGCGAAGTTCATCTTGCCCGGGTTGGCCTTGGCGTACGCAATCAGTTCCTTGACGTTGTTGGCCGGGACCGAGGGATGCACGGCGAGCACATGCGGGGAATACGACACCATGACGACCGGCGAGAAATCCTTGACCGGGTCGTAGGTCATTTTCGGGTAGACGCTCGGATTGATCGCGAGCGCGCCGACGTCCGACAGCAGCATGGTGTAGCCGTCGGGGGCGGAGCGCACCACGTACTCGGCGCCGACGTTGCCGTTCGCGCCGGTCTTGTTCTCGACCACCACCGGCTGGCCCCAGGCCTCGGTGAGCTTCGGGCCGATCGCCCGCGCCAGGATGTCGGAGGTTCCGCCCGGAGAGAACGGGACGACGATGCGGATGGTCTTCGAGGGATAGGCCTGCGCGAAGGCCTGGCCTGTGGGCAGCGATACAGCCAATGCCGATACTGCCAATGCAGTTGCGATGTGCTTGAGCACGGTTTGTCTCCTGGTATTGTTTTTTTCAACTGCGGTCCGGTCCGACCGGCGCAGGCCCCCTTGTGGTGCAAACGCGGGAGGGATTCTACGCACCGGCGCGCGCGCGGCGGAACATTTTCGCGCGGCGAACCCGGTCCGCACGCCAGGCCCAACCCGTCGCCACAAGGTGTGCGGGCGTGCGGGTGTGCGACGCACAACGTGTCCTACTCCAGCAGCGCGACCACGTCGCCTTCCTTGAGCACGTCGCCTTCCGCAACGCGCAGGTCGACCAGGATGCCCGCGCGCGGCGCCTCGACGGGGATCTCCATCTTCATCGACTCCATGATCAGGATCACGTCCTCGGCGGCGAGTACGGCGCCCTTCGTGGCGACGATCTTCCAGACGGTGCCGGCGACTTCGGTGCAGATCTTCACGGTGCTCATATGGGAAAGTATCCAAAGGTGGAGCGGCCGGGCTCGCGGAGCGGGGCGACCAGGTTGGCGAATTCGCACAGCAGCGCGCGCGTGTCGCGCGGGTCGATCATCTCGTCGTAGGAAAACGCTTCCAGCGTGCGCAGCGGCGACCCGAGTCGCTGCAGGCGTTCGCGCAGTTCCGCGATCTTCGCCTGCGGGTCGGGGGCGGCCTCGATGTCCTTGCGATAGGCCGCTTCGATGCCGCCTTCGAGCGGCAGGGAACCGGCGCGCATCGAAGGCCAGCAGTAACGCACCGAGTAGCGCGACTGGTTGGCGTGCCCGGCGGCCGCGACCCCGTAGGCCTTGCGCACGATCACCGAGCACCAGGGAACAGTCGTCTGCTGGATCGCGGTCAGCGCGGCGACGCCGTGGCGGATGGTCGCGGTTTCCTCGGCGTCGAGCCCGACGAGGAAACCCGGGATATCGACCAGATGCACGATCGGCAGGTGAAACAGTTGCGCGAGCTGGGTGAAGCGCGCCACCTTGCGCGAGGCGTCCGCCGTCCACGCGCCGCCGTAATGCATGGGGTCACTCGCCATGACCGCCACCGGCCAGCCGTCGAGGCGCGCGAGCCCGGTGATCACGCCGCGTCCCCAGAACCGGCCGATCTCGAAGAACGAATCCTCGTCGACCACCGCGTCGACGATCTTGCGCATTTTGTAGACCTTGCGGTCCTCGCGCGGGATCGCCTCGATCAGCCAGTCCACGTTGCGCCCGGGGGTATCGCCACCATCGACGCGCGGCGGCAGGTCGTAGACCGAGGGCGGCAGGTAGGACAGGAAGCGCCGCGCCCGCGCGAACGCATCGGCCTCGGATTCGGCCTCGTCGTCGATCGCGCCGTTGCGCGTGTGGATCTGGCTGCCGCCGAGTTCGTTCTTCTCGAACTGGCGCGCCGAGAGCCGGTTCACGACCGGCGGGCCGGCGACGAACAACTGGGAGGTGTCCTTCACCATGACCGAGTAATGGCTTGCGCAGACCCGCGCAGAGCCGAGTCCCGCAGTCGAGCCCAGCGCCATGCCGACGACTGGCACGGTGTTCAGGTTGTTCACCACCAGGTGCCAGCCGAGCGCGCCCGGCACGCGCGAATGGCCGTCCTTGTCCATCATGCCGGCCGACCCGCCACCGCCCGAACCGTCCACCAGGCGTATCAGGGGCAGGCGCAGTTCACCCGCCATGGTTTCGACGCGGGTGAGCTTGTCGCGGATGCTGCCCTCGTTGGTGCCGCCGCGGATGGTGAAATCGTCACCCGCCACGACGACGTTGCGGCCTTCGATCCTGCCGCGGCCGATCACCAGGCTCGCGGGCACCAGCGAGACCAGGTTGCCGGCTTCGTCGTAGCTCGATTTGCCGGCGATGCTGCCGACCTCGATGAAGGACTGCGGATCGAGCAGCTGCTCGACACGCTCGCGTACCGTGAGCTTGCCGCCGGCGCGCTGGCGCGCGACGCGCTCCGCGCCGCCCATCTGCTGCGCAAGGCGCTGCCTTTCGCGCAGCGCTTCGACTTCTTTTTGCCAGCTCATGTGCCGTGCCGATCCGGTTGGAGACAAGGCGTTAGTCTATCGCCGGAATCGGGGCCGTGCGGTCTGGCGTAAATTTCCGCGCTGCCTTACTCTCGGGCTTCAGCGCAGCGCACGGTTCGGCACTGCGCCGCACTGCGACCGTGCGCGTTTCGCGCAGCCCTCCAGGAGATGCCAGCATGACCGACAAGCCGCAGCCTTCCGGCACCCGCTTCGACCTTGTGATCGAAGGCGGCCGGGTGATCGACCCCGCAAGCGCTCTGGACGCGCTGGCCGACATCGGCGTGAGCGACGGGCGCATCGTCGCGGTAGTGAAAGCTTCTGAGGGTGGGCTGCGCGCGAGCGGCGCTGAGAGACGCATCGACGCGCGCGGCAAGCTCGTGTGCCCGGGGCTGATCGACATCCATGTGCACGTCTACGAGTACGTGACCAACTTCGGCGTCTGGGCCGACGACGCCGGCGTCGGCGTCGGCGCGACGACGATCGTCGATGCCGGCAGCACCGGCCCGTGGACGGTCGGCGGGTTCAAGGCGCATGTCGTCGACCGGGCCGCGACCGACGTGCGCGCGTTCGTCTCGATCAATGTGGCAGGCGCTTTGATGGGCGGGATGAAGGGCGACGTCCTGCACGGCCCCGCGATGACCGACGTGGGCTCGGTCGTGGCGGCGGTTGCCAGGTATCCGCGCGTGATCCGCGGGATCAAGTGCCACGGCGAATCCGGCGCGTATTCGCACTGGGGCACCGAGGTGCTCGCCATGGCGGCCGAAGCGGGGCGCGAGACCGGGTTGCCGCTGTACGTGCACACCGGCGAGCTATTCCCCGTCGTCGAGGCGAAGCGGCCCGCGCCGCGCAGCGTGCTGGGGGAATTCCTCCCGCTGCTCAAGGCGGGGGATGTGCTTGCGCATGTCTACAGCAACATGCCGGACGGCATCTGCGGCGAGGACGGCACGGTGCCGGACGTGCTGCGTGCGGCGCTGGACAAGGGTGTGCGCTTCGACATCGGCTACGGCATCAATTTCAGCTACCGCATCGCCCGCATGCTGATGGCCGAGGGCATTTTTCCGCATACGATCAGCAGCGACGTGCACGGCGACTTCAACAGTTACCACGACAACAGCAAGCTGAACTACAGCCTGCCCGGTGCGATGAGCCGGCTGCTTGCGCTCGGCATGCCGCTGATGGAAGTCATCCGCGCGACGACCGAACACC
>JBBQVP010000206.1:0-7141 GCA_038211455.1 Burkholderiales bacterium
CCGCATGGAAGCGGAGCGCTACGATCCCGGCCTCCAGCCGGTATTTCGTTCACTACGACGAACCTGTCTAATCTTCGAAATAGGCAATCACAGCTTAAAGAGCTAACGAAACGCTGACCGTCGGTTCACGGACTCTCCTGCGGCGCAGGAGAAGAACAAGTGAAGCGCATGCTATTCAATGCGACGCAGCAGGAAGAATTGCGCGTCGCCATCGTCGATGGCCAAAAGCTCATCGATCTCGACATAGAGTCTGCAGCAAGGGAACAACGCAAGAGCAACATTTACAAGGGTGTCATTACCCGCATCGAGCCCAGCCTCGAGGCCGCCTTCGTCGACTATGGCGAAGAACGGCACGGCTTCCTGCCTTTCAAGGAGGTTGCGAAGAGCTACTTCCGCCAGGACGCCGAAGTCGGCAAGGCGCGTATCCAGGACGCCCTCAAGGAAGGCCAGGAGCTGATCGTCCAGGTGGAAAAGGACGAACGCGGCAACAAGGGCGCAGCCCTCACGACCTTCATCAGCCTCGCTGGACGCTATCTTGTACTGATGCCGAACAACCCGCGCGGTGGCGGGGTTTCGCGCCGCGTCGAGGGAGAGGACCGCGACGAGTTGCGCGCGCTCATCGACCAGCTCGAAGTGAAGCCCGGCATGAGCGTCATCGCCCGCACGGCCGGAATCGGCCGCACGATCGAGGAACTCAACTGGGATATGGGCTACCTCATGCAGTTGTGGGGTGCCATCGAGCAGGCGGCCACTGACCGCACGCCGGGCGAGGATGGGCGCTACAAGCCCAAGCCGTTCCTGATCTACCTCGAATCCAGCCTGGTCATCCGCGCGATCCGCGATTATTTCCAGCCGGACATCGGTGAAATCCTGATCGACACCGAGGAAATCTACGAGCAGGCCCAGGCCTTCATGCAGACGGTGATGCCGGGCAACGTCCACAAGGTCAAGCTCTACCACGACGACGTGCCACTGTTTTCGCGTTTCCAGATCGAGCACCAGATCGAGTCCGCGTTCTCCCGCCAGGTGAGCCTGCCCTCCGGCGGCGCGGTGGTGATCGACCATACGGAAGCGCTGGTTTCGATCGACGTCAACTCCGCACGCTCGACCAAGGGTCACGATATCGAGGAAACGGCGCTGCGCACCAACCTGGAGGCGGCAGACGAGGTCGCGCGACAACTTCGCCTGCGTGACCTGGGTGGGCTGATCGTCATCGACTTCATCGACATGGAGTCGCAGAAGAACCAGCGCGAGGTCGAGAACCGCCTGCGCGAAGCACTGCACTATGACCGGGCGCGCGTGCAAACCGGAAAAATCTCCCGCTTCGGTCTGCTGGAACTCTCGCGCCAGCGACTGCAGCCTTCACTGGGCGAATCCAGCCATATCACCTGCCCGCGCTGCAGCGGCACGGGGCATATCCGCGGCATCGAATCGACCGCGTTGCATATCCTGCGCATCCTGCAGGAAGAGGCGATGAAGGAAAATACCGGCGCAGTGCACGTCCAGGTGCCGGTAGACGTCGCAACGTTCCTGCTCAATGAGAAGCGCAGTGAAATTCAGAAGCTTGAGACCCGCCTGCGCGTAAACATCCTGCTGATCCCGAACATCCATCTGGAAACCCCGCACTACTCCATCCAGCGGCTGCGGCACGACGAACTGAACGAGATGGATCACATGCCGTCCAGCTTCGAGATGGTCAAGGAGCCGGAAGGGCAGAACGAAGCCGGTGGCGCTGTCGAGCCGCCCAAGCCAAGGCAGGAAGCCGCGGTCAAGGCAATCGTTCCGGATCAGCCGGCGCCGAACGTTCCGGATCGCGTGATCGAGGAAGGTGCGGCACGCCCGCCGCGCAACGACACGCGCGGCGCCAATCGCCGTCCCGAGGCAATCCAGGTCCCGCCAACGCCCGCAGCAGCCACCGGCGAGCGGCCGGGAATCATCGGCCGCATTCTGGGCTGGTTCAATCGTGATGAAGACAAGCCGGCGGTTGCGCCGGCGGTTGCGACCAAGCCGGCCGCAGCGCCCTCGCCCGCGCAGCGCGAGCAGCGTGGCGAGCGTTCCAACGGTCGTGATCGCGGCAACCGGAATCGCGACGGACGCCAGAGAAACGGCGGCCGTGAGGGCGGCCGTGAAGGCGGCCGAGAAGACCGTCCGCAAGGCAGCCAGGAACCGCGTCGTGGCGAGCAGCGCCCACCGCGTGCCGACCGTCCCCCGCGTGAGCCACGGCCGGAAGGGCAGCGCGAGGAAAAGCCGGGAGGCGACCGTCAGGGCGCGCGCCGCGATATGGACCAGCAGCGCCGCGACCAGCAGCAGGGCCGCCCTCCCCGCGAGCCGCGTGAAGCACGCGAGCCAAGGGAGCCGCGCGCCGACCAGCCGCAGCGCGAGCCCCGTCCGCCGATGCAGGAAGGAGAGGAAGGCGAGCGTCGAGGCCGGCGCAACCGGCGTGGCGGCCGTGACCGCGGCCCGCGCGATGGTAGCGCGCCCGTCGAGCAGAGTGTCGACGCCCCGGTTGCAGGACATACCCAGGCTGAATTCCCGGCCATGGAGCAGCCAGTTGTCACGGCAGTGATCGAATCGGCGGCGAGTGCAGTCGTCGCGCCGATGGTTCCCGAGATCCAGCCCGTTGTGGAGCGGCATGAAACGCCCCCGGCGCAGGTTTTCGTTGCTCAAGCCCCGGCAGCTGAGATTGAAGCGGCGCCTGTGCAAAGCGCGCCAGTTTCGGCGCCAGCCCACGTTCCGGCCGATATTCCGGCCGTTGCAACAGTAGAGAAGGCAGCGGCCTCGCCTGCGCCGGTGGCGCCACAAGCGCCGTCTGCGCCAATGGCAGATCCCAAGGCGCTGCTTTCGAGTGCCGGTCTCCAGATGGTCGAGACGGACCCCTCGCGTTCGAAGTCCTATCAGCTTGAAGAGGAGCCGGTGAAGCTCGGTCGCCCGCGCAGTTCGCGTCCGCAGCAAAGGGCGTCGGAACCTCTGATGCAGGTGGAAACGAAAGACTAGGAACTGGACCGCAGTTCGCGGAGCAATCCGCGGGCTGCGTCTTCCACCAGGTCGAGCACGCGCTCGAAGCCCTGCTCGCCCCCGCTGTAGGGATCCGGAACGTCTTTCACGTCGCACTGATCGGCAAACGTCAGGAACAACCTGAGTTTGTGTCGATGCTCGGGCGGACATACGCGCTCCAGCGTCACGAGATTCAGCCGGTCCATCACCAGCACAAGATCGGATTCAGTGAAATCGGTGAGCCTGACCTGCCTGGCCCGCTGACCTGACAGGTCATACCCGCGCCGTGCGGCGTGTTCCTGTGCGCGTGAATCAGGCGGTGAACCCGTGTGGTAATCGTGCGTGCCCGCGGAATCGATTTCGAACTCGCTCCCGAGTCCCGCCTCGTCAACCATGCGCCGGAATACGCCCTCGGCCGTAGGCGAGCGGCAGATGTTGCCCATGCAGACGAAGACTATCCGGTGCATGCTCAGTCGGAGGCGAGTTCCACACCGAATGCGCGCTTGCGCAGTTGGTGCAGTTCGTCGCGCGCCTGGGCCGCTTTTTCGAACTCGAGGTTGCGCGCGTGCTCAACCATCTGCTTCTCCAGACGCTTGATTTCGCGCGCGAGGTCTTTCTCCGTCATCCGCTCGTAGCGGGCCTCGTCCTGCGCCGCCTTGCGCACGGCTTGCGCGTCGTCGGCGTCGTAGACACCGTCGATCAGGTCGCGAATGCGCTTGGAAATGCCCTTCGGCTCGATCCCGTGCTCCAGGTTGAACGCGATCTGCTTGTTTCGGCGACGGTCGGTCTCACCTATCGCCGCTTTCATCGAGTCCGTGACCCTGTCGGCGTAAAGGATCGCCGTCCCGTTGATATGCCGTGCCGCGCGCCCGATGGTCTGGATCAGGGACCGCTCCGAGCGCAGGAAACCTTCCTTGTCCGCGTCAAGGATCGCGACCAGGGAAACTTCGGGCAGGTCGAGGCCCTCGCGCAGCAGGTTGATGCCGACCAGCACATCGAATTCGCCCAGCCTCAGGTCGCGGATGATCTCTACGCGCTCGACCGTGTCGATCTCCGAATGCAGATAGCGAACGCGCACGCCATGGTCCCTGAGGTACTCGGTCAGGTCCTCGGCCATGCGCTTGGTCAGCGTGGTGATCAGGACCCGCTCTCCCTTCTTCACCCGGAGCGTGAGTTCGGACAGCACGTCGTCGACCTGGTTGACTGCGGGTCGCACGTCGACCTGCGGATCGATGAGTCCGGTGGGCCGCACAACCTGTTCCACGATCTGCCCGGATTTCTCCTTCTCATACCCAGCCGGCGTCGCCGACACGAACACCGTCTGCCGGATGATCTTCTCGAACTCGTCGAAGCGCAGCGGGCGGTTGTCCAGCGCCGAAGGCAGGCGGAAACCGTACTCGACGAGATTCTCCTTGCGCGACCGGTCGCCCTTGTACATCCCGCCCAGCTGACCGATCGTCACGTGGCTCTCGTCGACGATCATCAGTGCATCGTGAGGCATGTAGTCGATCAGCGTCGGCGGCGGCTCGCCGGCCTTGCGGCCCGACAGGTGGCGCGAGTAGTTCTCGATTCCCTTGCAGAATCCCAGCTCGTTCAGCATCTCGAGGTCGAAGCGCGTGCGCTGCTCGATTCGCTGTGCCTCGACCAGGCGCGTGGCCCCGAGGAAGGTCTTGATCCGATCCGCGAGCTCGAGCTTGATCGCATCCACTGCGCGCAGCGTGGTCGCGCGCGGTGTCACGTAGTGGCTGGACGGATAAACCGTGAAGCGTGTGAGGCCGTGCAGCGTGCGCCCGGTGAGGGGATCGAACAGCGTCAGCGATTCGATCTCGTCGTCGAAGAGCGAGATCCGCACCGCATGCTCGGCATGCTCGGCCGGGAAGATGTCGATCACGTCGCCGCGCACCCGGAACGTGCCGCGCCTGAAATCCATTTCGTTGCGGTCGTACTGCATGACCGCGAGACGCTGGATCACGTCGCGCTGCGAGTACTTCTCCCCGGTGCGCAGGTGCAGGATCATGCTGTGGTACTCGGAAGGATCCCCGATGCCGTAGATTGCCGACACCGTCGCCACGATCACGCAGTCGCGCCGCTCCATGAGTGACTTGGTCGCCGACAAGCGCATCTGCTCGATGTGCTCGTTGATCGACGAGTCCTTCTCGATGAAGAGATCCCTCGAGGGCACGTAAGCCTCGGGCTGGTAGTAGTCGTAGTACGACACGAAATACTCGACGGCGTTTTCGGGGAAGAATTCGCGCATTTCGGAGTACAACTGCGCCGCGAGCGTCTTGTTCGGCGCCAGCACCATGGCGGGCCGCCCGAGCTGGGCGATCACGTTGGCCATGGTGAACGTTTTGCCTGAGCCCGTAACGCCCAGCAGGGTCTGGAACGCCAGGCCGTCGTTGATGCCCTCGATCAGTTTGGCGATTGCCGCGGGCTGGTCGCCGGCCGGAGGGTACGGCTGGTTCAGCCTGAACGGGCTGCCCGGATAGGAGACGAAGTTCTGCTCGTTCGCGACGGCGCCTTGGAGCGCGACAGCGGGCGTCGGAAGCGGGGTTGGAAGGCTGGCCATGGAACCTGCGCAAAAACGCCCATTGTCCCATGTGAATCCAACGCGGCGCCAGATTCCCTGTACTCCACGCTAAAATGTCGGTTCTCCAATTTACGTGATGATCATGACTGCCTCCCTGCTAGCCGGCGTCCAGATGGCGCCCCGCGACCCGATCCTCGGCCTGACCGAACAGTTCAATGCCGACAAAAACCCGAAGAAGGTCAACCTCGGGATCGGGGTCTACACGGACGAGAACGGCAAGGTGCCGCTGCTCGACTGCGTGCGGCAGGCGGAAAAAGAGATCCTCGCGCTGGCCGCGCCGCACGGCTACCTGCCGATCGACGGCCTTCCGGCCTACGACAAGGCCGTGCAGTCGCTGGTGTTCGGCGCCGAATCGGCCGCGGTCAAGGACGGCCGCATCGTCACGGTGCAGGCGCTGGGAGGCACCGGCGGCCTGAAGGTCGGCGCTGATTTCCTGCGCCGTGCCGCGCCCAAAGCCGAGGTCTGGGTCAGCGATCCGAGCTGGGAAAATCACCGGGCACTGTTCGAGGATGCCGGGTTCAAGGTCAACGCCTACCCGTACTACGACGCAGCCTCACATGGGGTGAATTTCGCTGGAATGCTCGAGGCACTCGGCACGATCCCTTCCGGCTCGATCGTCGTGCTGCACGCGTGCTGCCACAACCCAACCGGCGTGGACCTGACCGCGGAACAGTGGACCAAGGTGATTGCGGTGGTAAAGCAGCGCGACCTTGTGCCCTTCCTCGACATTGCCTATCAGGGTTTCGGTTCGGGCATTGATGTCGACGGCCTGGCTGTGCGGCAGTTCACCGAGGCCGGCCTGCCGGTGCTGGTGTCGAACTCGTTCTCGAAGTCGTTCTCGTTGTACGGCGAACGGGTCGGCGCTCTGAGCGTGGTGACCCAGAGCGCCGAGGAGGCCGCCCGGGTGCTGAGCCAGATCAAGCGGCTCGTGCGCACCAACTACTCCAACCCGCCCTCGCACGGTGGCCACGTGATCGCCAAGATCCTGATCACGCCCGAACTGCGCGCCCAGTGGGAGAAGGAACTCGGCGGAATGCGCGATCGAATCAAGAAAATGCGCGAATTGCTGGTCGAGAAAATTCACGCCCGGGCCCCGGGGACGGACTTCAACTTCATCCTGCGACAGAACGGCATGTTTTCGTACTCCGGGTTGACCAAGGCCCAGGTCGTGCGGATGCGCGACGAGTTCGGCGTGTACGCGCTCGAGAGCGGGCGGGTCTGCTGTGCCGCGTTGAACATGGGGAATATCGAATACTCGGCGGACGCGATTGCCGCGGTGATCAAGTAGGTGTCAGCATTGCCCAGACGGGCCATTTTTTGTAGAATGGCGGGCTTCAATTCCCCGATAGCTCAGCGGTAGAGCGTCGGACTGTTAATCCGCAGGTCCCTGGTTCGATCCCAGGTCGGGGAGCCATAGAATTTCGTCAGGTTTGTTGCACTTGGCCCAGCCATCGCGGTTGGGCTTTTTGCTTTTTGGGGCGGCATCAGGGGAGCGTAATTCGGATAGTCCGGGGGTCGGTATAGGGGCCCGCGGACTTCCCCGCTGCTTTTGCCCGC
>JBBQVP010000207.1:0-7132 GCA_038211455.1 Burkholderiales bacterium
CCACTCGCAGCCCGATTCAATCGCCATGGCCGCGAGATAGGCATCGGGCACGAGGTTGCCCTTGGCCCCGGCCTGTGTGCAAAGGTTCTGAAAGATCTCCCAATGCCTCACGCCGGGCGACACGGCCACGCGATTCGGTCGTTCGCGCAACTGTCCGGCGAAGGCGAGCGCATCCGACAATGTGCTTGGCCGGGTAAAGACTTTCGGGTGCGTCACGACGCGCAGGAAGCCGCTCAGCACCAACTCCGACATGGCAAACGCAGCGTCGCCATTGATGAGGGTCTCGAGCCATTCGCGAATGCCGGCGTGTTGTGGGGTGTCTTCCCGGTGCGCGTAAACGAGCACGTTCACGTCGGGAAGCATCATTTCAGGTGTCCATCAGGTCAAGCAGCGAGGCGCTATCGTCCAGATCCACGCCCGGCCGAACGCCGTTGCCCTTGACGGTTTTCAGACGGACTGGCTTCGCCTTTGAGTGCGCTTTGCGCCGCGCCAGCGATTCGCGCAGAGCCTCTTCGAGCACGGCTGTCAGCGTCTTGCCCGTTTCAGCCGCGCGCTTTTTGGCTTCGGCCAGCAGATGTTCGTCCAGTCGCACGGTGGTTCGCATGCATCAAAGCATGCCTATGAGGCATCAATATGTCAACTTACGTCTGGTCCACCCGCAAGGTCTCGCCAACCCGCAAGCGCCCAGGCGCGGCCCCAACTGGTCGACCGGCCGCACTTCACGGGGATTTCAGTGAACCGCGCGCCCCTGCCCCTGCCAGTACTTCGCGCGGATCGCTTTCTTGTCGGGCTTGCCCAGACCCGTGACCGGGAGGCTCGCGACGAAGTCGATCGACTTGGGCGCCTGCACCGCGCCCTTGGCCGCGCGCACCAGCGCGATCAGTTCCTCGGCTGAGGCCGTGGCGCCGGCGCGCAACACCACCAGCGCTTTAACCGCCTCGCCCCATTTTTCATCCGGCACGCCGATCACCGCGGCACCGGCCACCGCGGGATGCTGGGTGAGCACGTCCTCGACCTCGCGCGGGTAGACGTTGAACCCGCCGCTGATGATCATGTCTTTGGACCGGTCGACGATGTAGAGGTAGCCGTCCGCATCCGCGCGCGCGAGGTCGCCGGTATAGAGCCAGCCGTGGCGCATGGCCTTCGCGGTTTCCTCCGGTTTGTTCCAGTAGCCCACCATGACCAGCGGGCCGCGCACGCAGATCTCGCCGACTTCGCCCTGCGGCACCTCGACGCCATGGTCGTCGAGCAGTTTCACCTGGTTGTCGCCGATCGGCGCGCCGCACGAGGCGAGGCGCTCTGGGTGGTTGACCGGGTCGTGGTCGATGCGGCGCAGTACGGTGATGCAGTTGGGCGCCTCGGACTGGCCGTAGAGCTGCATGAACGCCGGGCCGAATACGCGCATGCCTTCCACCAGCCGCGCGGGCGCCATGGGTGCCGCGCCATAGATGATGAGTTTCAGACTGTCGAGCTTCGCGCGCGAAACGTCCGGGTGGTCGAGCAGCACATAGATCATCGTCGGCACGAGGAAGGTGCTGGTGATGCGGTGCGCCTCCACCAGCGCGAAGAACTTCCGTGCGTCGAACCCCTTGTTCATGACGAAGGTGCCCGAGCGCAGCATCACCGCCATCAGCATCGCGCCGGCCGCATGGGTGATCGGCGTCATCGCGAGGAAGCGCACCTCCTCGGGCCAGTCCCACTCGGCGAGCTCATGCATCACCATCGTGACGTGCACGCGGTGGGTGTGCACCACCCCCTTGGGCTTGCCGGTGGTGCCGCCGGTGTAGATCAGTACGCACAGGTCGTCCGGCCCGGCGCGCGCCACCAGCGGGGCGGGCGCGAACGCGGCGGCCGTGGCGGCGAAATCCTCGCCGAAATCGTTGGGGCCAAAGCCGAGCAGCGACTGCAGGCCGGGGATCCGCGCCTTGAGCGCTTTCGCGCGTTCGCCAAACGCTTCGGGGTCGACGAACAGGGTCTTCACGCCCGAATCCTCGAGGAGGTAGGCGTGGTCGTCCTCCGAGGCCAGCGGATGCATCCAGGTGATGCGCAGGCCCATCAGGTAGGCAATCGAGGTCGTCAGCAGGGCCTCGGGGCGGTTGGACGACAGCGTTGCGATCGCATCGCCCTTCGCGAGGCCGCGCGCTTCCAGCGCCTGGATCCAGCGGCTGAGCATCGCGCCGTACTCGCGGTAGCTGATGACCAGGTCGTCCAGCACCAATGCCGGCCGATCGCCGCCGCGCTGGATCGCGCGAATGACGAGCTCGCCCATGCTGCAGCCCGCGTGGAAGGCGTGTTCGGCCGGTGCAGCTTGCATGGCGATGGGAATACGAACGCGGGCCGGCTACTTCTCGGCCATGCGCACGCGCACGGTGCCGATGGCTTTGGCCACCAGCGAGCCGTCTTCGTTGCGCACTTCGCCCTCGGTAAACACGGTGTTCCGGCCGGGCTTGAGCACCCGCGCGTCGGCGAACATCTTGCCCTTGCCCGCGCCGATGAAGGAGAACGACAGGTCGATGGTGATCACGCCGATCGAATCCTCGAACTGGCTGCGCGCGGCGGTGCACAGGGCCACGTCGAGCAGCGACATGATCAGCCCGCCGTGTGCGGTGCCGAAGCTGTTGGTCTGGTCGGGCTGGATCTGCACCGACAGGCGCGCGGTGCCGACGCCGATCTCCTCCACTTCGATGCCCAGATGCCCTACAAAGGGGATGCGCTTCTGGAACTCTCGCGCGAATTCAACCTTGCGGTCCTCGTTGCGGTCGTTGGCCATGGTCAGATCACCGAGGCGCCGCCGTCCACGGCGATCGCCTGGCCGGTGATATGGCGCGAAGCGTCCGACGCGAGCAGCGCCACCAGGCCTTTCAGGTCTTCCTCCCCGCCCAGGCGCGCCGTGGGCGTGCCTTCGCGGATGAACTCGCCCGCCGTGTCGAGCGTGGCGCGCGTCATCCTGGAAACGAAGAAGCCCGGGCAGATCGCATTCACGGTAATGCCATGCTTGCCCCACTCGGCCGCCAGCTGGCGCGTCAGGCCCACCACGCCATGCTTGGTGGCCACATACCCCACGTCGAACAGCAGGCGCATGTCGGTGGCCTGGAAACCGTTGACCGAAGCGATATTGACGATGCGTCCCCATTTCGCCGGAATCATCGAGCGCTTGGCCGCTAGCTGAGAAAGAAAAAAGGTGCCGCTCAGGTTGAGGTTGACCAACTTGTCCCAGGCTTCCAGCGGATGGTCCTCGGCAGGCGCCGCCCAGTTGGCGCCCGCGTTGTTCACCAGGATGTCGATCTTGCCGAATTTCGCAAGCACCGCGGCAGCCAGTGGCTCGATCTGTTCGCGCTTGCCGAGGTCGCAAGGATAGGATGTCGCGCCGACGCCGAGCTTTCCGAGGTGCGCCACCGCCTCGTCGAGCTCGTCTTTTTTTCGCGCGGTTATCGCGATCTGCGCGCCCATCTCGCCCAGCGCCTCGGCCATCTGCAGGCCGAGCCCCCGCGAGCCGCCGGTGACCACGGCGACGCGGCCCGACAGGTCCAGCAGTTGCTTTACACCCATGCTCAGGTCTTCAACTGCAGTGACTTGTATTCCAGGAACTCTTCGAGCCCGTACACCCCTGCCTCGCGCCCGTGTCCCGACTGCTTGAAGCCACCGAACGGCGCGTTCATGTTGAACGGGCCGCCGTTGATGTCGATCTGCCCGGCGCGCAGGCGCCGCGCGACTTTCTGCGCATGCGCCGTGTCGGCCGACCAGACGCCGCCAGCCAGGCCGTAGATGGTGTCGTTGGCGATCCGGATCGCGTCTTCCTCGTCCTTGTAGGTGATGATCGACAGCACCGGCCCGAAGATTTCTTCCTGGCCGATTGTGGACTTCGGGTTCACCTTGCCGAACACCGTGGGCTTGACGTAATAGCCGCCGCGCAGTTCTCCATCGAAGCCCTCGGGTGCATCCGCGCCGCCTGCGACGAGTTCGGCGCCTTCCTCGATGCCTTTCTTGATGTAGCTGCGCACGCGCTCCAGCTGCGCCGCGGAGGACAGCGGGCCGAGGCGCGAGGTCTCGGACATCGGGTCGCCCGGCGCGTAGCCCTTCACGGCTTCGGCGGCGAGCGCCTTGGCTTCCTCGTACTTCGCTTCGGGCACCAGCATGCGCGTGAACGCGGTGCAGGTTTGCCCCGAATTGAGGTAGCAGTTGCCGATCGTGCCTTTCACCGCAGTGGCGAGGTCGGCGTCATCCAGGATTACGGAGGCCGACTTGCCGCCAAGCTCCAGCGTGACGCGCTTGACCGTCTGGGCTGCGACTTCCGAGATCCGCTTGCCCGCGCGCGTCGAACCGGTGAACGAGATCGCGTCGACCTGCGGGTGCGCCACCAGCGCTTCGCCCACCACGGGGCCCAGGCCCGTCACCATGTTGAACACTCCCTTGGGCAGGCCGGCCTCATGGATCACTTCGGCCAGCAGGTAGGCATTGAACGGCGCGACCTCGGAAGGCTTCAACACCACGGTGCAACCCGCGGCCAGCGCCGCCGCAACTTTCAGGGCGATCTGGTGCAGGGGATAGTTCCAAGGGGTGATCGCGCCGACCACGCCGACGGCATCGCGCAGCACCAGCGAGTTGCCCACCTGTTCCTCGAACTTGAATTCGGCGGCCATCTTCGCGTAGTTGCCGAAGGTCGCGATCGGCAGGCCGGCCTGGATGCGGCCGGCGAGCTTGATCGGCATGCCGACTTCCTGGGCGATCATGGTGGAGAGCTCGGCAGCGCGGGCCTTCAGGCCGGCGGAAATCTTGCCAAGGAAATCCGCGCGGGTTGCGGCCGGAGTCTGCGACCAGGTGTCGAACGCGGCGCGCGCGGCGCTGACCGCGGCCTCGATGTCCTTCGCTCCGCCTGCGGGCACACTGCCCATCACCGCGCCGGTGCCGGCGTTGTGCACGTCGATCTTGTCCTTGGTGGAGGGGGCGACCCACTGGCCGTTGATGTAGAACTTGTCGGTGTTTGCCATGGCGAAATTCCTGCTGGGGGAAAACCGGCATTTTAGCCGACCCCCGGCGCTATACTCATGCGATCCACACAGGGAGAACACGCATGGCGGCGCGCAAAGGCAAGGCGGTACTGTTTCGCGAACTCAACAAACCGGTGGTCGTCGAGGAAATCTCGGTCGACGGGCCCAAGCGTGGCGAGGTCACCGTCAGGATGGCCGCCTGCGGGGTGTGCCATTCGGACCTCTCCGCGGTCAACGGCACGATTCCCCTGCCCCCGCCGCTGGTGCTGGGCCACGAGGCGGCCGGCGAAATCATCGAGGTGGGCGAGGGCGTCACTGAGTTCGCGGTCGGCGATCACGTGGTGTCCAACTTCATCTACATGTGTGGCACCTGCCGCTACTGCGCGGGCGGCCGGCCGGTGCTGTGCATCGAGCAGGGCAAGGCGTTGATGACCCCGCGCGAGGGCACCACCCGCACCACCGATTCGGCCGGTAAGTCGCTCGGGATTTTTTCCGGCTGCGGCGTGATGGCCGAGTACGCCACGGTCTCGATGGCCAACGTGGTCAAGATCGACGCCTCGATTCCGCTGGATCGCGCGGCGCTGGTCGGCTGCGCGGTGACCACCGGCGTGGGCGCGGTGTTCAACACGGCGCAGGTCGTGCCGGGTTCGAGCGTGATCGTGTTCGGCTGCGGCGGGGTGGGGCTCAATGCAGTGCAGGGCGCGGCGATCGCGGGGGCGCAGATCATCGTTGCGGTCGACACCGTTGCGGCGAAGCTGGAATTCGCCAAGACCTTCGGCGCCACCCATACGCTGCTCTTGAAACCCGGCGAGGACCCCACCAAGGAACTCAAAAAGATGACCGGTGGCGGGGCGGATTATGCGTTCGAGTGCGTAGGCAACGGCGAACTCTCGGCCACGGCCTACAAGGCGATCGGGCGCGGCGGCAAGGCGGTGCTGGTGGGCGTGGCACGCGGCACCGACATGGTGTCCTACAAGCAGCCGACGATGGTGTTCGAGGAAAAGACCCTCCAGGGCAGCATGTTCGGCTCCTGCGTGCCGCGCGTCGATTTCCCGCGCATGCTCGGCCTGTACATGGCGGGCAAGCTGAAGCTGGATGAACTCATCACCCGGCGCTACTCGATCGACGAGGCACCGCAGGCGTTTGCCGACATGCAGTCGGGCAAGAATGCGCGGGGCGTGATCGTATTCTGACGCCAGAGGCGTGAGCTCCTAACTGGGAACTGCGATGGCCGCAGGCAGCCTGCTCGCACTGCTGGATGACATCGCCACGGTCCTGGACGACGTGGCGTTGCTCGCCAAGGTCGCTGCCAAGAAGACCACGGGGGTGCTCGGCGACGACCTTGCGCTGAACGCCCAACAGGTCGCAGGCGTTCGTGCAGAGCGCGAACTTCCCGTGGTCTGGGCGGTGGCGAAGGGCTCGTTTCGCAACAAGGCCATCCTCGTCCCCGCCGCACTGGCGATCAGCGCGTTTGCGCCCTGGGGTGTGACGCCGCTGCTGATGATCGGCGGGGCCTACCTCTGCTTCGAGGGCGTCGAGAAACTCGCGCACAAGTTCCTGCACGGCAGCGATACCGAAGCGGAGCACGCCGAGCTTACGCAGGCGCTCGCCGATCCGTCGATTGACCTGGTCGCGCTGGAAAAGGACAAGATCGAAGGGGCGGTCCGCACCGACTTCATCCTGTCGGCGGAGATCATCGTGATCTCGCTAGGCACGGTCGCCGGCGAGCCCTTCGTGACCCAGGTCGCGGTACTCGCCGGAATTGCGATCCTGATGACAGTGGGCGTCTATGGCGTGGTGGCGGGGATCGTCAAGCTGGACGATGCAGGCTTGTGGCTCAGCCGGCTCCCCGGCGAGGGTGGAACGGCGGTGTTCGCGCGTGCGGCTGGCGGGGCGATCCTGTGGGCGGCGCCCTGGTTCATGAAGTTGCTGACGGTCGCGGGCACGGCGGCGATGTTCCTGGTCGGCGGCAGCATCCTGGCCCATGGCGTACCCGCGCTCGGCCACGCCATCGAGGCGCTGGTGCATGGCCTGGGCGGCTTCGGCGCCGTGCTGCTGATGGCGGCCGAGGCCCTGGTCGGCATCGCCGCCGGCGCGCTGGTGCTCGGCGCCGTGCTGCTGGCGCGCCGCGTCAGCGGACGCCC
>JBBQVP010000208.1:0-7081 GCA_038211455.1 Burkholderiales bacterium
GTTCGGCCGCCTGACCGCGGGCGACTACGAGGATTCCGTTGCCCGGGACCCGCGCATCGACGTACTGCGCGACAAGATCTCGTGCGTCTAGGACCCGAAGTTCACCAAGGACTACCACGACCCCGACAAGCGCTCGATCGCCAACGCCCTGACGGTGGAATTCACCGACGGCACGAAGATGAAGGAAATCGTCTGCGAGTACCCGATCGGCCACAAGCGCCGCCGCAAGGAGGGCATGCCCGTGCTGGTGGAGAAATTCCGCACCAACCTCGCGCGCCGCTTTCCGTCCAAGCAGCAGCAAGCCATACTTGAGCTGTGCCTGGACGCGAAACGGCTCCAGGCCACGCCGGTCAACGAGTTTGTCGATTTGTTCGTCATCTAGCCGCCCCTTTCGCAGGGAGGAACGCCCATGGACGCGCTGAAGCAAAGACTGGCGGAACTCTCCAATGAGATCAGGCACTACCCCACGCCGATCGCGCGCTGCGACGAACAGCTGACTGCGCTGCTGGAAGCGCGCGCCTCAATCGTCGAAAAATTGAACAAGCGCCCGGCGAATGCCGGATGCACCCCTGAAAATACCTGGATCAACGACGGAGGCTTCAATGCCGCATAACCTGCACAACACCCTCAAGGAATTCAAGTTCGGCAAGAAGACCGGCAAGTTCTATTCACTGCCGGCGCTGGAAAAAGCGCTTGGCGCGAAAATCTCCCGCCTGCCGGTCTCGATCCGTATCGTGCTCGAATCCGTGCTGCGCAACTGTGACGGCAAGAAAGTCACCGAGGCGCACATCAAGCAGCTGGCGAACTGGAAACCCAAGGCCCAGCGCACCGACGAAATCCCGTTCGTCCTCGCAAGGATCGTCCTGCAGGATTTCACCGGGGTGCCGCTGCTGGCCGACCTGGCCGCGATGCGCGGCGTGGCGCAGAAAATGGGCAAGAACCCCAAGACCATCGAACCGCTGGTGCCGGTGGACCTGGTGGTCGACCACTCCGTGCAGATCGACAGTTACGGCACCAAGGATTCGCTCGACATCAACATGAAGCTCGAATTCAAGCGCAACGTCGAGCGCTACCAGTTCATGAAGTGGGGCATGCAGGCCTTCGACACCTTCAAGGTCGTGCCTCCGGGGATCGGCATTGTGCACCAGGTGAACCTGGAGTATCTCGCGCGCGGCGTGCACAACAAGGCAGGCGTGTATTACCCGGATACGCTGGTCGGCACTGACAGCCACACCACGATGATCAACGGCATCGGCGTGGTCGGCTGGGGCGTGGGCGGCATCGAGGCCGAGGCCGGCATGCTGGGCCAGCCGGTGTACTTCCTGACCCCGGACGTGGTCGGCGTGAACCTCACCGGCGTTCTGCGTGGCGGCGTCACCGCCACCGACCTGGTGCTGCGCGTCACTGAGATGCTGCGCGCAGCAAAAGTAGTGGGCAAGTTCGTCGAGTTCTTCGGCGAAGGCACCGAATCGCTGTCGCTGCCCGACCGCGCGACGATCGCCAACATGGCCCCGGAATACGGCGCGACGATGGGCTTCTTCCCGGTGGACGACAAGACCATCGCCTACTTCGAGGGCTCGGGCCGCACGGCCTCCGAGATCGAGGCATTCAAGGCCTACTTCAAGGCCCAGGGCATGTACGGCATCCCGAAGAAGGGCGCGATCGACTACAGCCAGGTCATCGAGCTCGACCTCGGCACAGTGGCGCCTTCGCTTGCCGGCCCAAAGCGTCCGCAGGACCGCATCGAGATCGGCAACGTCAAGAAGCAGTTCACCGCGCTCTTCTCGGCACCGGTGCCCGACAACGGCTTCGCCAAGAAGCCCGAAGACCTGGGCCGCCGCTTCAAGGCCTATGACGGCACCGAGGTCGGCTCGGGGGACGTGCTGATCGCTGCGATCACCTCGTGCACCAACACTTCGAACCCCGGCGTGCTGCTCGCCGCGGGGCTGCTGGCCAAGAAAGCTGTCGAGCGCGGCCTGACGGTCAGGAAGCACATCAAGACCTCGCTCGCGCCGGGATCGCGCGTCGTCACTGAGTACCTGACCCGCGCCGGTCTGCTTCCGTATCTTGAGAAGCTGGGCTTCTACCTCGCGGGCTACGGCTGCACCACGTGCATCGGCAACGCCGGGCCGCTCGCCCAGCCCATCGAAGAGGCGATCACCGGAAATGACCTCGTCTGCGCCGCCGTGCTCTCGGGCAACCGCAATTTCGAGGCGCGCATCCATCCGAACATCCGCGCGAACTTCCTCGCCAGCCCGCCGCTTGTCGTCGCCTACGCAATCCTCGGCACCATGCTCAAGGACGTCATGAGCGAGCCGCTGGGCAAGGGCAAGGACGGCAAGGAAGTCTGGATCGGCGACATCTGGCCGACCACGCAGGAAATCCACGACTGCATGAAGTTCGCGATGGACCCGAAGACTTTCCGGCGGCTCTATGGCGATTTCACCAAGGACAACCCGTTGTGGATGAACATCGCAGCGCCAACGGGACAAGTCTACGACTGGCCGACCTCGACCTACATCGCGGAGCCCCCGTTCTTCAAGGACTTCGACATGCAGCCGGGCAAGGTCGCCGCCATCGCAGGCGCCAAGGTGCTCGGCATCTTCGGCGACTCGGTGACGACCGACCATATCTCGCCGGCCGGCAGCATCAAGCCGACCTCCCCCGCGGGCATCTTCCTGCAGGAGAACGATGTCTCCGTGATCGACTTCAACAGCTACGGCGCGCGCCGCGGCAATCACGAGGTCATGATGCGCGGCACGTTTGCCAATGTGCGGATCAAGAACCTGATGCTTCCGGGCACCGAAGGCGGCATGACCCTGTACAAGGGCGAGCGCCTGCCGATCTACGATGCGGCCATGAAATACGTCGCCGACAAGACCCCGACCGTCGTGTTTGGCGGCGAGGAGTACGGCACCGGGTCTTCGCGCGACTGGGCGGCGAAAGGCACGTTCCTGCTCGGGGTCAAGGTCGTCGTCGCACGCAGCTTCGAGCGCATCCACCGCTCCAACTTGGTCGGCATGGGCGTGCTGCCGCTGCAGTTCAAGGGCGCGGACAGCGTGAAGACGCTGGGCATCACCGGCGAGGAGACCGTCGACGTGCTCGGGCTGGACGACCTCCATCCGCAGCAGGAACTCACCCTGGTGATACATCGCAAGGACGGCAGCCGGCAGGAGGTCAAGGTGCTGTCGCGGATCGACACCTCGATCGAAGTCGACTACTACAAGCACGGCGGCATCCTGCCTTATGTGCTGCGGGAACTGATGGCGGCATAACGGGACTCAGGGGAAAACATGGAACCGAGAGGGCAACGCCTCGCCTGCATGGTCAAGTCCATGGACGGCTGCCAGGGAACATTCGACGTTTATCCTGGCAATGCGCCCAAGTCGATAGAGAAGATTGATCCGGTGACCTGGGACAAGGAACCCCAGAAGGCAATCCAGGAAGCAATGTTCACGATCATTGGCGACATGGGCATGACCGGACAGCTGATCCGGCTGAATTCCTACCAGTGGAAAGCGCTGGAGGACGCAAAAATCGAAAAATTCTTCTACGCGTCCATTCTCTGGGGTGGCAGCCCGTTCAAGGTGGTCGAAGACGCCCAGATGATGTTAAAGAAAAAGTAGCGGCTGTCCTGCCGTTCTGATCAGTGAGGCAGGTCATCGAAGCCGGAACGCCGATTTCATGACGCATCGATTCGACAGAGGCGTGCTTGCCGCGTTGGGCTCGGCGATTTTGTTTGGCCTTGGCACTCCGTTGGCGAAGCTTCTTTTGGGACAAACGAGCCCATGGCTACTCGCAGGGGTGCTGTATCTGGGGTCAGGCGCCGGGCTTCTGATTCTTCGAGCCCTGAGTTCGCCTCCGCCGGTCAAATTGACGTTTTCAGAATCCGGATGGCTCTCCGCCGCGATCGCCCTGGGAGGAGTTTTCGCACCGGTATTACTGATGTGGGGACTAAGCAATATGCCTGCTTCGGGCGCCTCGCTTTTGCTCAATGCAGAAGGCGTATTTACCGCTCTCATCGCGTGGTTTGTATTCCGTGAGAACTTCGATCGCAGAATAGCCATCGGTATGGCACTTATTGTGTCCGGCGCGTTGGTACTTTCGTGGCCTGACAGCGCCGACTTCGGTGCGGCCTTGCCCGCCTTGAGCGTGCTCGCCGCCTGCCTCGCTTGGGCCATTGACAACAATCTCACACGCCGAGTGTCGCTGGCCGACGCTACGCTTATCGCGATGCTGAAGGGCCTAGTTGCCGGCATGGTCAACCTGGGTATTGCACTCGCCATCGGAACCGCAGTGCCCTCCCCCGGCACCCTCCTGGGGGGCGCAGCGCTGGGTTTCATGAGCTATGGGCTCAGTCTCGTCCTGTTCGTGATCGCATTGCGACACCTGGGTACTGCCAGGACGGGTGCGTATTTCTCCATCGCGCCGTTTGCCGGAACCACCGTGGCTATCCTGCTATTGGGAGAACCGGTCAGCGTGCCGCTTGTGATCGCCGCTGGATTGATGGGTTTTGGGGTCTGGCTCCATCTGACGGAGCACCATCTACACGGACATACTCACGATATTCAGGATCACACTCATGAGCATGTGCATGACCTGCATCATCAGCATGCGCATTCTTTCCCTGTCGTCGCGGGCAAGCGGCATACGCACGATCATCATCACGATTCCGTAACGCACTCTCACCCGCATTTTCCGGACGCGCATCATCGCCACGAACACTAACCGAGCGAGCGCTGGATCGTGGCCTGTGTACCGGTACCGATACGTCTACTGACCTACAGCCCGCACCGGATATAGGATTTAGAAGAATAATTAATTCAATTCCTGCCTGACCCCGCCTCCCCGGGAGAGCGCCACCTGCACCTGCATCGGCGACACCGTGAACCTCGCCGCGCGGCTGGAAGCACACACCAGGGAGGTCGCGCGCGGCATACTCGTGGACACAGAGACGCGCGCTGCCCTGGGCGACCAGCTGGCGCTGGAGTGGATGGGCGAAGTACAGTTCAAGGGCAAGGGCGTGGCGGTGCCGATGTTTTCGGTGAATTTGAAAGACTAATGGGGCTCAAATCCAATGGACACAAATGCCGAATTGCTATCTCTGACAAGCGTAGAAATGCGCCGCCGCATCGGCAACCGCGAACTCTCGCCGGTCGAACTGCTGGAGGCCTGCATTCAAAGGATTGAGGCAATCAATCCAGCGGTGAATGCCGTGACCGCCACCTGCTTCGCGCGCGCGCGCATGGAGGCGAAAGCCGCCGAAAAAGCCGCGCTGGCAGGCGAGGCACTCGGCCTGCTGCACGGCCTGCCGACCGGCATCAAGGACCTCGAGGAGACCGGCGGCCTGCTCACCACTTACGGCTCGCCGCTCTACAAGGACTACGTCCCGGAACGCGACAACACCATGGTCGCGCGCGTGCGCAAGGCGGGCGCGATTGTGGTTTGCAAAACCAACGTGCCGGAATTCGGCGCCGGCGCCAACAGCCGCAATGTGGTCTGGGGCGCGACCGGCAATCCCTTCGACCCGAAACTGAATGCCGGCGGCTCCTCGGGCGGGTCGGCAGTGGCGCTCGCAACCAACATGTTGCCGGTTTGCACCGGGTCGGACACCGGCGGGTCGCTGCGCATCCCCGCCGCGATCAATGGCGTGGTCGGCTTTCGACCATCGCCCGGCCTCGTGCCGAACGCGAAAGCACAGCGCGCCTGGGCCAACATCTCGGTGATCGGGCCGATGGGCAGGACCGTGGCCGACACCTGCCTGCTGCTCGCCGCGCAGGCGGGACACGACGCGATCGATCCGCTGAGCTACCCGGTCGATGCCGCAGGTTTCGCTGCGCCTGCGCCTGTGGACCTGGGCCGGCTGCGCGTAGCCTGGAGCGAAGACTTCGGCCAGTGCCCGGTCGAGAAACCGATCCGTGCGATCCTGCGCGAGCGGATCGCAGCCATGCGGCACCTGTTCAAGTCCTGCGACGAAGTGAAGCTCGACTTCGACGAGGCTGATCGCTGCTTCGATATCGTGCGCGCGCTCGCCTACGTGCAGCGCTACCAGGAGCAATACGACAAGGACAAATCGCTGCTCGGTCCGAACATCCGCGCCAACTATGAACTGGGCGCCGGCATGAGCCTTGCTGATGTCGCCTGGGCCGAAGCGGCGCAGACGCGCATCTACCGCCGCTTCCAGGAAAGCTTCCGCGACTACGACCTCGTGCTCGGCCCTACGGTCGGCGTCACGCCGTTTCCCTGGACCACGCTGTATCTGGAAGAACTGGAGGGCGAGAAGCTGCGCAACTACTACCACTGGCTGGCACCGACTTACTACATCACTCTCGTGAACAATCCTGCGATCTCGATTCCGGCCGGCGTGGACCACAAGGCCATGCCGTTCGGGCTACAGGTCATCGCACCGATGCGCGCCGACCGTGGGCTGCTCTCGGCTGCCCATGCGATGGAACAGGCGTTCGAGCGGATCCCGGCCTTGCGGCGGCCCCGGCCCGACCTCTCCCGCTTGACTACGTCCACGCCGGAACTCAAGTCCATCGTCACCCATCCGCCGCAGCGCAGCGTAATGGGGTGAAAGCGGCGACCTGGGTGCAAAGTAGTGAATGTACCGATATCGATACACAAACTGACCTGCAGCTCGCTCTGGATAACGATTTTATAAAAACAATCTGTTCAATTTTTGTCTGACCCCGCCTCCTCCGGCGGCCTTACCTTGCGAAACATGATCAACAACAAAACGTCGTAGACAATCTTCAACCCGCCGGCCGCGACCAGCGGCCAGCCGAAGGCGGACAGGCTCAGCAGCCAGCCCGCGAGGAACGGGCCGATTGCGGAGGCGAGGCTCCTCGGCACCGAAGTCACGCTGGCCGCCGCCGCGCGCTCGGCCGGCGTGACGATCGCCATCACGTACGAACTGCGCGTAGGCACGTCCATCTGGGACAGCGCGCTGCGCACGAACAGCAGCGCGATCACCCACGCGAGGCTGGGCACGAACGGGATCGCCACCAGGCACAGGTTCGCCGGCAGGTGGGTAAACACCATGGTGTTGACCAGGCCGAAGCGGTTGGCGAGGCGCACC
>JBBQVP010000209.1:0-7039 GCA_038211455.1 Burkholderiales bacterium
CTGCGAAACGTGTTCCCATGGAGAACCAGATGCAATACGACCTCCTGTTGCGTGGCGGCCGGGTTATCGACCCGGCACAGAAAATCGACGGCAACTACGATGTTGCGATCAAGGATGGAAAGATCGCGGCAGTCACGGCGAATATCGTTCCCTCGGCGGCCAAATCGGTCGTCGATGTGTCCGGGAAACTCGTGCTGCCCGGGCTGATCGACACCCACGGCCATGTGTTCCAGTACGTGACCGGCCGGTTCGGCATGGACGCGGACCTCGTCGGCGTGCAATCCGGCGTGACAACCCTGATCGACCAGGGTGGCCCGTCGTGCATGACGCTCCCGGCTTTCCGCGAATACGTGGTCAACGCAAAGAAAAGCCGCGTGGTGGCATTTCTTTCGGCCTACCTCGTCGGTGGCATGGAAGGGCACTACTACCCCTCCCTCTACAAGCCTGACTGCCTCGATGTCGATGCGACCGTCGCGAGCGCGAAGGCCAATGCCGACATCGTCAAGGGATTCAAGGCGCATGCGGAGATCGGCGGCATGTCACGCTGGGGCATCGAGGTGATGCGCCTGTCAGCCGAAATCGGCAGGCAGGCCAAACTGCCGGTGTACATCCATTTCGGCCAGCTCTGGCCGGCGCCCGACGGCACGCCCGGCATCGATCCTGACACGATCCTGCCCGAGGTGGTCAAGCTGCTCAAGCCCGGAGACATCCTCGCCCACCCCTTTTCCAAGCACCCTGGCAGCTTCGTCGACAAGAACGGCAAGGTGCACCCGGTCGCGAAGGAGGCCATCGCAAATGGGATCAAGGTCGATGTCGGCCATGGCTCCCACTTCAGCTTCCAGATGGCGAAGATCGCCCTCGATGCGGGAATCATGCCGGACACACTCGGGGCCGACATGCACGGCTACAACACGACCGTGCCGAAACCGCGCGGAACGCCCGATCAACACTCCGACACCGACCACATGTTTTTCGGCTCGACGCGCTTTTCGCTGGTCTCGGCGATGACCGCGATGCTCGCCTGCGGATTGAAGATCGAACAGGTCGTCCCGATGGTGACCGCCAACTGCGCGCGGATGGTGGGCATGCAGGACACGATCGGTACGCTAGCGCCGGGACGTGAGGCCGACGTGTCGGTCCTTCACGACGAGCGCGGCCGCTGGGTCCTGCAGGACAATGAGAAGCACCAGGTAACCACCGACCGGATGCTTCGTCCGGCGTTCTGCCTGCGGCGTGGCGAGCGTTTCGACGCGGACGCCTCCATCCTGCCCGTCGCACAGGCCGCCTAGTGGCAGGTTCCGGGGGGAAAAGTTCCCGCGGCGTAGGCGCGTCGCTACGTCGCAAGGAAGACGACCGCTACCTGCGCGGGCGTGGTCAGTTCGTCGGCGATATCCAGCGTGCCGGAATGCTCGAGGTGGCGTTTGTGCGTTCGCCGATCGCGCATGGCCGGATCCTCGGCATCGAAAAGCCCGCCGGGCTGGAAGACCGAGTATTCACAATGCAGGACCTGGTTGGCGTGAAGCCGATCCGTGCCGTGTCCTCGCTCAAGGGATTCAAGGCTTCGAACCTCTGGCCGCTCGCACAGGACAAGGTGCGCTTCGTCGGCGAGCCGATTGCGATGTGCGTTGCGCCCACCCGCGCCGAAGCCGAGGACATCGCCGCGCAGGTCTACGCGGACTACGAGGAACTGCCTGCGGTGGTCGACATGGTCGAGGCGCGCACCTCGCCGCCGTCGCTGGTTCACGACGACTGGGGCGACAACGTATTCCTCGAAACGCTCGTGGATGGCGACCTCACGGAGGCGAAGAAGAGCGCCCCGATAAAGGTACGGCGCCACATCCGCACCGCGCGCCAGTCGATGGCGCCACTCGAGGGCCGCGGCGTGCTGTGCGAATGGAATTCGCGCCTTGGCCAGCTCGAAATGCACAGCGCCGCGCAGATGCCGCACATCAACCGGGCCGGACTGTCCGAATGCCTGGGCCTGGACCAGGGGTCGATCCGCGTGATCGCGCCGGACGTGGGCGGCGGGTTCGGTTACAAGGGCATCCTTCTGCCGGAGGAAGTCTGCCTTGGGTGGCTCGCGAGGAAGCTCGGCCGGCCGGTGCGCTGGCTCGAAGACCGGCGCGAACAACTGGTGGCGAACACCAACTGCCGCGAGCATGACTACGACATCACGCTCTATGCCCATGCCGACGGAAAGCTGATCGGCATCGACTGTGATGCGACTGTCGATTCCGGCGCGTATTCGCTCTATCCGTTTTCTGCCTGCCTCGAGGCCGCGCAGGTCGGCTCGATACTGCCGGGTCCCTACAAGATGGAACGCTACCGCTGCCGCACCTGGTCGGCCGCGACGAACAAGCCGCCGATCCTGCCGTATCGTGGCGTGGCCCGCACGGGGGTGTGTTTCGCGCTTGAGCTGATGATCGATGCGGTTGCACGCGAAGCGCGCCGCGAGCCCTGGGAAGTGCGCCTCGCGAACCTCGTCACGCGCGAGGACATGCCCTACAACAACATCACCAACAAGCATTTCGACTCGGGCGACTATCCGGAGGCAGTGCGCCGCGCGGTTGCGTCCATCGACCTGACGAAATGGCGCGCTCGGCAGAAAAAGGGCGAACCCGACGGACGCCGGATCGGCGTAGGGTTCTCGGTCTACTGCGAACAGGGCGCGCACGGCACCTCGGTCTACTTCGGCTGGGGCATCCCGATGGTGCCCGGATACGAACAGTGCTTTGCGCGCCTCACCCCGGACGGCATGCTCGAACTGCGCATCGGTGCGCAGTCGCACGGCCAGAGCCTCGAGACCACGCTCGCGCAGGTCGCCAACGAGATTCTCGGCATCGATCCTGCCAACGTCCGATTGATCCACGGCGACACCGGCCTCACGCCCTACTCCACGGGCACCTGGGGTTCGCGCTGCATGGTCATGTCGGGCGGCGCGGTGGCCGCCGCGTCGAAGGAAATCGGCAAGCGGGTCAAGCAGATCGCGGGCAAGCTTCTCGAAGTCGCGGTCGAGGATCTGGTGCTCGAAGAGGGCCGCGTCAAGGTCGCCGGGACCGACAAATCGATGACGCTCGCGGAAGTCGCGCACGTCTGGTACCGCGCGCCGCAATTTCTTCCGGCCGACGTGGACCCCGGCGGGCTCGAAGCCACTGCGGGCTACAAGGCGAAAGTCGACACGGGCACCTTCAGCTATGCCTGCCATGCAGTAGTGGTCGCGGTCGACACCGAGATCGGGCACACCGAGATCCTCGACTACGTCATCGTCGAGGACGGGGGCACGCTGATCAACCCGATGGTGGTCGACGGCCAGATCTACGGCGGCACTGCGCAGGGCATCGGCACCGCGTTGTACGAAGAGATGCCCTACGACAGCGAAGGCCAGCCACTGGCCTCGACCCTGGCCGACTACATGCTGCCCGGTCCGACCGAGGTGCCCGCGCCGCGCATCGTGCACATGGAAACGCCCTCGCCCTATACCGAATTCGGCCAGAAGGGACTGGGTGAAGGCGGCGCGATTGCGCCGCCTGCGGCGATTGCCAATGCAATCAACGACGCCCTGCACGATCTCGGCGTCGAGGTCACGGAGTCCCCGGTCAGTCCGCGCCGGCTTCTCGCCGCGATCGAAGCCGCCCGGGTAAAGAAGGCCGCATGAAGGCGGCCGCGTTCGACTACGAAAAGCCGGCGGATGTTGCGGCCGCGGTAGCGCTGCTCGCCGCAGGCCAAGGCATGGCCAAACCGCTCGCGGGCGGACAGTCGCTGGGGCCGATGCTGAACCTGCGTCTCGCCCAGCCGGGCCTGCTGGTGGATATCCGCCGCATTCCCGAGCTCTGCCAGGCCACTGAGACTGCGGATGCGCTGACGCTCGGCGCCTGCGTGACCCACGCGATGATCGAGGACGGCAAGGTGCCCGATGTCACACGCGGGCTGTTGCCTGCGGTCGCGGCGGACATCGCCTACCGCGCAGTGCGCAACCGCGGCACGCTCGGCGGAAGCCTGTCGCATGCGGATCCGGCAGCCGACTGGGTCAGCACGATGATGCTTCTGTCTGCGGTCGCTATCGTCCAGGGGCCCGGCGGACGGCGCGAAGTTCGCATCGAGGACTTCCTCCTCGGCGCGTTCGAAACCGCCCTGGCAGAAGACGAAGTGCTGGTCGCGCTGCGCATTCCAAAGCTGTCGAAAGCGGCACGCTGGGGCTACTACAAGTTCTGCCGCAAGACCGGGGAGTTTGCCGAGGCGATTGGCGCGGTGCTCGTCGACCCGGAGCGCAAGCTCTGCCGCGCTGTCATCGGCGCGACCAACACGGTGCCCCATGTGATTACCGATGCCCGGTCGATCGCCGAAAGGTTCACGCCGGACGAGGCGTTCAAGGCGGTCGCGGCAGCCGGTCTCGGCGACGACGCCTACGAACGCCAGATGCACTTTGCAGCACTCAAGCGCGCAGTCGCGCGCCTGAACACCCAGGGACCCGTAAAATGAAGACCGTTTCGATCCGACCCGCCTTTGCTTTCCTGGCATCCGCAGTCCTGCTATCGGCGTTCGCCGCGACGCCGGCGCACAGCCAATCCACCGCCTGGCCGGCCAAGCCCGTGCACATCATCGTCCCCTTCGGCGCCGGCGGCGCCGCGGACCTGATGCCCCGCCTGGTGGGTGAGCGGCTCTCGGCCATGTGGGGTCAGCAGGTCCTGGTCGAAAACCGGACCGGCGCCGCCGGGAACATCGGCATGAACGCCGGCGCCAAGGCCGCGCCCGACGGCTACACGCTGCTGTCGGCGCCCAACGGCAACCTGGTGGTGAACCCCCACCTGTATACGAAACTTCCCTATGACGTTTTCCGCGATCTCAAGCCTGTGATCCTGATCGCATCGGTGCAGAACGTGCTTGTCGTCAATCCCTCGGTGCCGGCGAATTCGGTGCGCGAACTGATCGCGCTGGCGAAGGCGAAGCCCGGAACGCTGACGTTTTCCTCCTCCGGCAGCGGCAGCCAGGCGCATATGGCCGGCGAACTGCTGAAGGTCATGGAGGGCCTCGACATGGTCCACGTGCCCTACACCGCGGTCGCCGCCGCCGTGAAGGACGTGCTCGGCGGCCAGGTGTCGATGATCTTCGCGCAGATGCCGGCTGTGCTTGCGCATATCAAGTCCGGAAAGCTGCGTGCGCTCGGCGTGGCGAGCAGCCGGCGCTCGGATCTCCTGCCCGACACGCCGACCATCGCGGAAGACGCAAAGCTGTCGAGCTTTGAGGCGATCTCCTGGTACGCCCTGATGGCACCCGCCGGCACACCCGCCGAGATCGTCGCCAAGGTCAGCGCGGACGCGGCGAAGGTGCTGCAGGCCCCCGAACTGCGCGAAAAACTGCGTTCGATGGGGGCGGAGGCCTCTGGCGAAGGCCCGGCGGCGCTCGCCGCACGGATGAAGGAAGAATCGGCCCGTTGGGGCGAGGTGGTGCGCAAGGCCGGCATCAAGGCGGCAGACTAGGGCATGGCGCTGCTTGCGAACGCGCGCATGTATTCGGTCTCGCCCCAGGCGAAGGCAGCCTGGCGCGAGGTGCTCGACTGGGTCCTGAAGCGTGCCGGGACCGACATGCAGTTCGTCGACCACGATCCGCCGCTGCTGGTTTCCGAGCTCTGGAAGCGCGACGACCTGGGCTGCGTGATGATGTGCGGGTTGCCGGTTTCGCTGCGCACGCCCGCGCCGACCATTCTTGCCGCGCCGGTGCCAACGCCTGCGCGCTATGCCGGGCGATCGGTCTACATGACTGACATCGCCGTGCGTGCCGACAGCAAATTCCAGACGCTAGCGGAAACCTTCGGCGGCGTCGCCGGCTATACGGTCAAGGATTCGCAGTCCGGGTATTTCGCGTTCCGCCATCTCCTGATCACGCAGTACGCCCAGCGCAAGCCCCACTACCGCAGCTTTGTCGGCGGCCTGTTGAACGCGCGCGGCATCATCCAGGCGCTGGAGGACGGCCGCATCGACGTGGGCCCGCTGGACGGCTATGTGCACGACCTGATCCGCAACACCGACCCGGCGTTCGCGGCCAAGGCGCGCATCATCCAGGTGACCGAACCCACACCCATGCCCCCGCTGGTGGCGACCGGCGAGCTGGGCAGCGACGATCTCGCGCGCCTGCGTGGCGCGTTCCTCGAGGTCGGGGCGGAACCAACCCTCGCGGGCGCGCGCTCTGCCCTGCTTCTCGAAGGCTTCATCGTTCCCGAACTGTCCTCCTTTGACGTCTTGCGCACGCGCGCGCAAATCGTCGAAAGCGATGACGAGCACTGGGCCTGAATCGCATGAACGCTACCAAGACAATCACGCTTTTGCTCAACGGCAGGAAGGTGACCGCGAGCGTCGAGCCCCGCCAGCATCTCGCCGATTTCCTGCGTGAGCAGCAGCTGCTAACCGGCACCCACATCGGCTGCGAACACGGCGTGTGCGGCGCCTGCACGCTCGAGATCGACGGTGCGCCGGCCCGATCATGCATCACCTATGCGGTTGCCTGCGACGGCGCGGAGATCCGCACTATCGAGGCGATGGACGACGACCCGGTGGCGGCCGAACTGCGCGAGGCCTTCTCGGCCGAACACGCCCTGCAGTGCGGCTATTGCACCCCGGGGATGCTGATGACTGCGCGCGATATCGTCATGCGCCTGCCGGACGCGGACGAGGCCCGCATCCGCAAGGAGCTTTCCGGAAACCTGTGCCGCTGCACGGGCTACGTGGGGATCGTGCGCGCCGTCATGCGGGTCCTCGCCGGGCGCAGGAAGCAGCCGGCCAGCGTCTAACGCTGCGCCTGCCGCAGCGTGAGCTGGCGGCGGAAATGCAGCCCCACCAGCGGCAGGCCGATCGCGGCGATGAGGAACAGCGGCGTGGTTCCGGCCGCATCAAGTACCCGCGAGCCCAGCCACACACCCAGCGACTGCCCGGTAAACAGAAATAAGGCGAACAGGGCGACCGCCGCGCCGCGCGACTCCGGTGCCATCTGGGTGGCATGCACCTGGAGGGTGTTGTGCAGCATATACAGCCCGCCCCCGGCCGCC
>JBBQVP010000210.1:0-7024 GCA_038211455.1 Burkholderiales bacterium
GCACAGCAACCACCTGCCCTACCTCCCGTTCCCGCCCACCTGGCCGAATTACCTTTCAAAGGACCAGATCGCCAACTGGCTCGAGACGTACTGCGAGGCCATGGAAATCAACTTCTGGACGCGCACCGCGTTCGAAGGCGCGACCTACGACCCCCCCGCGCAGCGCTGGACAGCGCGGCTGCGGCTCGCCGACGGCAGCCTGCGTGAAGTACGGCCGCGCCACGTCGTGATGGCCACCAGCGTCAGCGGCACGCCGAACATTCCTGCGATCCCGACGCTCGAGCGCTTCGGCGGCACGGTCCTGCATTCGAGCCAGTTCACCAGCGGCCAGGAATGGAAGGACCGCGACGTCATGGTGATCGGCACCGGCACCAGCGCCCACGACATCGCGCAGGACCTGCAAGGCACGGGCGCGCGCGTCACCATGGTCCAGCGCAGCCCGACGCTGGTGGTCAACGTCGAGCCGAGCGCGCAGGTCTACGACGGCGTCTACCTCGGCGAGGGGCCTTCGCTCGAAGACCGCGACCTGATCAACCTGTCGATGCCGCTGACGCTCACCAAGGCGACCCACAAGCTGCTCACCGACCGCGCGAAGGAATACGACCAGCCGCTGCTCGAGGGCCTGGAGAAAGCCGGCTTTCGGCTCGACTTCGGCGAGGACGGCACGGGCTGGCCGCTGAAATACCGTACGCGCGGCGGCGGCTATTACTTCAACGTCGGCTGCTCGGAGCTGATCGTCTCGGGGGCGATCCGTCTGATTCAGTACCACGACATCGAAGCCTTCGACGCGCAGGGCGTACGCATGAAAGACGGCCGCGCGCTGCGTGCCGACCTGGTGGTGCTCGCCACCGGCTACAAGGGACAGGACCACCTCGTCGACGCACTGTTCGGCGCCGAGGTGGCGAAGCAGGTCGGGCCGGTGTGGGGGTTCGATGCGCGCACCCAGGAACTGCGCAATATGTGGGCGCGCACCGGACAGCCGGGCCTGTGGTTCACGGCCGGCGCGTTCTCGCAGTGCCGTGCCTACTCGAAGGTCCTCGCGCTGCAGATCAAGGCGTCCGAGCTCGGCCTGATCTGAGGCGAAGTCACTCGCCTGGTGTATCGATATCGATACACAAACTCCCGCGCAGGCCACTCCAGTATTTGTTCTGCGAAAATTAAAGTTTCAAAATATCCAGGCTAGCCGAGCTCCGGCCCGGCGATCGCGAACATCCGCGCGGTCGGATTGAACGGCGTCTTGCGCTTGAAGATCATGCGCGTGTAGGGGCGTTGCAGCGTGAAGCCGGAGGCGCGCAGCCACGCGCCGAGCGCCGCGTGGGGCGCAGGCATGTCGAGGAACACCGGCGCTTTTACCTTGCGCAGGGCCGCGGCCAGCAATGCGATCCCACCTTCAGCGTTGTCGGCCACGCAGGGCCCGAGCTGGCTCGCGGTGCGGCCGTCGCGCCCGAGCAGGAAGCCGTTGATCTGCCCGCCCGATACCGACACCAGCGCGGCTGCAGGCAATCTGGGGCGCAGGGCAGCGAGCAGTTGCGCGCGATCGGCGCAGAACGCGGCCGCATCCAGCGCGCACACCGCAGGCCAGTCGGCGTCAGTCATCGGCCGGATCACGTTACCCGACGCCAGCGCCGGCACATCGGCGGGCACCGCCGCATCCAGGCACTGCATGCGCTCGATGCCCCAGGTGTCCTCGAAGCCGAGCAGGCCGTAGACCGTGCGCCCCGCCGGCGTTGCATCAAGGATGGCTACCAGGCCGTCGCGCGCCAGCGCTGCCATCGCGCGGTCCATCAGCCGGGTGGCGAGGCCCTTGCGGCGCCATTGTTCCGTGACCAGCACCATGCTGATCCAGCCGAAGCCGCCGCTCGGAAACGGTAGCGCGAGCGAGGTGGCGACCAGCGTGCCATCGGGTGCGACGAGGCCGTAGCCTTCGCCCAGCGCGAGCATCGTGCGCCAGTCGTCAGCGGTCTGGTTCCAGCGCACCTCGGTCACCAGCGCGACGCAACCCGGGATGTCACCGGTGCCGAGCCGGATTTCCCTCAGCGTGGCATCGTCCTCAGTACTTGCCATCGCGCGTGGAGAAATGCGTTTCCTTGCCCAGGCTCGGCATGCTGCGCGCGACCCAGTCGGCGACCCAGTCGATCATCGTCGCCAGCGGCACGCGCGGTGCGCCGAGCAGTTCCTGCGTGCGTTGCGTGTCGACCAGCCACGCGGTGGGGGCCTCGCTGCCTTCGATCGCCACAGTCTTTCCCATGCGTCGCGCAAACTCCGCTGCCAGCCAGCGCACGCTGACGACCTCCGGCCCGCTGACGTTGAACGCGGCAGCCGGCGAGGCGCAGTGGCAGAGCAGGCGCAACGCCTGCTCGTTGGCATCGCCCTGCCAGATCACGTTCACGTGGCCCATGGTCACATCGACCGGCTTGCCGGCAGCGACCCTGGCGGCGACGTCACAGAGCACGCCGTAGCGCATGTCGATCGCGTACTCCAGGCGCACGATCGCAACCGGGGTACCGCGCTTTCGCGAAGCGTGGGAGAACATCATCTCGCGGCCCACGCAGGAGGCGGCGTAGTCGCCCGGCGGCGGCAGCAGCGGCACGGACTCGTCGGCGCCGCGCCCGTCCACCGCGACGAACGGGTAGACGCAGGCGGTGGAGAACGCCACGATACGCGAGGCGGGGAAGGTCTCGGCGACCATCATCGGCACGCCGGTGTTCATCGCCCAGGTGAAGTCGGGATTGCCCGCGGCGCCGAACTTGTGCCCGGCCATGAAGACGATGTTGGCGGCCTTCGGCAGCTTTTCGAGCGCGCTGCGCTCGAGCAGGTCGCAGGCGATGCATTCAATGCCCTGCGCCTCGAGCTTTTCGCGCAGGCCCGGCTCCGAGAATCGCGCCACGCCGATCACGCGGCGCCCGGGGGATGCGCGTTTGGCCATGCGCGCGAGCGTGGGCCCCATCTTGCCGCCGACGCCGAGCACCATCAGGTCGCCAGAGAGCGCGGCGAAATCGCGCACGAGCGCAGGGGAGGGCTCGGTCATGAATTCCTCGAGCGCTTCGAGGTCGGCAAACCGCTCGGGGAGCACGGGTAGTTCCCTTGGCGTCATTTCCCGGCGTGCTCGCCCACTTTCACGATTTTCATCGTGTTGGTTCCGCCGGCCTTGCCGATCGGCTCGCCGATGGTGAGCACAATCAGGTCGCCCTTTTCGACAACGCCGTTCTCGATCAGCACATTCTCGGCCTCGCGCAGCAGTTCCTCGCGGTCGTGGCCCACGTACTTCACCACCAGCGGGTAGGTGTCGCGAAACAGCGACACCCGGTAGCGCGTGGAAGTCTGCGAGGTCAGCGCAAAGATCGGCACGCCGCAGTTGAGCCGGCTCATCCACAGGGCGGTCGATCCCGACTCGGTCAGCGCGGCGATCGCCTTGACCTTGAGGTGGAATGCAGTGAAGAGTGCTCCCATCGCGATCGACTGGTCGACGCGCGTGAACAGCCGGTTGAGGAAATCCTGGTCGAGGTTCACCGGCTGCGACTGCTCCGCCTCGATGCAGATCCGGTCCATGGCCTCGATCGCCTGCACGGGATACTTTCCACTGGCCGATTCGGCCGAGAGCATCACGGCGTCGGTCCCGTCGAGCACCGCGTTGGCCACATCCGACACTTCCGCCCGGGTCGGGATCGGGCTGGAGATCATCGACTCCATCATCTGGGTGGCGGTGATCGTGAGCTTGTTGTGCTCGCGCGCCATGCGGATCATGCGCTTTTGCAGCGCCGGCACCGAGGCGTCGCCCACCTCGACCGCGAGGTCGCCGCGCGCGACCATGATCCCATCGCAGGCCTTCATGATGTCCTCCAGCGCCGGGATCGCCTCGGCGCGCTCGATCTTAGCGATCAGCAGCGCCTTGCCGCCCGCCGCGCGCATCAGCTCGCGCGCCATGTACATGTCAGCCCCGGTCTTGGGAAACGAGACCGCGATGTAATCGGCCTTCAACTGGACCGCGGTCTTGATGTCCTCCATGTCCTTGGCGGTCAGCGCCGGCGCGGTCAGGCCGCCACCCTGGCGGTTGATGCCCTTGTTGTTCGACAGTACCCCGCCATGGCGCACCGTGGTGTGCACCTCGGTGCCGCGCACCGCGGTCACGTCGAGCACGATCCTGCCGTCATCCAGCAGGAGCACCGCGCCGGCCGCGACGTCGCGCGGCAGCTCCTTGTAGTCGAGCCCGGCGCGCTCGGCATTGCCCATCTCGATCTGCGCGTCGAGCACGAACGCCTGTCCCGGCTCAAGGTTGATCTTGCCATCAACGAACTTGCCGACGCGGATCTTCGGCCCCTGCAGGTCGGCCATGATGCCGACCGTGCGGCCGACGCTGCGGCCGACGTCCTTGACCAGCTGCGCCCGCTTGAGGTGGTCTTCTGCCGTGCCGTGCGAAAAATTGAGCCGCACCACATCGACTCCCGCGCGGATCATTTTCTCGAGGACGACGGGGTCGGAAGATGCGGGACCGAGCGTGGCGACAATCTTGGTGCTGCGGAGCATGGGATTTCCTCTGCGTAAGCGGCTGACTTTATACCAGAACACCATGACAGGTTCGCCTGTCGGACGGCGGGGATTCCTGCAATGCGGCACACTTACGGCCAGGCAGAAACCGACATGGACACAGGTGACACATGAACCCGCCCGCCGCAGAACAGTACTGGCTTGAAGACTTCACCCCCGGACGAAAGTTCGAGGGCATCCGGCACCTGCTCGGCGCGGAGGCGTTTGGCCAGTTCGCGCAGATGACCGGTGACGCGCACCCGCTGCATTACGATCCCGAATACGCGAAGAAGACGGCGTTCGGCGCGCCGCTTGCGCATGGCCTGCTGCTGATGTCGATGACCGCGCTGGGGGCCAACCCGCTCTCGCCGCACGTAGAGGGCTCGATGATCGCCTTCCTCGAGCAGGGCGGAAAGTTCCTCAAGCCCGTGCTGTCGGGCGACAGCGTGACCCCGGTGCTCGAAGTCGAGGAAAGCCGCCCGACAAAGGACGGGACGAACGGTGTGGTCCGCTTTGCGGTGCGCCTGACCAACCAGCGCGGCGAGCTCGTGCTCGCGGGGTTCCACACCTACCTGATGAAACGGAGGCCGGCGTGAACGGCGCCGCCGCGGTTTACCGGGGGTTGGCCCAGAAGGAACTCGACGCCGCCTACAACAACCGCGCGGTCGAGCCGAAGCTGGCGGAAATCCGGGCGGACTGGGCGGAGCGCAGCGCAGCCCTGTACGCACGCGCCCGGGTGGAGCGCGACCTGGCCTATGGCACGGCGCCACGCCAGCGTCTCGACTTCTTCCCTGCCGCCCATCCCGGCCGGCCCACGGCAGCGTTCATTCACGGCGGCTACTGGCAGAGCAACGAGAAGGAAGCCTACGCCTTCGTTGCCGAAGGGCTGCTGGCGCACGATCTCAATGTGGCCGTGCTCGAGTACACGCTGGCGCCGCAAGCGGGTATGACGGCGATCGTCGCGGAGATCCGTGCCGCGGTCGGCTGGCTAGCCGGCCAACTCCGCACGCGCTTCGACGCAGGCCCGGGCCTGCTGGTCTGCGGTCACTCCGCCGGAGGGCACCTGACCGCCATGGCAGCTGCTGAGCCGGGCGTCACGGCGGCGCTCCCGATCAGCGGCCTGTTCGACCTTGAACCGATCCGATTGTCGTATCTCAACGACCCACTGGAAATGAATTTATCTGAAGCGTGCGCTAACTCCCCGATCTCTTTACCCTACCCTTCGATCCCCCAGACGGTCGCGGTCGGCGCGGCCGAACTGCCCGAACTGGTTCGCCAGTCACGGGAGTTTGCCGCCGCCCTGGCCGTAGCCGGGCGCCCCTCCCGCCTGCTCCTCACGCCCGGCGACAACCACTTCTCCATCCTCGAACAACTCGCCCGCCCCGACGGCCTCCTCGCCCTCGAAGTCGTGCGCCTGCTTGGAGCAACCGCCCCTTAGCAGCGAGCGAGGGGGCACGGGGGAGCGGCCAGCTCCCCCGTATCCCGTTATACCGTTCCACATATAGTTTTTGCCCTGGAACCCGCTCAGGGAGCCAATCTCCGAAATTTAATCCGGAGAATTCTCAAGCCCGGAGTACCCGCTTTCCCAAAAACCGGCTATATTTCCCTTCGGCGCGCCCGGCCGCGCCCAACTCGGAGGAGGGGACACCGTGCTCGCCACACAGATTCGCCAGAAGGACGGAATCTTTTACTTCGCCAGCGTCCCGGCCAAGGAACTGCTGGGCAAAGTCCGGTTCATCAGCCGGTTCTACGGAGAGGGTGAGCAGATCGCCCCGGTGAAGATCTCCCAGGACGATGAAATCGCGCAGTTCATCGCCAAAATCGAACGCACCGACAAGGCCTTCCAGCGCACGCTGTCGAAAGCCAAGGTCAAACAGCTCAAGAATTTCTACGAGACGGCAATGACCCAGCCGCCGATCCCGGGCACGGTGCTGCTATTCACCTCCGAAAAACTCGGCTTTCGCAGCGCCGGGGTCGAGGGCGTCGGCCACCTGTCCGAGCCGCAACAGAAATTCCTGATCGTGGACGGCCAGCACCGCCTTGCAGCGCTCAGCTTCCACCTGGACGACCGTCCCGACGAAGCTGCGGCGATCAACGTCCCCTGCATGATTTTCGACGGCCGCAGCGAAGATTTCGCGACCGAGATGTTTGTGATCATCAACTCGACGCCGACCCGGATCAACAAGAGCCACCTGGTCGACCTCTACGAGCGCGTGTCCTGGGCCGAGCCGCACCGCAAGTTCGCCTCCCGCATGGTCGGCGCGCTGTATTCCGAGGGAGACAGCCCCCTGCGCTACCGGATCAACCGCCTTGGGGGCCGCAGCCAGAAGGACAAGTGGATCCTCCAAGCGGAGTTGTTCAACGAACTGCAGCGCTGGACCAACCGCGACTGGCGCAAGATCCAGATCGCCGGCGGCAGCGCCAAGGAAGCCGGCCGCTACTACGGCATGCTGCGCGATTTCCTCAAGGCGGCCGAGCGCGTCTGGGACGATGCCTGGGG
>JBBQVP010000211.1:0-6949 GCA_038211455.1 Burkholderiales bacterium
GATGTGCTCGTTCCGGCGCGGCGCGTGACGCACGGGCTCGGGAGGCGTTGCCGACCATTCAGTCGGCACAGCGATCTCGGTGATCGTCCCTTCGCTCGGATGCTAGACTTTCCTGAAGAAAGAACCCGATGGCGCGGTGCGTAGGAACGAAGCGAATTCTTTTGGCGCGAGCGTCCAGGTGCCGTAGGCCGGCAGGCGGATGCGCTCGGCGACCTCGGGCGTATGCAGCGCTTTCACGAGCTCGGCGTTCAACCGGTCCACACGCTCGGCCTGGGTGTGCCGGCATGAGCAAACACGCCGAACCACAGGTCGCTGCCCGCCTCACCGTAGCCGGCCACCCCACCCTCGCCATGGTGGGGATGTCCGGCGCATAGCTGCTGCGCTTCGAACGTTGGCTGTGACAACCGGATAAGCACGCTTTATTCTTTGCTCCAGTTGGCCAGCACCAGGCCGGGAATGCGCTCGTAGTGGCGCGCGTTGTTTGTAACCAGCACCGCCCCGGCTGAAAGCGAATGCGCGGCAATCATCATGTCCAGCTCGCCTATGGGCTGCCCGGTCGTCACCAGTTGGTGCCGGATGTCGGCGTAGAAGTCGGCGGCCTCGGCGTCCCAGGGCAACACCCGGACGATTTTCAGGAACTGACGCACCCCGACATGCAACCGATGGCCAGCCGGAAGGCGTTTCAAGCCATAGCGCAGCTCGGCGCGCGTCATCACCGACACGCAAACCATGGAGGGCAGGATAGCCTCCAGCTTCGCCTCGATGGCGGGGAATCGGCGTTTGATGATGTAGCTCGCCGTGTCGGTGTCGAGCATGTACAGCATGGTCACCGGCCATCTTCGCCAAACAGGTCGCGCGCAAGTGGCGGGACATTCATCGGACGGTCGGCCATGAATTCAGGCGGCACGTCGACGGATCGCATCAGGTCGAAAAAATCACCCCAGGTCTTCGCGCCCGGACGGGTGGACAACACCACGTCGCCGCTTGTTTCGTCGCGCGTGATGTAAACCTCCTCGCCTTCAAAGCGGAATTCGGCGGGCAATCGAACGGCTTGACTGGAGCCGTTTTTGAACAGTTTTGCAGTCCGTGTTTCGGGCATCTTGGCCTCCAGCAATCAGCGAGTATATGCGCCAGTCTATACGACTCGCAGGCGAACTCCACGGTAAATTTGTTCTCGAGCCGCCCCTATGACTGAAAGGTTTGAGTTTCTGGTCATACGCAAGTGGTCGAAGACGAGACGAGTGCGCAAGCGGAGTTTGCGGGGCATACAAGGGGATTTCATCCCCTGAAGCCGGTTTTCGCCCACAGCGGCGCGCCTGGCGAACGGTTCAGGCCGCCTGCTTCAAGTCGTTGGGGATCAGCTTTCCTTCAACGGTTGGTCGCCTCGCGATCCGCGGATGCTGGTGGCCTGGCCAAGGCGCGCGAGGTGCCGGAGTACCGCGCGCTGGGGGGAGATCGTCGGCACGGCGTGGCGGTATCTGGATAGGGCCTGAATCCTGTCAGCGACCCGAAAACCGTTTCACCCCCGCCTTTGTCGGCGGCCCGCTGCGGATCCTGGTTCAGTCGGAGCAATGTACCGATACCGATACATTAATTGGCTTCTCATCCGCTCCAGGACTGGACATCAGAAACTAAAAGTCGTGAATTATTGGGTTTTGCGAGGAGTCGGGCCGCGGGCCTGTAACGGCCTTCTCGGTGATCGTCCTCGTGTTTTTCGTGGCCCGGCGCGAATACTCCTCGAGGTCGGGCATGTCGAGCACCCACGCACCACGCCATCGCCGGAAAACCGTACCCAGACTCGATTTCGGTCTTTTCTTGCGCAGCGCGGGATGAAGAAAGGCGACTTGTGCAAGTTCATCGGGCGCTCAGTGCAGAAGGAGGTATTCGCGCAAACGCTGCCGCACGTTCAGGCGAACGTCGGCGGGCGCGATCGGGTAGGAGGCGGGGTCACCCCCGCCGTCCTCCCACGCCACCGGGCGCGCGGTTCCGCATCCAGCGGTTCATTGAACACACCGGAGCCGTCGCAGCGTATCGAGCAGCCACACCAGACCCAGATGATCGAAAAAGGACTTCGGGAAGGCTGCGTGAGCATCGCGCGCGGCGAACACGCCACGGCGGAGGATTAACGGCTATGGATCGCCACGGCCTGCAGCCTGGCGATGACGAAGGGGGCGTAGGGCGGTTTGCGCTGAAAGGTGTTGACGAATGCAGCCAGTCATGGACAATGTAGTGTTGAACACTACATTCGTGGATTTGAGATGAAAACCATATCGGCTGGCGATGCTAACCGCTACTTTTCCAATCTGCTGCGTGATGTTGCGAGCGGAAAGGTCATTACTGTCCTGTCTCGCGGCAAGCCGGTTGCGACTATTTCCCCCGCCCATGGTGGAGACGGTCAGCGCCAAGCCGCCAGGCTTTGCCTGCTTGAGCGCCTGCGTCAGCACAGGGCCTCGGGAGCGAGGAACTGGACGCGCGATGAGTTGTATGAGAGTTGACGGCAGGTGAGAGTTGCACTCGACACCAATATCCTGGCCTATGCAGAAGGTTTGGGTGACGAAGTCCGCTGTGGCATGGCGTTGCGTCTCATTGAGCAGTTGCCCGAAGACTCAGTCGTGTTGCCTGCACAAACTCTGGGCGAATTGACCTGGGTACTCACCGGCAAAGCCAAATGCACACCAGCAGCAGCACGAGAAGCTGTGCTTGGCTGGGCTGACAGCTTTGAAGTCGCCGATTCAAACTGGCCGGCCTTTCAGGCGGCCCTGGACCTGACGGTTGATCACCAACTGCCGATGTGGGATGCCCTGATCTTGGCGGTTGCCGCAGAGAATCACTGTCGGCTGCTGTTAAGTGAAGATTTTCAGAATGGTTTTACCTGGCGCGGCGTTACAGTTGTCGATCCGTTTGCGTCCCAACGTTCCCCGTTGCTCATCGGTTTGTTGGGTTAGTTGGGGTCACATCTAGCCGTCGCACCCAAGCCAACAAGCAAAACGCGCTGTCGAGCGCATGGCTCTCGCGCTGTGGCGCCAGCGCCGGCTGGTGGCTGCAGAAACGGCTCAGCTGCAATTGGAGCAGGCGGCAGCAGTCGGCAGCAGTCGGAACTGACGTATCCAGAGCTCCCACTCCAACCATCGGAAATTGTGAAAATCAGAATATCAAATCACTTGACCCGACCGATTTTCAGGAATCGACGCACCCCGACATGCAACCGATGGCCGGCCGGAAGGCGTTTCAAGCCATAGCGCAGCTCGGCGCGCGTCATCACGGACACGCACACCATGGACGGCAGGATAGCCTCCAGCTTCGCCAAACAGGTTGCGTGCAAGCGGCGGGACATTCATCGGACGGACGGCCATATGAAAAATACGCAGCGCTGCCGGGGCTTGTCGAACCCAAGCAGCCATCCCACAGAGCACCTCAAATCCGGTAGGCAACTACCGTCATCACCTTGGCGAGGATGCGCATGAGTCCCTTTGCCGGGGCGGGCATTTCCGCGGCCCCCAGGGACACAGCCGTTTCGCGGTGCCTGGCCTCTTCGTCCGCCATCTGCCGGACCACTGCCCGGGTCCGAGCGTCGTCTGGAGAAAGTTCCGCAAGGTGTCCTTCAAGGTGCTGCTCGACCTGCCTTTCGGTTTCGGCCACAAACGCGAGATTCCAGCGGTCGCCGAGCATGCCGGCAGCGGCACCCATGGCAAGCGCCCCCGCGTACCAGACTGGATTCAGCCGGCTAGGCCGTCCGCCGAGTTCGTGAATTCGTTCTGCGCTCCACGCAAGGTGATCCTGCTCCTCCTTTGCCGCTTTCTCCAGCGCGCGCCGGTTCCCGGGATCGCGGGCGGTGAGCGCCTGGCCCTGATAGAGCGCCTGCGCGCATACCTCGCCAACGTGGTTCACCCGCATCAATGCCGCCGCATGGTCGCGCTCCGCATCCGACAGGCTGCCCTCCGGAAACACGCGTGCCGGCGACGGACGGCCGGAGGCGTGGACGCCGAAAATCGTGCGCAGCGCACGGTCGGCTTCGATGATCGCGCGGTCAATGGAAAGATTTCTCATGGCGCCAAGTCTAGCAAGGAACACGCCCTTCTTCCCGCGCTTCGGCGCCTTTCCCGCTTATCTGCGCGATAGCGTGGCCGTGAAAACGCGCTGGCGCTTCGCGAGGAAAAACGCATGTCGCAAGCCAACAGTTGTCACTGTCGGGGAGTCCAATACCCATGGCGGTTATCGTATACTTTCCGTTTTACGCAGGCACCTGGCGCGAGCGTCGGGCAGTCCGCAATGAGGATCGTGAATGAGTGAAAAAATTCAAAGCATTCTTATCGTTGGCGGTGGCACGGCAGGCTGGATGGCGGCCTGCATCCTCAGCAAACGCGTGCCAGACATGAGCATCACCCTCATCGAATCGTCGGACGTCCCGACGGTCGGGGTCGGCGAGGCGACGATTATCCGCATGGCCCGTTTCCTCCGCGACATGGGGCTGGGGGAGAAAAGCTGGATGACCGCCTGCAACGCCACCTACAAGGAGGGCATTTATTTCAACGGGTTTCATTCCAAGGGCACGCACTACTGGCACCCGTTCCAATCCATCAACACCGACGTCACCGATATGTGGCTGCATCGCTACTACCAGGAGAGGCTTGAACCCAATTCCTACTTCGAGATGTGTTACGGCAACACGACGCGCAATGGCCGGAATCGCATCAACATCGAGAACAAGGTCAACTTCGACAAGATCGAGCGGATCGACTACACCTATCATCTGGATGCCGCGCTTTTCGCCCAGCACCTGAAGGAGAAAATCGCCAAGCCCGCTGGCGTCAGGCACGTCATCGACAACGTCACGGACGTCAAACTGGCCGAGAATGGCTGGGTCGCTGGCATCGTCACCGAAGGAAACGGCACCCTCGAGGCCGACCTTTACATCGACTGCTCGGGGTTCCGTTCGATGTTGCTGCAGGGCAAGCTGGAGGAGAAATTCGTCTCCTACCTGGACAAGTTACCCAACGACCGGGCGGTGGCGATGCGCGTGCCGTATTCCGACCCCAACCAGGAAATGCACCCGTTTACCTCTGCGACGGCGCTAGAGGCGGGCTGGGTCTGGAAGATCCCGCTGTGGCACCGGCTGGGAACCGGTTACGTCTACTCCAGCAGGCACAAAACGGAGAGCCAGGCCGAAGAGGAGCTGCGCAATCATCTCGGCGAGGAACGCGTCAGGCAACTGCCGGCGAATCACATCAAGATGCGCATCGGGCGTTGCGAAAGGACCTGGCGACACAACGTTGTGGCGATCGGCCTCGCCGCGGGGTTCGTGGAACCACTCGAATCCACCGGTATCGAACTGGCGCAGTTAGGCGCTGAATTACTGGCAGAGTCGCTGCTGGAGCGGCCCAGCCACGCAAGCATCTGCCAGCGCCTCTACAACGCCAAGATGCAGGTGATATTCGACGAGATCGCCGATTACATCCAGCTCCACTACATTCTGACCAACCGCGAAGATACCCCCTACTGGCACGACCAGAAGTATTCGGAGGCGCCACTACGCTTCGAAACGCTGGCCAAGCTGTCGCGACGCGAGTTGAGTTTTTCCAACGACGAGGCCGGTGACGTGTTCAGCAACACGGCGTGGAACAGCATTCTTATCGGCATGCGAAAGCTGCCGTTGCGCGAAAATTTGCCTCCGCTGGACGCGCGCAAGTATCGCGAAGCCTGCAAGGCGATGGATGACAATTTCCGTGCTGCCAAACGGCAAAGTGTGGAGATCTCCGAAGGACGCAAGAACCCCACCCACTTCGAGTTTCTCAGCAATACGGTCTATCAGGGCGCCGCGCGGCCCGACGCGGGCTGAGACCGGGCGGGTTCCGGCAACGTGGTGGCGCCCCGGGACGGGTGCGCCTCTGACTCCACTGCGTCTCGGCGACAAAAGCCAGGCTCCATCCTGGCTGCGCCTCCCCACTCCCTGACTGCCCTCCATCCGAAGCATCGGATGGCAACAATTTGGCTGGAAGACGGCTCTGGACAAGGACATATCGCAAAACTTGGCAATAATCGGATGCGCGAAAAGGTGCATGCTCCGGCGCTCCCCGGCCGCGCGAAAACCGGGTCAAGCACCCCATGCGCACGCGACGCAGCCCGAAAAAAAACGGGCGTCTTTCGACGCCCGTTCAGGACTTCTTCTCAGCCGGATTGCTCCGGCTTCAACCGAAACGCGTCTTAGAACGCGTGGCGGAGGGTTGCTGCAAACAGGCGGGGATCTTCTCCAGCCGTTGCCGCAATCGCGGAGTTGCCCAGCGACGTGCCCGTAAAGAAGTTGTACGAGGCGCCTGTGTCGTTGGTGATCTTGGCGTAGGTCAGGCCCACCGAAGTGCGCTTGGACAGCGAGTACTGGTAGGACATGGCAAACATCTTCGCGCCGTCCTGGACAGCAGTCTTCTTGTCGTCACGTGCCTTGGTGTAGTGCGCATGGAAGCCGTGCGGCCCCATGTTGTACGACACCGGGAACGACCATGCCGTACGCTCGCTGATGTCGCCAACGCCCGTCGTTGCAGTGATCGTCGACTTGTCCCACGCCAGACCCAGCTTGAAGCCGGCAATGTTGAACGAGCCGTACAGACGGTTCGACTTCTGGTCAGCCGTCGCGAGCGTCGCGCCGCCACCGTCGTTCTTGCCGCGGAAGTAGCTCCAGCCCACATTGAAGTTCGAGCCCCGGAAGTTCGGGTTCAGGTTCCAGGAATTGCCTTTGCGAACCGTGCTCAGCGAATCGGCCTGGGTGTTGTTCGGGCCGTTCGTCGAATACGCGCCGCTGATCGTGAAGCCACCGAAGTTCGGCGAGGTGTACTGCATGACCTGCGCCAGACGCGACGTGACCGCGATCGCCTGCGTGCCGCCACCGGCCGACGCGAGCAGCGAGACGCTGTCGGCGCGAAGATCGCCGGCCAGGTTTGTCAGGTCGCTTTCACGG
>JBBQVP010000212.1:0-6946 GCA_038211455.1 Burkholderiales bacterium
AAGTCCTCGTGGCCACGCCCGGGCGCCTGCTCGACCATGTGCAGAACAAGACCGTGATGTTCAACCAGGTCAGCGTGCTGATCCTGGATGAAGCCGACCGCATGATGGACATGGGCTTCATGCCCGACATCCGCCGCATCATTGCGCTGCTGCCGGTCGAGCGCCAGAACCTGCTGTTCTCGGCGACCTTCCCGGAAGAGATCAAGAAGCTCGCCGGGTCGATCCTGCGCAACCCGGCCTCAGTGCAGATCGCCGCGCCCAACGCCGTGGCCGACCTCGTCACGCATATCGTCCACCCAGTGTCGCGCGAGAAGAAGCGCGACCTGCTGACCCACGTGATCCGCTCGCGGGACCTGAAGCAGGTGCTGGTGTTCTGCGGCACGCGAATCGGAGCGAACCGGCTGGCGCACCAGTTGCGCGCCGCGCACATCCACGCCGATGCGATCCACGGCGACAAGACCCAGGCCGAGCGGCTGGTGGCGCTCGAAGCATTCAAGGCGGGCAAGACGACCGTGCTGGTCGCGACCGACGTTGCTTCGCGCGGACTTGATATCGAAGCTCTGCCGCAGGTCATCAACTTCGACATCCCGCATGCCCCCGAAGACTACGTGCACCGCATCGGCCGTACTGGTCGCGCAGGCACGACTGGCGAGGCGATCTCGCTGGTGTCGCCGGACGACCTTGAATACCTGGCGGCGATCGAGAAACTGATCAAGCGCAAGGTGGAGCGTGTGCTGGTCCCGGGATACGAACCGGATCCGGCGACGCTGACCGCGCTGCTTGGCAGCGAGGCCGCCGCCGCGGTGAAGCACACGCCGACGGCGATTGCACCGGCAGAGCCGGGCCGGCCCAGGGAGCGTTCGGGCCGGGAACGGCCGGAACAGTCGGAACACGATCGGGGACGCGAGCGGGGACGCGAACGCAGCGGACGTGATCGTTCCGACAGGCCGGAACGGCACGAGCGCGACGAGCGCCCGCGTTCGCACCCGGCGAGGCCGCCAGCGCCACCGGCGGATCCTATTTTCAGTCAACCCTATGACCCCGGCAGTGCCCCCGCTGCGGAAAACGCCGCTACTGACGCTGCCAAGCGCGCGGCTCCCGGGTCGCGTCGTGCCCGCCCGATCGGCGTGCTGCTCGGCGGCTTCGGGCGTAAATCCTGAACTTTATTTTTTTAAAGTCCAGGACTGGTGCGGGTTCCCGGCCAGCCTGAGTATCGATACCGATACAGAACGAGCCGGGCGGATCGCCCGCAGTATCGCCTCAGGCGCAGCACCTCAGACGCAGCGCGCCCCGTCGACTTCGATGCAGCTCCCGCTGATCATCGAAGCTTCGTCGGAGGCGAAATACAGGTGGGTGTTCGCCACGTCCGCCGGCGTCGAAAAGCGATCCAGAAGCGGCCGGCGTCAGATGTGGCAGGCAGCCGCATGGACATGGAATTTTGCTTACCGTAGGATGGCGCCATGCCGACCGTCTTGCGAACCGGCCCGTATCGGTTTCACTTCTATTCCGATGAGCGCGGTGAACCGGCGCATGTCCATGTGGATACCGGAGACGGCGAATGCAAGTTCTGGCTGGACCCGGTGACGCTCGCACGCAGCATGAACGTCGCGCCGGCCGAGGTGCGCCGGATAGAACGGCTAGTGTTTCAGAACAGAGTTGTCCTGATGGAGCGATATCATGAGTTCCACCGCCGCTGAAATCGAAGTCCTTGCGTCCAGGGTCTGGGTCGATCGTCGGACGGTTTTCCTCGAGCTGACCGACGGCCGTCAGCTGGGGTTTCCGGCAGACCGCTTCGATCGTTTGAGCCGGGCCTCGGACGCGCAATTGCAGAAGGTCGCATTGCGCCTTAACGGCTACGCCATGCGCTGGGACGAACTGGACGAGGACATCACCGTACGCGGTATCTTCGAGGGAAGGTTCCAGCGGGCATTACCGGAGGCCGCGTAAGGGGGCTCGACTCCGCGGGTTAGCGCAATAGTCGCGCAATAGTCGGGTCAGTGTCGACTTTCGCTGGGATCTATGATCTTCCTGCCGAATAAAATTTGATCAAATTATGATAGACAAATCCAGCGTCAGAGCGGTGCGCATGCCAATTCAAGTATCGATATCGATACATATCATGCGCACCGGAGACGCGATATTTCAGCTCAGACGCAGCGCGCCCCGTCGACTTCGATGCAGCTCCCGCTGATCATCGAGGCTTCGTCGGAGGCGAAATACAGGCACGCGTTCGCCACGTCCGCAGGGGTTGAGAAGCGTCCCAGCGGGATGGTTGCGAGGTAGGCCTTCCTTGCTTCGGGCGTCACCGCGCCTCCCGCGAACTCGGCCGACAGCCCTGTATCCGGGCTGAACACCGGGTTGACGCAATTCACGCGCACGTTGTCCGGGCCGAACTCGCCGGCCATCGACTTGCTCATCAGGATTACGGCGGCCTTGGAGCTGTTGTAGACCGCCAGCCCCGGGCGCGGGCGCAGGCCCGCGGTGGAGGCGACATTCACAATCGATCCGCCGCCCTGCTTGCGGAACGTGGGCAGCGCGGCCTGCACCGAGAGGAAGATGCTCTTCACGTTGATCGCGTAGACCTTGTCGAACTCAGCCTCGGTGACGTCCATGAAGGGCTTCTTGCGGTGCGTCCAGCCGGCGTTGTTGATCACCACATCCAGGCGGCCGAATGAAGCTTGCGCGGCGCCAACGAGCTTCGCCCAGTCGGCGGCGCTTGCCACATCGCCCTTCGCAAATACGGCTTTGCCGCCGGCGGCCGCGATTTCTGCCGCGACGCGTTCGCCGCCGGCGGGATTGATGTCGTTGACCACGACTTTCGCGCCCTCCAGCGCAAAGCGCTTGGCGATGCCCTCGCCGAAACCCGATCCGGCCCCGGTCACGATCGCCACCTTGTCCTTGAGTCTCATTTCCCGTCTCCGTTTCTTTGTTGGTATCGGGTCATTATAGAATCGCCGCCTGCCCGCGGGTATGCGTTTCAAAGGAACTGCGTCATGAACCTCGATCGAGTCAGCACCGGCCACGATGTGCCGAATGACGTCAACGTGATTATCGAGATCCCGATTAACGCCGAGCCGATCAAGTACGAAGTCGACAAGGACACCGGCGCGATGTTCGTCGACCGCTTCATGTCGACCGCAATGCACTATCCCTGCAACTACGGCTACATACCGCACACGCTGTCAGGCGACGGCGACCCGGTGGACGTGCTGGTGATCTCGCCGTACGCGCTGATGACCGGTGTGGTGCTGCGCTGCCGGCCGGTGGGCATGCTGCAGATGGAGGACGAGGCCGGCGAGGACACCAAGTTGCTCGCCGTGCCGATCGACAAGCTCACGAACCTGTATCGCGGCGTCACCTCGCCGGGTGACCTTCCGGAACTCACCCTCGCGCAGATCGCGCATTTCTTCCAGCACTACAAGGACCTCGAGCCCGGAAAATGGGTGAAGATCGAGGGCTGGGTCGGGCCCGCGGAGGCCAAGCAGGAGATCCTCGACGGGGTGGCGCGTTTCGCGAAAGCCAGAAAAAAGCCCAGATTTTAGGGGCTGTTCTTGAACGGGGAGTGTTCGCGCAGTTCGTTCACGTATTTCGCGATGCCTTCGGTCTCGCGTTCGAGGTAGTCCTCGATCGCGCGTGAAAACTGCGGGTGGGCCAGCCAGTGGGCCGACTGGGTTTCCACCGGAAGCAGGCCGCGAAACAGCTTGTGCTCGCCCTGTGCGCCGCCTTCGAAGAACTGCAGCTTCTCGGCGATTGCGAAGTCGATCGCCTGGTAGTAACAGGCCTCGAAGTGCATCAGCGGGACGTACTCGACCGCGCCCCAGTAGCGCCCGTACAGCGTCTGCGGGGTATAGAGGTTGAACGCCGCGGCGATCGGCGCCCCGTTGCGCTCGGCGACGATCAGCAGCGTGTGCTCGGGCAGGGTCGCGCCGATGCGCTGGAAGAATTCGAGGTTGAGGTAAGGCGTGGAATGGTGCGCCTGGTAGGTGTTGCGGTAGCAGCGGTTGAAGAACTGCCAGTGTGCGTCTTGGATTTCCGCGCCGCGCAGCCAGCGGAAAGTGACCCCGGCTTCGCGCACCTTGCGCCGCTCCTGCTTCAGGTTCTTGCGTTTCTGGTGCGACAACCGGGACAGGAAATCGTCGAAATCCGCGTAGCCCGCGTTCTGCCAGTGGAACTGCACAGTGCGTCGCATCAGCATGCCGCGCGCGCGCAACAGGTCGGCTTCGCCTTCCTCCAGAAAAAGCGCGTGCAGCGAAGACACACCTTTCGCGAGGTCGAGGGCTTTCCCAGCCAGCAGCGCGCGGTCCGCGTCGTTTTCCGCCAGCACCCGCGGGCCACTGACCGGCGTGAAGGGCACCGCGCAGAGCAGCTTCGGGTAGTACGCGAGGCCGTGGCGCTCATAGGCATCAGCCCAGGCCCAGTCAAAGACGTATTCGCCGTAGGAGTGCGTCTTCAGGAACATCGGCATGGCCCCGGCAAGTTCCCCGTCGCGCTCGAGCACGAGGATCTGCGGCTGCCAGCCGGTGCGCGCCGAAACGCAGCCGGTGTCGATCAGCGCGTGCAGGAATTCGTGCCGGACGAAGGGATTGCCGGCGCACAGCCGGTTCCAGGCGGCGGGGTCGATGTCTTCCAGGGATTCGGCAATGCGCAGGCGGATCACCGCAGAATCATTACGCGTTCGCTGCGCACGGGCAAGCACCGCGTTTGCGGTATATTCCGCGCATGACGGCAAAGACGAGCGCGCGAACCAGATGAACGACGCTCGCATCGTGGTGGCTCTCGCCCAGATCAATTGCACAGTGGGCGACCTGTCAGGCAACGCCTCCCGGATACTCGACTACACACTGCGCGCCCGCGATGGCGGCGCCGATATCGTCCTTACCCCGGAACTTTCGCTGTGCGGCTATCCGCCCGAAGACCTGCTCCTGCGCAGCGGGTTCTATCGCGACTGCCGGCGCGAACTGGACGCCCTGGCGGCGAAGATCGAAGGGGTAACCGTTGTGGTCGGGTTTCCCGAACTGGCCGCGGACGGCAAGCGTTACAACGCCGCGGCGGTGATCCGTGACGGGCGCATCGTGAGCGTGGCGCGCAAGCACGACCTGCCGAACTACGAGGTGTTCGACGAGAAGCGCTATTTTTCGGCCTGGAACGAGCCCTGCATCCTGGAGATCAAGGGCGTGCGCTTCGGGCTGACGATCTGCGAGGATGTCTGGTGGCCCGAGGCGCCGGCGATGGCGAAGGCGGCCGGCGCGCAGGTGATCCTGTCGATCAACGCCTCGCCCTACCACAAGAGGAAGCAGCCGATCCGCCACAAGGTGTTCAGCGAATGGATTCGCGCCGCGCACCTGCCGATGGTTTACGTGAACCTCGTCGGCGGGCAGGACGAACTCGTGTTCGATGGCGCCTCCTGCGTGCTGGATGCGCAGGGCGAGGTGGTGCAGCAGGCGCCGTATTTCGAGGAGTCGCTCCAGTTCGTGGTGTTCGATGGCGCCAGACCCTTGCCCGGGCCGATCGCCCCGGAACTTTCGCTCGAAGCGGAGATTTACACCGCGCTGGTTGCCGGAACCCGTGACTACGTGGTCAAGAACGGATTTCCGGGGGCGCTGCTCGGCCTGTCGGGCGGGGTGGACTCCGCCCTGACCCTGGCCATCGCCTGCGATGCGCTGGGGGCCGACCGGGTGCGCGCCGTGATGATGCCCACGCAATACACCGCGCAGATGAGCCGCGACGACGCGAAGGAGATGGCGGGGCGGCTCGGGGTGCGTTACGACGTGATTCCGATCAGGCCGGTGTTCGATTCGTTCCTCGCCACGCTGGCAACGGAATTCGAGGGCAGGGCGCCCGACCTGACCGAGGAGAACCTGCAGGCGCGCATCCGCGGCACGATCCTGATGTCGCTGTCCAACAAGTTCGGCTCTATCGTCCTGACCACCGGCAACAAGTCCGAGATGGCGGTCGGCTATTCGACCCTCTACGGCGACATGGCTGGCGGCTACGCGGTGATCAAGGACCTCGCCAAGACGCTGGTCTGGGATGTGTCGCGCTACCGCAATACGATTTCCGACGTGATTCCGGAAAACATCATCACGCGCGCTCCGTCGGCCGAGCTGCGCGACAACCAGACCGACCAGGACAGCCTGCCGCCGTACGACATCCTCGACGGCATCGTGGAGGCCTATCTTGAGTTGAACCGGAGCCGCTCCGAGATCATTGCGCAGGGCTACGCGGCGGCGGACGTGGACAGGGTGGTCGGCCTGATCCGGCGCAGCGAATACAAGCGCCGTCAGGCGCCGCCGGGGGTGCGCATCACGCTACGCGGCTTTGGCAAGGACTGGCGCTTCCCCATCACCTCGAAGTACGCGGAATAGGGGTCGGCGGGAATCGGATTCGGGGATACGGCTCCGAATTGGTTGCTACAATGGGATGGAATAGCAGTCACAGCCGCGTGAATTCGTACGGGAGTTAGAGCCATGAAAAAGATCGAAGCCATCGTCAAACCCTTCAAGCTCGACGAGGTGCGCGAGGCCCTCTCGGAGGTCGGTGTCACCGGCCTGACCGTCACGGAAGTGAAGGGATTCGGCCGCCAGAAGGGCCATACCGAGTTGTACCGCGGCGCCGAATATGTGGTGGATTTCCTGCCCAAAGTGAAAATCGAAGTCGTCGTCCCGGACAACCAGGTCGAATCCGCGATCGAAGCCATTGTCAAATCCGCGCGCACCGGCAAGATCGGCGATGGCAAGATCTTCGTGACCTCGGTTGAGCACGTGGTGCGTATCAGAACGGGCGAAATCAACGACCAGGCTGTTTGATTGATACAGGGGATTTGATACAGGGGAACCTCAGGGCGGTTCCCCCGTACCCCCTCCCCGAAGTGGGAGGTGAGAGCAAAAAGGGCGCGGAGATCCGCGCCTTTATTTTTTGGCTTTGAGCAGGACGAGGAGGGCGCCGC
>JBBQVP010000213.1:0-6908 GCA_038211455.1 Burkholderiales bacterium
GATGCGCCTATCGAGGCCGTCGAAATCGATGCTGGCTAAGCGGAACATTCCGGGATCGTGCCGTGTCACTGCGCAGTCCACCCCCCGTCGATTTCATAGGCCTGGCCACGGATCTGGTCCGCGCCTGGGGAGCAAAGGAACAGGGCCATGGCCGCGAGCTGCTCGGGAGTAACGAACTCCTTGGAAGGGTGCTTTTCCGAAACCAGTTCGAGCTTTGCCGCTTCATAGGTCTTGCCAGCGGCCGCAGCCTTTGCGCGAATCTGCTTGTCGACCAGGGGCGTCAGAACCCAGCCCGGACAGATCGCGTTGCAGGTGACGCCGGTCTCAGCGGTCTCCAGTGCGATTACCTTTGTGAGCCCGACGATGCCGTGCTTTGCGGCCACGTACGCGGACTTGTTGGCGGACGCAACCAGACCGTGCGCAGACGCGATATTGATGATCCGCCCCCAGTTTCGCGACAGCATCTGCGGCAGGGCCGCCTTGGAAGCGTAGAACGCCGACGACAGATTGATCGAGATGATCCGCTCCCACTGATCCGCGGGAAAGTCCTGTACCCGCGCAACGTGCTGGATGCCAGCGTTGTTTACCAGAATGTCCACGGCACCGAACTCTTTGGTTGCCGCGTCGATCAAGTCCGAGATTTCGCCGGGCCGGGTCATATCCGCGCCGTGGTAACCCACTTTTCCGCCGGCAGCCGCCACCAGCTTTCTCGCCGAGGTAATTGCGTCAGGCTCGCCGAATCCATTGAGCATGACATCGGCCCCCGCCTGCGCGAGGCTGGTCGCAATGCCAAGGCCGATCCCGCTGGTCGATCCGGTGACTACGGCCACGCGTCCTGCAAGTGGTTTGGTCATTGCCCTACGCCTTGTGGTAGATCTCAGAACCCTTCTTGACGAACTCGATCGCCTTCTCCTGCATGCCCTTCTTCAGAGCGTCCTCATCCGATACTCTATGTTTGCTGGCGTATTCACGCACGTCCTGGGTGATTTTCATCGAGCAGAAGTGCGGCCCGCACATCGAACAGAAATGCGCGACTTTTGCGCTGTCCTTGGGCAGGGTCTCGTCGTGGAAATCCTTGGCGGTGTCGGGGTCCAGGCCGAGGTTGAACTGGTCGGCCCAGCGGAACTCGAACCGCGCTTTGGACACGGCATTGTCGCGGATCTGAGCCCCCGGATGGCCTTTCGCCAGGTCGGCGGCATGGGCGGCGATCTTGTAGGCAATGATCCCGTCCTTGACGTCCTTCTTGTTCGGCAATCCGAGGTGCTCCTTCGGCGTGACGTAGCAGAGCATCGCTGTACCGTACCAACCGATCTGCGCCGCACCGATCGCAGAGGTAATGTGGTCGTAGCCGGGGGCAATGTCGGTAGTCAGCGGCCCGAGCGTGTAGAACGGTGCTTCCTTGCACCATTCGAGCTGGAGATCCATGTTCTCCTTGATCAACTGCATCGGTACGTGGCCGGGGCCTTCGATCATGACTTGCACATCATGCTTCCAGGCGACCTGCGTGAGTTCGCCCAGCGTCCGTAGCTCGCCCAGCTGTGCCTCGTCGTTGGCGTCGTATATGGAGCCCGGCCGAAGCCCATCGCCCAGAGAGAACGACACGTCGTAGGCTTTCATGATCTCGCAGATTTCCTCGAAACGCGTATAGAGGAAGCTTTCCTTGTGGTGCGCAAGGCACCACTTGGCCATGATCGAGCCGCCGCGGGATACGATCCCCGTCATGCGATTCGCCGTGAGCGGCACGTACTGCAGGCGCACTCCAGCATGGATCGTGAAATAGTCCACACCCTGTTCGGCCTGCTCGATCAGCGTATCGCGGAAGATTTCCCAGGTAAGGTCCTCGGCCTTGCCGTTCACCTTTTCGAGGGCCTGATAGATGGGCACCGTACCGATCGGAACCGGCGAATTGCGCACGATCCACTCGCGCGTCTCGTGGATATGCTTGCCGGTCGAGAGATCCATCACCGTATCGCCGCCCCAGCGGATCGACCACGTCATCTTTTCGACTTCTTCACCGATCGAAGAGCCGAGCGCGGAATTTCCGATATTGGCATTGATTTTCACCAGGAAATTTCGGCCGATGACCATCGGCTCCGATTCCGGGTGATTGATATTCGCAGGAATGATCGCGCGACCGCGGGCAACTTCCGAGCGCACGAATTCAGGCGTGATTTCCGCCGGTATCTCAGCACCGAAGCGTTCTCCACGGTGCTGGCGTCCCATCAGCGCGGCGAGCCTTTCCCCGGTCGGGCCGGTCGCTTTGAGGCTTTCGATGTATTCGGCCCGGCGCAGATTTTCCCGGATCGCAATGAATTCCATTTCCGGCGTGATAATGCCTTTTCTGGCGTAGTGCATCTGCGAGACATTCTTGCCGTCCTTCGCGCGCCGCGGTTTGCGGCCCAGGTTGAAGCGCAGTTCCCCAAGCTTCGGATCGTTCATCCGCTCCACGCCGAATCCGGAACTCGGTCCCGCGAGTTCTTCCGTGTCGCCACGCTCCGCGACCCATCCGGCGCGCAATGGCGCGAGGCCCGACCGGATATCGATCTTGGCCTGCGGGTCGGAGTAGGGTCCGGACGTGTCGTATACCCAGACCGGTGGATTCTTCTCGGCACCAAAATCTGCCGGCGTTTCGGCCTGCGCAATTTCGCGCATTGGCACCTGGATGTCGGGCCGCGAGCCCGGGACATACACTTTTTTCGAGTTGGGCAGCGATTTGACTGCAGCCTCGTCAACCTGGGCAGTCGCAGCGAGAAATTTTGGATTGGCGTTCATGTGCGCTCCTGTGGACAGAAAGGGAGCGGGACGCCCGGAATTACAGGGGGCGGCCAACGCTTCCCTGCGGCGGCATTACCCGCATCAGGTTCGAAGGGACTCTCTCACCCGGGGAGACGCTCCCCAGGACCCCTACGCTGACTCTGTTGCGATTATAGGGGATGAACGCCGGACGTGTAACGACAGCACAGCGATGCCGCAATGCAACAATAGTTTGACTGAGCTCCACCGATTTCGTATATTACCGACTGGTCAGTTACTTTCTTCCGCATTGCCACCTGCCACCTGCAAATGAAGCCTGAACCACGTTGGGTAAGGCGCAAAGACGCGCGCCCGGAGGAGATTTCCGCCGCGGCACTGACCCTGTTTGTTGAGAAAGGCTATGCCAACACCCGGCTCGAGGATGTAGCCGCACAAGCTGGCGTAAGCAAGGGCACCCTGTACCTCTACTTCGCCAATAAGCAGGATCTGTTCAAGGCGGTAGTGCGCGAAGGCCTCGTTTCCCCGATTTCTGAAGTTCGTGACCTGATCGATCAGTACGAAGGCAAGGCGTTCGACTTGCTCAGCATGGTCTTGCATGGCTGGTGGCAGCGCATAGGCTCGACGCCGGTTTCGGGCATACCGAAGCTGATCGTTGCTGAAGCGCGCAACTTTCCGGAGATTGCGGAGTTCTATCTGGCCGAAGTCGTCCGGCCAGGGCTCGATGCGATTGTCCGGATAATAGACAGCGGGATTGCCGCAGGGGAGTTTCGCCGCGTCGACGCGCGCCATATCGCGCAGCTCGTGTTCGCGCCGACGCTGCTCGTGTCCTGCTGGTGCAATTCGCTGGCGCCGTTCGACCCGGACGGGATGGATCCATTGCGCCTCATCGACGAACATATCGAGTTGCTGCGTCGCGGCCTGGCACGCGACCCACTGCTGTCTGAAAAGGCCTGAACCATGAGCGCAATTCGCCTTCTGTCGAGACGGACGCTGCTGATTGCTCTGCTGATAGCAGTCGTATCGATCGCCGCACTAAGCGTCCTCGGCATCCTCCGAAACCGCGGCCCCCTGGCCACGGCCGCAACCGCCGCGAAAGTCAGCGCACTCGAATTCGTCCCCGAGGATCTGCATGTGGTGCGCACCGGAACGTTGGCGCGGACTTTGCCGATCACCGGCACCCTGAGCGCATTGAACATCGCAACGGTCAAAGCCAAGGTGGCTGGCGAGCTCGTCGAGGTAACCGTCCGCGAAGGGCAGAGTGTGCAGCAGGGGCAACTGCTCGCGCGAATTGACAAGACCGACGTTCAGGCCCGTGTCGCCGCGCGTACCGCCGACATGGAAGCGGCCCGCGCACAACTGATGCTCGCGACGAAAAACCAGGCCACCCAGAAGGCGCTCCTTGACAAGAATTTCATCTCGCAGAACGCCTTCGACACCACCCAATCGGGCTACGACGTTGCGGCTGCGCGCTTGCGCGCAGCGCAAGCCGATCTTGTCTCGGCAAACAAGGCGCTCGCCGATTCCGTGCTCGTCGCGCCATTCTCCGGAGTCGTTTCCGAACGCCATGCGCAACCTGGCGAGCGCGTTCCGCTTGACGCCAGAATCATTTCAGTCGTCGATCTCTCCACCCTCACACTCGAAGCGTCGGTTCCCGCGTCGACGATTGCGCAGATCAAAGTTGGCCAGCCGGTCACCTTTCACGTGGATGGATTTGGCGAACGCAGCTTCGCCGGAAAAATAGACCGGATCAACCCTTCGACTTCCGCCGGGTCCCGATCCATCTCGGTGTACGCGCTCATCGTGAACAAGGACGGGCTGCTGCGCGGCGGGTTGTTTGCGCAGGGTGAATTGATCCTCGAACGGATGGAGAACGTCCTCTTGGCGCCCACTTCGGCGGTTCGCGAGGAGATCGGCCAGACATTCGTATACGCGATCGAGAACGGCTTTCTGCGCAGACGCCCGGTAAAAATCGGTGCGGGCGACGGCAACGGGATTGAGCAGGTTCTCGGAGGGCTCCAGGCGGGCGATCGCATCGTAAAGAGCAATCTGGGACAACTGCGCGACGGATCGGCCGCACAGGTCCGGGAGCGCCCCGCCTCCTCTGCGAATCGTCCGACCGGGAACTGACGCGGCGCCATGTGGTTTACACGAGTCAGTATTCATAACCCCGTATTTGCGACCATGATGATGGCCGCGCTGCTGGTTCTCGGCCTGTTTTCCTACAACCGCCTGCCGGTCGAGCAGTTTCCGGATGTCAGCTTTCCGGTCGTCGTGGTGCAGACCGAGTATCCGGGCGCGTCGCCCGAGAACGTCGAAGAGGAAGTTACCCGCAAGGTCGAGGAGACCGTCAATACGATCAGCGGCATCAAGACCCTTTCCTCCAGATCCTACGAAGGGCTTTCGGTCGTGATCATCGAGTTCGATCTCAGCATCGAGCCGAAAATCGCCGCGCAGGATGTGCGGGAAAAAATAGCGATCCTTCGACCGAAATTCCGCGTCGAGATCAAGGAGCCCCGGGTCTCGCGCTTCAATCCCGACGACTATCCGATCGTCTCGGTTTCGGTCACCGCACCGGACCGCAGCCTGCGCGAGCTCACCTCTCTGGCCGATCAGGTCATCAAGAAGCGACTGGAAAACGTCGGCGGCGTCGGGCAGGCTACGCTCGTGGGCGGGGTAAAGCGCGAGATCAAGGTCTACCTGCGGCTGGAGGACATGGAGGCCCAGCGAATCGGGGCCGACCAGGTCGTCCGGGCGCTGCAGTCGGAAAACCAGGAGCTGCCGGCGGGCGCCATTGTCACGTCGAGCCAGGAAAAGATCGTCCAGATAAAGGCACGCCTGCTCAATCCGCGCGATTTCCAGAGCCTGATCGTCGCGCGGCGCGGAGGCCGGGCGGTCACGCTCGGGCAGATCGCCGACATCGAAGACGGTCAGCAGGAAGAGGAGAACATCGCGCTGGTCAACGGCGAGCGCGCGATATCCATCGACATCATCAAGGCGCAGGGGGAAAACACGATCGGCGTGGTGGATGGTGTCCGTCGCGTGGTTGCGGGGATGAAGGAACTACTTCCCGCCGACGTCAAGGTTGGCATCGTCCGCGATGCCTCGATCGGGATTCGGAACTCGGTGGCCGACGTGAAAACCACGCTGATAGAGGGCGCGGTGCTGACAATCGCCATCGTCTTCCTGTTCCTCGGTTCCTGGCGCAGCACCGTGATCACCGGGCTGACGCTGCCGATTGCATTGATCGGAACGTTCCTGTTCATCTACGCGTTCGGCTTCACGCTCAACGTGCTTACCCTGATGGCGCTTTCCCTCTCGGTGGGCCTTCTCATCGACGACGCGATCGTGGTGAGGGAGAACATCGTTCGCCACGTCGCGATGGGCAGCGACCACCATACGGCTGCCCTCGAAGGCACGCGGGAAATCGGCCTCGCGGTGCTGGCGACGACATTTTCGATCGTCGCAGTATTCCTTCCTGTGGGATTCATGGGCGGAATCATCGGCAGGTTTTTTCATCAATTCGGCCTGACGGTCGTGGCAGCGGTGCTGATCTCGATGTTTGTAAGCTTCACGCTCGACCCGATGCTCTCGTCGATCTGGCACGACCCGCAGGCCGAAGGAAAATTCGGCCCGGGACCGCTGGGACGCCTGCTTGCCTGGTTCCACCGGCTGATGGAATCCTTCTCCTCAGGCTACGCGAGGCTGCTTGCCTGGAGCCTGGCGCACCGCAAGACGGTTCTGGTCATTGCAGTGGTTTCTTTTCTGAGCAGCTTTCCTCTCATGAAATACGTGGGCTCCGAATTCGTGCCGGAGCCGGACCTGTCGGAACTCCAGGTCCAGTTCACCACCCCTGTGGGTTCGTCGCTCGAACTTTCGGCGCAGAAAACCCGCCAGACCGAGGCCGCGCTGCGCGAATTCGCCGAGGTCAAGTACACGTATGCAACGATCAACACCGGCTTCGCGCAAGGCAAGAACAACGCCAACATCTTCGTCCAGCTCGTGCCGCGCAAGGACCGACGGCGCTCACAGGCCGCTCTCACACAGCCGATCCGCGAGCGGCTTGCGCGTATCGCCGGCATTGAACTGACCCAGATCGGCGCCTACAAGTCTGTGTCCAGCGGCAAGCCCCTGCAGGTGTCGATCCTGGGACAGGA
>JBBQVP010000214.1:0-6877 GCA_038211455.1 Burkholderiales bacterium
GCGCAGGTACAGGGCGTAGTGCTCGAGCCGGAATTTCAGCGGTTGGGTCTGGCTGACGAGGTGGGAATGCAGTTTCCACGCGCGCTTCTGCGCGCGCGCGGGAACGTACTCGTCGACCGGGATGCGCACCGGAACGCAGGCTCGACAGTTGTCGCAGTGCGGCCGGTAGGTAAAGATTCCGCTGCGGCGGAATCCAGCCTTCACCAGGTCTCCGTACAGGTCGGTATTGATCAGATGCGATGGCGTCGCCACCTGCGACCGCGCCATCCGGTCGGGAAGATAGCTGCAGGGGTAGGGCGCAGTAACGTAGAACTGCAGTACCGCATGCGGCAGGTCGTTCAGTCGTGACATTGGGCCTCTTCAGGCCGCGCGGTGCTCCGATTCAATATGTCCCAGCGGACCGGCGGCTCGGCATAGTTTACCAACGCTGAGACTGCATGCAAGAAATCAGCGCGCCTGATTTCGCGCGCCCCGAGCGATGCGAGGTGCGCCGTGTTCATCTGGCAGTCGATCATCGGGAACCCGCGTGCGCGCAATTCACCGGCCAGGACGGACAACGCGACCTTCGAGGCGTCCGTAGTGCGGGCGAACATCGATTCTCCGTAAAACATGCGGCCGATCGCCATGCCATACAGCCCGCCCACCAGCGCATCACCTCGCCATGTCTCAAAAGAGTGCGCGTAGCCAAGCTGGTGCAGGCGCAGGTAGGCGGCACGCATTTCCGGTACCAGCCAGGTGCCGGGCCGGCCGTTGCGCTCGCCGGCACACCCCTCCAGGACATGTGCAAAGGCCGTGTCGACGCGCACCGTGTAGCCCCGGTTGCGTATGCTTTTGGCGAGCGAACGCGAAATCTTCACTTCGTCGGTGAGCAGAACCATGCGCGGGTCGGGAGACCACCACAAGATAGGTTCTCCTTCCGAGTACCAGGGGAAGATACCCCGCCGGTACGCCATCAGCAGCCGCTCGGCCGAAAGATCTCCACCCGCTGCGAGCAAGCCGTTCGGCTGGCGCAGCGCCTTGTCCGCCGGCGGGAATGGCGTGCCTGTCTCCAGCCAGGGGATCATTCAGCAGCGAACCTGCTGGCGGCAGTAATTGTCGAGTTCCTCGACCGCCGTCGTGCCGCTCACCGCCCGGCGCGCGGCGTCGCCGTGTTCCATGGCCAGCTTGAATGCGTATTTGGTGAAGAACTGGTTGAACATCTCCCCGCCGAGCGTTCCGACTGCGGTCAACTCATCGCTTTGAGGGTCGTGTTCGAGCAGGATTGCCGCAAGCGGCTGCGGGGCTGGCCCCGCCACCACCCGCGCGCCCTGCGCGGGGTCGTACTGGCTGTGCTCGGCGCAGCAGTGGATCACGCGCGCATGCTTGTTCGGTGCGCTTGCCTCGGGGCGGTAGCTGATGAAGCTGATTTCCCGCGTGGGATAGGCCAGTTGGTGCGCGCAGATGGCCGAATAGGCCACGATCGATTTACCAGAGCCGACGCCCCCTTTCCACTCGTAGGTCTCGTTGTGCGAGGTTTTAAGGGTGACCGCCTGGTTTGCCGGCCGACCCAGGTTGAGGAGAAAGCACGGCGTTGTTGCGAACGGGAAGCTGAACACGAGGTTTTTCTGCGCCGGGATGCGCGAGGCGCGAAGCGGTGCGCCGTGCGGATCGACCAACCGGGCCCTGGGGTACATGCGCGCGGTTCCGGCAGCGGCGTGAACCGACGTGGCACCGGTGGCGACGCCCGCTGCGCAGAGGCGAATGAACTCGCGGCGTTTCATGGCTGATCCTTTCTGCTGTCAGCGATTCGTTCGTTCGACATGGTTCGGCGCAAAAAGCCTAGCGGTAGCGCAATCGCTGCCCGATGCCGAGGCGCCTGGCTTTCCCGAGCATGGCCGCGCCCAGGGCGATGTCCGACAACGGCAGGCCGCGGTGCCAGAACAGGATCGTTTCGCCGTCGCTGGTACGCCCGGATTTCTTGCCGGCGACGATCTGCCCGAGTTCGGCGTGCAGAGTCTTTTCGGAAAGCTTGCCCGCATCGACGTGGGCGCGCAGGGCGCCGAATGGACCCGAGCGTGCCTGCCCCCAGTCGTCCATCACCATCTTGTCCATGATGTCAGTGAGCGAGAGTTCGAGCGCGCTCATGGTTCCGTAGGGCATGACCAGCGCGCCCTTCTTGATCCATGCGGTTTTCAACAGCGGTGCCGGTTCGGTCAGGCGTGAAGCCTCGACGATGATATCCGCGCCACGTACGCAGGATTCCCAGTCGCGGGTGACCACGACCTTACGACCCAGGTTCTTTTCCAGTTTTGCGCCGAATGCGTTGCGGCTTTCGGGCCGGCGAGAGTGCACGCGAATCTCCTTCAGCTTGAACAGGTGGTCGAGCAGGCGAACGTTCCAGTAAGCCGTGCCGCGCGCGCCGACATGGCCGAGCACCCGGCTGCGTTTTTTTGCCAGGTACTTCGCCCCGAGCGCGGTCACGGCACCCGTGCGCATGTCGGTGATTACGGAGGCGTCGATCATCGCGATCGGCGAACCGTTCTTCGGATCCGCGAGGTAAAGCATTGCCAGTTCCGACGGCAGGCCGACCTTGTAGTTCTCGTAGAAATCGCCGACTACCTTGACGCCCGCCATCCCCAGCGGCGCGATGTATCCCCGCAGCACGTTGAAATGGCCTGGGTAGGACTTGTCAGGCACCAGGTGCATGCGCGGCTCGATGACGGTATTGCCCATGCCCTGCGCGCGCAGTCCGTCCTCCACCGCGTCGAGAATTTCCTGATTGCTCATGGCGAGCGCCTCGATGTCGGGTGCATTCAGGTAGTGGATGTAGATCGGATTCATTTCGCCCGGCGGGATGCGTTGATGTGACGTCCAAGTTAGCATCCGGATTCGCGTCCGTCCATGCCCGGAGAAACAGTATGCAGAACAAGACGATCAATGTGCGCCTGCTGAGCCGGGCGCAGGTCGAGGCCCTCAGCCCGGACCCGGACGAGCTCATCAGGGTTGTGACGGAGGGGCTCGCTGCGCACGGGCGCGCTCAGGTCGTGCAGCCACCCAAGGGCCACCTCCACCTGGACCACGTGATGAACGGCCACTTCAATATCCTGTCCGCCTGGGTGGGACCGATCCAGCGCGCCGGCATCAAGGTGATCGGAGACTACGTCGACAACTGGAAGCACGGACTGCCCTCGGAAGTCGGCATGCTGACGCTCTACGATCCGGCCGTCGGTGTGCCGGTCTGCATCATGGATGCGACCAGCCTGACCTGGCAGCGCACCGGCGCGGTGACCTGCGCGGGCGCGATGCACCTGGCCCCGGAGGGCTCGACAATCGTCGCGCATATCGGGGCCAGAGGAACCGCCTTCGCGAACCTCCGGTTGCTGGCACGCAAGTTCAGGCTGCGCGAAATCCGGATCAACAGCGCGCGCCCGGAGTCCCGCGAACGGCTGGTTGCGCGGGTCGAAGAGGAACTCGGGATTCGCGCCAGGGCGTACGCAAGCGCGGCGGAAGCCGTGGACGGCGCAGACATCGTGATCGAGGCGACGCGACTTGAAAAGCCCGAAGTGCTGATCCCGAACTACGCGGTCAAGCCGGGCGCACTCGTGGTGACCTACGGCTGGATGATGGCCCTGGACCCGGGCGTGGTCACCGGTGCTTCCAAAGTCGTCGTGGATGACTGGGCGCAGTGCAAGGTCGGCGGGGCGCTGCATCCCATGATTGTGGACGGCCGGCTGAGTGAACGTAACCTGCATGCCGAGATCGGCCAGGTGGTGGCCGGGCTGAAGCCTGGCCGTGAAGCCGGAGATGGCACCATCGTGTTCTGGCACCGTGGCTTTGCGGTCAGCGACGTTGTTCTGGGAAACTGGATTTACGAGCGGGCCGAGCGTGAAAACGTGGGGACGCTGTTTCCGCTGCTTGAGGCAAAGGAGGAATAGCGGTTCAGCCTTTCGGCCCCACGTCCTCTCCCCAGCGTTTGACGGTCCCGGAGTCCAGGCCGAACAGGTCCAGGGCGCGGCCGACCGAGTGGCTGACAATGTCGTCCACGCTCTTCGGTTTGGTGTAGAAAGCCGGCACGGGCGGCATGACGATCGCGCCCATCTCGGTGACGGCGACCATGCTGCGCAGGTGTCCCAGGTGATTGGGCGTTTCCCTGACCATAAGGACCAGGCGGCGGCGTTCCTTCAGCACCACGTCCGCCGAGCGCGACAGCAGGCTGCCCGTCACGCCGGCGGCGATTTCCGACAAGCTGCGAATGGAGCAGGGTGCCACCAGCATCCCCAGGGTCTTGAACGAGCCCGAGGAGATGGCCGCCCCGATGTCCTCGTTCCGATAGACGACGTCGGCCAGCGCCTCAACATCCTTCACCTTCAGGGATGTCTCGTAGGCCAGCGTCACCTGTGCCGACTTCGTCATGACGAGGTGCGTTTCGATCCCGAGTTTGCGCAGTAACTCGAGCGCGCGCACGGCGTACACCGTGCCGGAGGCGCCGGTGACCCCGACGATGAGGCGGGGTTGCGCCTTCATGCCCGCACCCTGGCAAGCAGCGCTTTCGCACGCGCGATCGCGTCGGCCGGCAGCGTATGGCGTTGCGAAAAATCCGGCCGCGGCTTGGTCGCATCGATGATCATTTTGGCGGTCTTCCCGTTGTCGTTGGAGGGGTCGAGGATCGCCCCAAAGGCGTTGCGGATCACGTCGATATCATCATCGGCCTGCATGCGCGTGGCCATGGCCCAGAACACGTCCTGATCGTCGAACACGTCCACGTCGTCGTCGACGACGATCACCAGCTTCAGGCTGATGTCCTCGGCAAAGGCGATCATCGCGGCGTTCTTCTGCTGGCCTGCGACGGGATTTCGCATCGCGATCACCGCGTGGAAACGGCAGGTCCCCGACTTCGGGTAGGAAACCTTCGTCACGTTGGAGAAGGTCCCGCGCAGCGCCCGCAGCAGGCGTGCTTCCTGCGGGACCGCGAGCATGCTGCAGTGCTCGTCGGACATGCCGCCGACCACGTCCTGGTAGATCGCGCCCTTGCGGTGGGTGATCGCGGTGACCTCGATCACGTTTTCGGTCGAGCGTTCGGAGTGGTAGCCGGTGAACTCGGCGAACGGGCCCTCAGGCTCGCGCACGCCGGGGAGGATATGGCCCTCAAGGACGATCTCCCCTTCGGCCGGCACCTCGATTGGCACGCTCACGCATTTCGAGATGTCCAGCGGCCGCCCCGCGAGCCCGCCGGCCACTGCGTATTCGTCCACGCCCATTCCGCCCTTCCAGAGGCCGGCAAATGTCATCAGCGGGTGTCCGCCGATGACGATCGCAATCGGGATCTCCTTCTTCAGTTCCTCAGCGCGCCGCACGTAGTCCCAGAGGTGGCGGCGGCTGTGGAGGCTGGTGCCCAGGCGTGTCCTGCCCTTCACCTGCATGCGATGGTGGCTGGCGTTGCGCACCCCGGTCTCCGGATCCTTGGCGATGATGATGCCGTTGGTGATGTAGCGGCCACCGTCACGCTCGAAATGCTTCTTGATCGGGATGCGCGAGAGGTCGACATCGGCACCACGGTAGACGACGTCCTGCACCGGACCCTTGTCGTGGAGGCGGGGTTCGAGTGCGCGATCGCCGCGCGCGGCCCATTCCTCGATCAGGCGCTCTGGCGGCACTCCGAGAGCCAGCGCGTAGCGCGTGCGTGTCGCGAAGACATTGGTCACCACCGGAAATTCGGAATCTCCCACATTGTCGAACCAGAGCACCGGCGCCTGCCAGGCGCGACCACGCTCCAGTTCCAGCGCGATGGCCGTGGCGTCGTAGTCGAGCGCGATCCTGTCCTTGAAGCGCAGAACGTCCCGAGGATCGTTCTGCTCGACCTGCGCAATGAAACTCCTGAGGTTCAACGGACTGTTCGAATCGGGCATTTCCGGCCTTGGCATGGCTGTCAGACAGGCAGTCTAGCAACAGGCCGGCCCGCGGAACAGCGTGGCCGTGCCCTGTTTCAACAGCGGATTTTGTCTCCTTCACCGATACGCACTATATTGCGGTATGCCGGGGATACACCGGCGCTGGAAAACCCCTGGGGAGGAGCCCGCATGGAGACGCTCAAGAGCGGTTCGGACGCGCTGTTTGTATTGCTCGGCGCAGTGATGGTGCTTGCGATGCACGCGGGATTCGCTTTCCTGGAACTCGGTACGGTCCGCTCCAAAAATCAGGTCAACGCGCTCGTGAAAATCCTCACGGATTTCTCTGCGTCGACGGTCGCCTATTTCTGTGTGGGTTACGGAATTGCTTATGGCGTCAGTTTCTTCGTCGGCGCGGACGTGCTAGCCGAGAAAAACGGCTACGAGCTGGTGAAGTTCTTCTTCCTGCTGACTTTTGCCGCCGCGATCCCGGCAATCGTTTCCGGCGGCATCGCGGAGCGGGCCCGGTTCTATCCCCAGCTGGCCGCCTCGATGCTGCTGGTCGCATTTGTGTACCCTTTCTTCGAGGGCATCGCCTGGAACCAGCATTTCGGTTTCCAGGCTTGGCTCAAGGGCGCATTCGGCGCTGAATTCCACGACTTTGCGGGATCGGTGGTGGTGCACGCCATGGGCGGATGGATCGGCCTGGCGGCGGTAATTTTGCTGGGTGCCCGGCGAGGGCGATATTCGAAGGAGGGAAACATCGCCGCCCACCCGCCGTCGTCGATTCCCTTCCTTGCCCTCGGTGCATGGATCCTGACGGTCGGCTGGTTTGGCTTTAACGTCATGTCGGCGCAGGAGATCGGCAAACTCTCCGGCCTCGTAGCGGTAAATTCACTGATGGCGATGGTTGGCGGCACGCTCGCGGCCCTGGTAGCGGGCCGAAACGACCCGGGATTCGTGCATAACGGCCCGCTGGCGGGCCTGGTCGCCGTATGCGCGGGCTCGGATGT
>JBBQVP010000215.1:0-6865 GCA_038211455.1 Burkholderiales bacterium
CAGGACGACACCGGATTGCTCGGGCCGATCCTGGACACGATGCAGGGCCTGCAGGCGCCGGCGGCCAGCGTGTACGACAGTGCGCGCGCGGCGCTGGAGATCTGCGCACTGCTTGAAGGCCTGTTCCGGCGCGCGCCGGCGCATCGGTCCGCAGACGGGCAGGCACCCGCCGATGCGGCGCAACCGTCGCACGGCGTGGCTGCCGACAGTTCCGGCGCGCTGCCGGGGGAGCAGGGCGAAGGCGAGGCCGAAGCGGCGGACGAGGCGTTCGATGTTCCCGGGGTGGAGTTTCGCGGCGAGTTTCGCGCCGACCGCCGCGCCGCGCACGCGCGCGGCGGAACGCCAGGCGGCGGGAGGCTGGAGACAGAACCGCCGGCTGCGACGGACGTCGCGGCGCCGAACGGCGGGGAAGCCGATGCAGCAGGGGGTGCTGTGAACACCGCATCGCGTGCAGCGCTGGCGCGCCTCGCCGTGCAGGACGGGCCGCTCAGTTTCTACTACGACGAATGGGATTGCCACGCGCAGGCCTACAAAAAGGCGTGGTGCCGGGTCTACGAGCATCGCCTGCGCGGCGATGACTACGAATTCATTGGCGCGGCGCGGCGGCGCAATGCGGCGCTGGCGGGCCAGGTGAAGCGCCAGTTCGGTTTCATCAAGCCCGAGTCCTGGCAGCGCGTGCACCGCGCGAGCGACGGCGACGAGCTGGAACTGGATGCCGTGATCGATGCGGTCATCGACCGCAAGAGCGGTCATGCCACCGACGCGAACCTCTATGTGCGGCGCGACCGCAGCCTGCGCGAGGTCGCGGCGGCGTTCCTGGTGGACACCAGCGCGTCCACCGATTTCCCGATCCCGGATGCGGTTCCGGTTCCTGCGGCGCCGCCGGCAGAGCAGGACCTGTATCTCTGGGGACGCGCCGGCGGCCCGGTCGACGCGACGCCATCGGCACCCAGGCGACGCGTCATCGATGTCTCGAAAGAGGCGCTCGCGCTGATGTGCGACGCGCTGGAGCGCCTTGGCGACAGCCACGCGGTCTACGGGTTTTCCGGCGATGGGCGCGAGAACGTGGAATTCAACGTGATCAAGGATTTCGGCGACCGGCTCTCGGCGCGCACCTGGGCGGCGCTTGCGGCCATGGAACCGCGCCGCTCGACCCGCATGGGCCCCGCCATCCGGCACGCCACCGCCAAGCTGATGCGCCAGCCCTTGCGCCGCAAGGTGCTGATCATCGTTTCCGACGGCTATCCGGAGGACCGCGACTACGGCCCCGACCGGCGCGACCGTGAGTACGGCATCCTCGATACCGCACGCGCGTTGCAGGAAGCCGCCCGCGCCGGGATCTCCTCCTTCTGTATCACCATCGACCCGGCGGGAAACGACTACCTGCGCCGCATGTGCGAGGAACACCGTTACCTGGTGATCGGCGATGTGGCCGCGCTTCCGGCGGAACTGACCAAGGTCTATGGGGCGCTTACCCGGTCTGCGCGTTCCGTGCCACGGCGACACCCGCCGGTGGCGAAATCTCCTGTCGCACGGCCTGTTGTGTAATCTAACAACACGATTATCCAAAAAGCCGCTGTGGCTGGGGGGTTTACGGAAACAAAGTTCAGGTTTTATGTGCCTGTCTTCAGCGCATAGACCGGCACTGCCGCGCCCTTGCCTTTGAACTGCACTTCGCCCATCGCGTCGAGCACGAGGCGCTCGCCAATCGCGGCCTTCGTTTGACCATCGACCAGGATGCCGCGCCCTGCCTCCTTGGTGTGCGCTTCCAGCCGCGCCGCGAGGTTTACCGTGTCGCCGATGCAGGTGTATGTCGCGCGGTCCTGGGTTCCGGTGTAGCCAGCGACGACCTCGCCCGAGGCGATGCCGATCCCGATTCGGATCGGCGGCTTTTCGATTGCTACGCGCTCCTGGTTGAAGAGTTCGATCATTTCGATCATATCCAGCGCCGCGCGTGCCGCTGCAAGTTCGGCATCCTCCAGCGGCAACGGCGCACCGAAGATCGCCATGAGACCGTCGCCAATCATCTGGTTGACCACGCCGCCCTGCCCGTTGATCGCGTCGAACATCAGCGTGTAGTAGGTGTTCAGCAGCTCGATGGTTTCTTCGGGCGACTGCGATTCGCACAGTGACGTGAAACCCCGGATGTCAGAGAACATGACCGTGGCGCGCACCCGTCGCCCGCCGAGCGAGAACCCCGATTTCTGCAGGTCGTCGGCCACTGCGGAGGTCGCAAACCGCCTCACGAGGTTCTTCTGCTGGTCGCGGAGGCGCTTACGTTCCAGGCTCGAATTGATGCGCGCGCGCAGCAGCACCGGGTTCACGGGCTTAGGCAGGTAGTCGTCGGCGCCAAGTTCGATGCAGCGCGCCACGTTGGTCACGCCTTCCAGCGAGCTGGTCACGATGACCGGAATGTCCGCGAGCTTCTTGTCGGCCAGCATCTGTTCAAGCACCTGGAAGCCATCGAGTTCGGGCATTTCCATGTCGAGCAGTAGGAGTTCGAAGGGCTCGGCGCGCAGCATCTCCAGGGCCACACGCCCGTTTTCGGCTGTCGCGACGCGGTGGCCCTGCTGTTGGAGGCTGCGCGTGAGCAGAAGGCGGTTGACCTTGTTGTCGTCTGCCACCAGCACGCGGGCGCCATTCTCAGCCACGCGACAGCTCCTTCAGCGCTGCGGCAGCACGCTGGTATTCGGCTTCAAGCACGTCGACCGGGCCTGCATCTGCGGTCAAGCCGCCGAGTTCGAGGTCGCGCGCCATTTCGGCCAGATGTGCGGCGCCGAAAGTGTTGGCATTGGACTTGAGCGAGTGCGCCGCGCGCCGGAATGCGTCCGCCGACCGGGAAGTTTGTGCCGCGCGCATTTCCGCGAGGATCTGCGGTGCTTCCTCAAAGAAGGCGTCGAGCAGCTCGGTCACAAACTCGGCGCCGGCACTCTCCTGGAGTTCGTTGAATACAGCGAGGTCGATCACGGGATCGGGCATCTCAGTCCTTACGCTGTTGCGTGGTGTTCAGTGCCTCGACCAGCTGGTCGACGCGGATCGGCTTGGTGATGTAGTCGTCCATGCCCGCGGCAAGGCAGGCCTCGCGGTCGCCCTGCATGGCGTTGGCGGTCATCGCGACGATGCGCGGGCGCTTGCCGGGGACCCAGCGCGCGGTGATCCGGCGCGAAGCTTCGAGGCCGTCCATCTCGGGCATCTGCACATCCATCAGCACCAGGTCGTACACCTGGCGCTCGACGCATTCGATCGCCTCCGCACCGTTGCTCGCGAGGTCCGCGCGATAGCCGCGCTGCTGCAGGAGGCGCATCGCGAGTTTCTGGTTTACGACGTTGTCCTCCGCGAGCAGGATGCGCAGCGGGTGGCGCAACGCCATGCCCTCTTCAATCTTCGCCTTGGCCTGGGCGGGCGCCGCCTTGGGTGCTTCCTGCGTGGCGAGCAGACCCGCCAGCGTATCGAACAGCTGCGATTGGCGCAGAGGCTTGCTCATGTAGGCGGCGAACAAGCCCTCGGTGTCGCCGGCCTCCTGGCGACCGAGCGAGCTGAACAGCACCAGCGGCAGTCCGGGCGCGATGGCATGAATGCGGCCTGCGAGCGTGAGGCCGTCCATCTCCGGCATATGCATGTCGAGCACCGCGACATCGAACTTCTCGCCGGTATGCAGCCAGCGTAACGCTTCGCCGGCGGACGCCGTGTCGCTCGTCTGCATGCCCCACTTTCCGGACTGCAGCGCGAGCACCTTGCGGTTGGTCGCGTTGTCGTCGACCACGAGCACGCGCTTGCCCGCGAGCGCCGGTTGCTGGCCGATGAATTCGCGCCGATTCGTCTGCGGCGACGCCGCGCGCGGCGCGACGATCGTAAAGACAAAGGTCGAGCCTTGTCCCGACCCGGCGCTCTCCGCATGCATGCTGCCGCCCATCAGCTCGCACAGGCGCTTGCTGATCGCGAGCCCGAGGCCGGTGCCGCCGTATTTTCGGGTGGTGGAAGAATCGGCCTGAGAAAAGGATTGGAACAACCGGCTCATGCCTTCCTCCGACAGGCCGATCCCCGTATCGCGGATCGCAAACGTGAGTTCGACGCCGCCCTCGGCCTCCTTGGCATTTACCGTGAGCACGACTTCGCCGGCCTCGGTGAATTTCACTGCGTTGGCGAGCAGGTTCAGGAGCACCTGGCGCAGGCGCGTGACGTCTCCGTCCACCGCGACCGGAACGTCTCCCTCAAACAGGTAGGCGAGGTCGAGCTTCTTTTCGGCTGCGCGCGTGGCGATCAGGTCGAGCGCCGATTCCACGCACTCGCGCAGGTCGAACGGGTGCGCTTCGATGTCCATGCGCCCGGCTTCGATCTTGGAGAAATCGAGGATGTCGTTGATGATCGTCAGCAACGCATCGCCCGAGTCGCGGATGGTGCCTGCGTAGTCTTTCTGCTCGTCGTTCAGCGGGGTGTCGAGGAGCAGCCCGCTCATGCCGATCACCGCGTTCATGGGCGTGCGGATTTCGTGGCTCATGGTCGCGAGGAAGGAACTCTTGGCCTCGTTGGCGGCCTCGGCTGCGGCACGCGCTTCCTGCGCTTCGTGGAACAGGCGAACGTTTTCGATGGCGATCACGGCCTGGTCGGCGAAGGTTTTGAGCAGCTCGACTTGCTGCGTCGGGAAATTCGTCGGTGCCGCCTTGAAGACGGCGATCGTGCCAATAGCCTCTCCTTCGCGAAGCATGGGCGCGGACATCAGGCTCCGGAATCCCATGCGCCGTGCAACAGATCGTGTGCTCTCGGAAACCCATGTCTCGCTCATGACATCCGAAACCTGAACGAGCTGTCCGGTTTGGATCGCTTTCGCATTGATGCCGCCCGAATCCATCCGGGTCGGAAACATGTCGCGGGCTTCGTCTTCGTAACCCGGGGAGAGCGCAAACGCGACGCGATCGATAATCTCACCGCGCCTGAGGAACAGGGCCACGTTCATTCCCCCGAAAAGCGGCAGGCAATCCCGCACGATCGCATCGAAGACCGGTTGCGTGTCGTTCGGCGATTGGCTGATGACCTTTAGAATTGCCGACGTGGCCGTCTGTTGCTCCAATGCCACCTTTGTTTCGTTGAACAGGCGCACGTTCTCGATTGCTATGACAGCCTGGTCGGAGAAGGTGCCGAGCAATGCCATTTGCTTGTCGGAGAGGGCGCCAGTATCGGTAGAGGTAACTACCACTGCGCCGATCGCCTTGCCTTCGCGTACGAGCGGTGCGGCGGCAATTGCGCGAAACGCGAGTTTGTCCGCGTTTGCGCGTGCAAAAGGCGTGCTTTCGGGCCCCATGGTGTCGGAGATCTGAGTGGCTTTTCTGTCGAGCACCGACCTGCCCAGTAAGTTGTCCCGGTTAACCGCCATTCCTTGCGCGTACGGGATCCTTTCCTCCGCCGTAACCGGCGGGTAGGCGGCTTGCAACTTCAGCCGGCCTTCTTCGACGAGCGTCCAGAGGCCGGATCTGCGGCCGAAAAGTTTCTCGGCGCTGCGCACGATTGCGTCGAACACCGGCTGCACATCCGTGGGCGACTCGCTGATCACCTTGAGAATTTCCGCCGTCGCCGTCTGCCGCTCAAGTGCCTCGTTCGTCTCGTTGAACATCCGCACGTTCTCGATTGCGATCACGGCCTGGTCGGCGAAAGTGGTTACCAGCTCGATCTGCTTTTCGGTGAACGGTTGCGGTTCGCGGCCCCGGGTCATAGTGATCGCGCCGACGATCTGGTCGCCGCGCACCATCGGCACCGACAACGCGCTGCGATAGTTTCCGGTGCCCGAGAGATCCTGCCGGCCGTATTCCGGGTCGGCGAGCACGTCCTCGATATGGACGGTCTGCCTGGTGATCACCGCGCGGCCGGTGGCGGACGCGATGTCGTGCTTCAGAGGCGTAGTGCGCAGCGTGACTTCGGCGGGCGAACCCGGTTCGTAGTTGTACATGGTGGCCGGGAAGTAGCGTCCCTCGCCGTCGGGCCGGAAGACGATCCCGCGATCGGCGCCGCACAGGCGCGCGGCGGAGTCGAGCAGCGTGCGCAGCACCGACTCCAAGTCGAAGGTCGAGCGGCTGATCGCCTTGAGCACTTCGCTGGTCGCGGTCTGCCGCTCGAGGGCCTCTTTCGTCTCGTTGAACAGGCGCACGTTTTCTATGGCGATGACCGCCTGGTCAGCAAACGTCTTCAGCAGGTCTATGACGTGAACGGCGAACGTGCCCGGCAAGGTGCGCGTCACCGCGATCAGGCCGACGGCGGATCCTTCGCGCATCAAGGGCACCACCAGCATGCTGCGAAATCCGCGCACCCGTGCGACGTCGCGCATTTCGTCCGTGACCTCGCCGCCGGCCTCGGTGTCCTCGATCAGCAGCGTGGCTTGCGTGCGGATCGCCTTGGCGAGGAGGTTGGGGCCTGACAGCGGTTGGGGCGACGCCCTCCTGAGCGCCTCATCGCCCGCCGGACCGGTCGAGGTAAAGGAGATCACATGCAACTGATCATCGAACACTCTCCATGCGCTCGTCGAAAACCCACCGATCAGCCGGTTCGAACTGGCGGCAATCGCGTCGAACACCGGCTGCGTGTCGGAGGGCGAGCGTGCGATGACCTTGAGGATTTCCGCGGTAGCAGTCTGCCGCTCGAGCGCCTCCTTCGTTTCGTTGAACAGCCGCACATTCTCGATTGCGATCACGGCCTGGTCGGCGAAGGTCTGCAGCAAACCGATATCGTTCTCGGAAAAAGCCCCCGGATCCCGCCGATTGACGATGATCGTGCCGATCGACGCTCCTTGACTGACCATCGGTACCGCAATGAAGCTGCGCACACCCCGTGCCGCCATCGCTTTTCGCACCACCTCATATAGGTGCGCATCGCTTTC
>JBBQVP010000216.1:0-6846 GCA_038211455.1 Burkholderiales bacterium
GTTGCCGACGCTGTTGTTTTCCCACTCCAGGTCTTCCACCGGATAGATCTCGGACATGCCGGGTACGAGGATGCGGCAGCTGTAGGCACCCTGCTCGGAAAAATCCGCGACGTAGATGTCCTTGCCTTCGGCCGCGACGCAGGCGCACAGCCAGGCGTAGTCTTCCGCAGTGGTGCTGCTGAAATTCCAGTCGACGAAGGGATGGTCGGGCGTGTCGCCGAGGAATCTCCAGCTGATGACTCCGCTCGAATCCACGAAGTGGATTTCGAGGTTGGACGCCAGGGTGATCTCTTCCATGTCAAAGCCGGGCTCGGGAAACCCTTCGAGGGATTCGAGCGCGCGGCCCTGCAGCAGTTCGGTGAGCGCGCGCTCGAGAGCGATCTCGAAGCGCGGGTGCGCGCCGAAGCTGGCGAAACACCCTTGGTCCTTGGGATGCAGCAGGGTGACGTTCATGACGGGGTAGCGCCCCCCGAGTGAAGCGTCGCGCACCAGGATTCCGAATCCGGCCGCGCGCAGCCCCTTGATCCCGGCCGCGATCCCCGGATGGCGCGCGATAACCTCTTCAGGCACCTCGGGGAGGCACAGGCCCTCGCTGATGATGCGGCTTTTGATATGCCGTTCGAAGATTTCCGACAGGGCCTGGCTGCGCGCCTCCATCAGGGTATTGCCAGCCGCCATGCCGTTGCTCACGTACAGGTTGCCGATGATGTTGACCGGGAACCAGGTCTCGGCACCGTCGCGTAGCCGCGTGTAGGGGAGGGCGCAGATGCCGCGCGCGACGTTGCCCGAGTTGAGGTCTACCAGCACCTCGCGGTCGATCGTGCCCTCCGGGTTGTAGAACGCGTGCAGCTCAGGGTTGAGCAGTTCGGCGGGCCAGGTAGTCCTGCCGTCCAGCGCGAACCAGCGCTCCTGAGGATAGTGGACGAACGCTCGCCTGGCGCGGGTCTCCCCCAGGTAGAAGTGCGTCCAGAAGTAGTGCGTATTCAGGCGCTCAAAGAATTCGCCGAGCGCACTGGCGCGCGCCGCCAGTTGCGTTGCGCCCTTGCCGTTGGAAAACAGCATCGGGCAGGCGTGGTCGCGCACGTGTACCGACCAGATCGCCTCCACCGGGTTTAGCCACGACGATTCATCCAGGTGGAACCCGCGCGCAGCGAGCTTTTCCTGCATCGTGCGGATGGTCGATTCGAGCGAAGCGTCCTTGCCCGGGATAAAGCTTTCAGTCTGCATGGTTTTTCAGCGCTTTCGCGCCGGCCGCTTGATGTGGCAGTGTTCGGACAGGCTGCGCACGATCGCGTCGAGCGCGCCTGTCCCGGCGTGCGGTTCGTCGAGAATCAGCTGCTCGATCATCTCCGGGAGAAACTCCTCCTCCCAGAGAGAGACCAGCCCCTCGATCATCTGGTGCGGGGCGCTGCGGTGCAGGAACTCGGCCACTCTGTCCACGGACGCGCCGTCCTCGCGGATCGCGCGGATGGCCGCCTTCGCCTCCGTCACGGTAATTGCGGGCTTGGGGGGCTTCCCCGCTGCAAGGCAGAGGAACACGGTGTTCATTGAATCGGTGTCGGTCATTCCCTTGGTGACTTTTCGCCATTCGTCGGTCACCAAGGCGTCGTAGTCGCTGACTTCGCTTGATAGCGAAAGGTGGCGAAAGCGGTCGTGGTATTCGCGCACCAGGTCATTGAACGCGACCTTCATATCTGCAATGTGGGAAAGATCCTTTGTGAGGATACGTTTCAGGTGCCGCTCGCCGACGAAACGGAGGGCCTCCGGCATATCGTCGAGCAGCGATTGGTCGACTGCCGGTTTGCGCTTTGCGCGCCGAACCTTGCGCAGGAACTCCTTCAATTCGTCCGCGCTCAGTAACCCGCCCTCGAACCGGCCCGCGACGCGCGACAGCAGGCAGGCGTCGAGGATGCTTTCGGCATGCTCGCCGAACAGGGCTTCGCGCGGAAGTTCCATTACGTCGGCAAACCACAGCGCGGCCTGGATTTCCTCTTCGCAGACACGACGCTCGGCGAGGTTGGCACGGTATTCGGCAACGCTCCATTGCTCGCCCAGGGAGCGCGCGCGCAGAAACTCTCTGACGTCTTGGTCGTCTGCCGGTTCGTGGATGGTCGAATCGGTCGGCATGGCGAACAGGGTTTTCAGCATCTGCGAGCCGCCGCGCGAATGCGAAAGGAACGAGTTCTCCTGCAGGGACCTCGCGGCGCGCGGCAGGCTGCCATCCGACATATGTTCCAGATACAGGCTGGCGAGGTAGACCATGCGCTTGACGGCCTCGTCGAGGTCGGTGCGCAGGTGCGCGGTGCCGAAGTAGTCTGCAATCTGCACCACGCCCTTGGCGCCCTCGGTACGCATGGCGTCGAGTTTTTCGGAGTCGATCAACCCGTTCTTCAGGCCGTAGTCCAGCGCGCGCGCGAAATACGGGCGATTGTCGTAGGCGGTAAGCGCCTGCGGCGCGGCAGCAGAGGGGATTGCGCGGCTCAAAGGGCGGACTCTTCGGCGGTCTCCTGGCCGGCTGGAGCCGCGGGTCCGGCAGGGCCTGCCGGCGCATTGCCGTCGCTGGCCGCCTGCGCCTCTTCGGCGGCGCGGCTGCGTACAGTCAGGATCCTGAACACGTGGTCGAATTCGTCAGGGAAGTGGTGCGCCAGGCGCCAGGTAAGCTCCATCCAGTCGTGGTCGGTCACCTCGTCGAGCCCTACGCCTCCCTTGGGTACTGAAAACTGGTCTTCCCGGGTGGCATCGTCTTCCTCGTCCTTCGGCGCGCGCTCTTCTTCGCTGGGTACGAAGCTGCCGCAGTTCCTGAAGATCGAGACTTCGTCGAAACGCTCATCAAGATAGTCGGCGAGCACATCGAGGCCGAGGTCCTTTTCGGTCAGCGCCGCAATGAAGTCGTCCGGCTCTACGGCTTCGCGAAAAATCACGGAATTGATCATCGAGCGCAGGCGGTCGCGATTGCGCTCTGCATACAGCCTCTCCATGATCACTGCGTCCGCGAACTGCCTGGGTGTGACGAGCAGGTTGATCAGAGACGGCTTGGAGGCGTCGTACTCCCGCAGGATGGCGAGAAGGTCCTTGGGCTGGAGTTCGTCGAGCACCGTCACCAGAGCGTTGTCGCCCTCGGTCTCGACGAGTTCCGCGAGTTCGGACTCTGCTGCACTGATGTCTCCGGCGTGGATGAGCGCCGACGCTTTGACGATGGCGGGGTGTGACATGCGGTTTCCTTGAAAAGTTGCGTTCGCGTTCAGCTGCGCCGGTCGAAACCCTGTTCACTGAGATAGTCCTCGCCAGCCTCGGCGAGGTCGTCATCCGCGTCCTCGTCGGAGTCGCGCTCACCATCTTCAGGCGCCGCTTCAGCGGCCGCGGACTCAGTTGTCGCACCGGCGGCCCCGTTTCCGCAGAACAGGTACTCGAGCCCGGCGGCAATCAGCATGAACTGCTCACCGCCGGAAGATTTCAGCGCGCGCTCGGCCAACGGTTTCGCCCAGGGTTCCAACTCGATGGTCTGGGAAAGGGTCTCCCAGTCCGGGAAATCTCCAGGCTGTGCCGCGAGCAATTTCGCAAATATGTCCTGAGACACTTCCTTTGCGCCGAAACGGAATGCGCCGCGGAAGGCCGGAACGACCATCACCGGGTCAAATTCGCTCATCGGCAGGAGTTGGTCGAACTGATTGCGCTTCACCTTCAGGCGCGAAGCAAGAACGTTGTCCCCGCCAGAATCCCAGGTCAGGTCCTCGATCTCGTAGGCGTAAGCAGAGGAAAGCTCTCTGAAATAGGGTGAAAGCTTCAAGTGAGTGCGTCCTTGAGGTATGCGCTCCAGATTTCCCGCGCGGTTTCGATCGGGTGCTCGATCAGGCTGCGGCGGCGGTTGTCGTCGTAGGCGCGCCGGCGCGTCGCGTCGGACAGCACGTCGTACGCTTCCTGCATGGCCTGGAATTCGACATGCGCCTTTTCCGACGGGTTGCGGTCCGGATGGAGCGCGGAGGCCTTTTTCCGGTAGGCGCCACGTATTTCGGCGACCGTTGCGGCAGGTGCCAGGCCGAGCATGCGGTAGTAGTCCTTCATCAGCGAGCCGACGCCGGGAGGGTCTGCTCACACAGCGAGGAGCGGAACAGCCCGGACCGTTCGACATATCCGTGCGATATGTCCATCACGCGTTTTTGCTCCTCCGGCGTGAGTTCGCGCACGATCTTGGCCGGGGAGCCGAGGACCAGCACCCCGGGGGGGATTTGCTTGCCCTCGGCCACGAGGCTGTTGGCGCCAACGAGCGTTCCGGCACCGATTTTCGCGCCGTTCAGCACCACACTGTTGATGCCGATGAGCGTGCCATCGCCGACAGAGCAGCCATGCAGCATGGCCTTGTGGCCGATCGTCACGTTGCGGCCCAGCGTCAGCGGGAAACCCGGGTCCACGTGCAGGACCGTGCCGTCCTGGACGTTGGTCTCCGCGCCGATCGTCACCTGGTCGTTATCTGCGCGAATGATCACGCCGAACCAGATGCTGACGTCGTTTTCCAGCACGATCGAACCGGCCAGGGTGGCATCGTGGGCAATATAGTGGCGCTCGCCGCGCAATTCGACGCGGCGCTCGCCCAGGGAAAAAATCGGCATTTTCTCGGCGATTTCCGGGTCTGTCAGGGCCGCTATCATAACGCGACGAAATTCCTCATTCTTGGCGCGGGGTTGGTTGGCGTGTCGCGGCTGATATCATCGCGCCCGCCATGCGACAGAGCGAATCCCTGTTTTTTGACCTTAGAGGCCTCCGGTACCACGTGAGGCACTGGCCCGGTGACGCCGCGCGGAGGTTGGTCCTGCTGCATGGGTGGATGGACGTTTCGGCATCGTTCCAGTTTCTTGTCGATGCCCTCGACCCGGGCTGGGACATTTATGCTCCGGACTGGCGCGGCTACGGCCTGAGCGGCTGGGGACCTTCCGACAGCTACTGGTTCCAGGACTATGTCGCCGACCTGGACCAACTCCTGCACCGCATACAGCCGGACGAAGCGGTCAATCTGGTGGGCCACAGCCTTGGCGGCAACGTGGGCTCGATCTACGCCGGCACGCGGCCGGAGCGCATCGCGAGATTCGTCAATCTGGAAGGATTCGGCATGGCGCGCAATGAACCGGGGCAGGCGCCTGGCCGCCTGCTGCGCTGGCTCAACGAGTTGTGTGACCGGCCGACGCTGCGCGGTTACGAGAATTTCGCCGCACTTGCCGATCGCCTGCAGAAGAACAATCCGAGGCTGACGCGTGACCGGGCGGAATTCCTCGCACGCCACTGGGGCAAGGAAGTGAGCGGCGGCGGCGTCGAATTGCGCAGCGACCCGGCCCACAAGATCGTCAACGCGACGCTTTCGCGTTACGAGGAGATGGTCGCCTTCTGGAACAAGGTGACCGCGCCGGTGCTCTGGGTGGACGCGGCGGAGTCGAAGACACTCAAGCAGATAGGCATCGGGTCGGTCGACTATGCGGAGCGCCGCGCCGCGCACAAAACTCTGCGCTACGAGACGGTCCGGGAGGCCGGGCATATGCTCCACCACGACCAGCCTGAGCAGGTCGCGCGGCTGATCCAGGACTTTCTCTCGCAGTCGTTCGCGGCGAGCGCAGCGCCGGGCTCTCCCGCATGACCGATGTCGACCTGCACTGCCATTCGACGGTGTCGGACGGGTCGCTGCATCCCGACGCCGTGGTGGCACGTGCTGCGGCGCAGGGGGTGCACGTGCTCGCGCTTACCGACCACGACGAAACCGGCGGACTGGCGGTTGCACGGTCGGCCGCTCGCATGGCAGGGATTGATTTCATCGACGGCGTCGAAATCTCGGTCACCTGGCGCGGCACAACGGTGCACGTCGTCGGGCTGCGCATCGACCCTCTGGAATCAACCTTGGTCCGCGGGCTCGCATCTGTGCGCAGTGGCCGTATCGGCCGGGCGGAGCGCATGGCGGAGGAACTGGCCGAAGCCGGGATCGAAGGGGCGTTCGAAGGCGCGCTCAAGTACGCTGACAACCGGGGCATGATCGGGCGGACCCATTTCGCCCGGTACCTTGCGGAAATCGGCGCGGTTCCCGACCTCAAGTCGGCATTCAAGCGCTACCTTGTGCCGGGGAAGCCGGGCTACGTCGCCCACGCTTGGACAGAACTTGCGACTGCGCTCGGCTGGATCCGCGCCGCCGGCGGCAGGGCGGTGATGGCGCACCCGGGGCGGTACGGGCTCTCCGCAGGTGCGTTTGAGGATCTCCTGGAAGAGTTCAAGGCTGGGGGCGGGGAGGCCATTGAGGTCGTGACCGGCAGCCATTCCCCGGACCAGTACGCGCTGTTCGCCGCAGTCGCGCAGAAGCACGGCTTGCTGGCCTCGCGTGGTTCGGATTTCCACGCACCGGGGGACGCCGTCGCCGATTTCGGCAAGTTGCCGCCGCTGGCAGCGCACCTGAAGCCGGTGTGGCATGACTGGGGGCTGTAGCGCGGCATGGCACAGTTCTTCAGCGTCCATCCCACCCACCCGCAACTTCGCCTGATCCGCCAGGCCGCGGACATCGTGCGCCAGGGCGGGTTGATCGCGTACCCGACCGACTCCTGCTATGCGCTTGGTTGCCATATCGGCGACAAGGATGCGATGGATCGGCTGCGCCAGGTACGTGGTATGGATCAGCAGCATCACCTGACATTGATGTGCAGGGACCTGTCGGACATCGCGACCTATGCATTGGTCGACAACGTGCAGTACCGGTTGCTGAAGGCCGCAACGCCCGGAAGCTACACGTTCATTTTGCGTGCCACGCGCGAAGTGCCGCGCCGCCTGATGCACCCGAAACGCAAGACGATCGGCGTGCGCATGCCGGAGCACCCGGTC
>JBBQVP010000217.1:0-6751 GCA_038211455.1 Burkholderiales bacterium
CGGCATCGAAGAACAGGGCCTGGGCTGGAAGAACACCCTTGGCAGCGGCAAAGGCGTGGATACGATCTCGAGCGGCCTCGAAGGCGCCTGGACCACCAACCCGATTCGATGGGACAACGACTACTTCGACATCCTGTTCAAGTACGAGTGGGAGTTGACGAAGAGCCCGGCCGGCGCGCAGCAGTGGACCCCGAAGGGCGGCGCTGGCGCAGGCACCGTGCCAGACGCGCACGACCCCGCCAGGCGCCACGCCCCGATGATGTCCACGGCCGACCTCGCACTCAGGATGGACCCGGCCTACGAGAAGATTTCACGGCGCTTCCACGAAAACCCCGGCGAATTCGCAGACGCATTCGCGAGGGCCTGGTACAAGCTCACGCACCGCGACATGGGACCGATCTCGCGCTACCTGGGCCCGCTCATGCCCAGCGAGGAGCTGCTGTGGCAGGACCCGGTTCCTGCAGTGGACCATGAGCTCATCGGCGCAAAGGACATTAGCGGCCTGAAGACCAGAATCCGCAGGTCCAAGCTTTCTATCTCCGCGCGGGCCAGGACGGCGTGGGCGTCGGCGGCGACTTTCCGCGGCAGCGACAAACGCGGCGGCGCCAACGGCGCGCGCATCCGCCTTTCGCCGCAGAAGGACTGGGAAGTCAACCAGCCGGTCGAACTGGCGAAGGTCCTGGCGAAACTGGAAGCGATCCAGAAGGAATTCAACGCCGCGCAATCCGGCGGAAAGAGGGTCTCGCTTGCCGACCTGATCGTGCTGGCAGGCTGCGCGGCGGTCGAGGAAGCCGCGAAGAAGGCCGGCCACAAGGTGAAGGTGCCGTTCTCACCGGGACGCACAGACGCGAGCCAGGAAAAGACCGACGTGGATTCCTTCGCACCGCTGGAGCCAGTCGCGGACGGATTCCGGAATTACGTAAAGAAGGGCCTGGAAGGCTCTGCCGCTGAGTTGCTGGTGGACCGGGCGAACCTGTTGAAACTGACCGCGCCCGAGATGACGGTTCTGGTCGGCGGAATGCGCGCCTTGAAAGCGAATCACGGCGACTCCAGCCATGGGGTATTCACCGAGCGGCCCGGAACGCTGAGTAACGATTTCTTCGTCAACCTCCTCGACATGGATACGACATGGAAGAAGTCGGCCACGTCGGCGGGCGTGCTCGAGGGGCGCGACCGGGCGAGCGGCAAACCGAAGTGGACCGGCACCGTTGCCGACCTGGTGTTCGGTTCCAACTCGCAGTTGCGCGCACTCGCGGAAGTCTACGCAAGCAGCGACGCCGAGGAGGCGTTCGTGCGCGACTTCGCAGCGGCCTGGGGCAAGGTCATGAACCTGGACCGCTACGACCTGGCCTGACCCGCGCCTTCTACGGGCGGACCTGTTTGACATCGGCGGGGACCGGCAGCGCGCCGGCTCACGCCGATTTTATTTCAGCACCTGGTCGAGGAAAGTCCGGATGGTCTCGACCAGCGCGTCCTCGTGGCCCTCGAAGAAATGTCCCGCGCCGGACTCGACCACCTGCAGCGAACCGGGAATCTTCAGGATCTGCACGCGGCGCTCGTCGGCGCCCCAGCGCGTCACATCCCAGTCCTTGCTGCCGAACACGTCGAGTACTGGCACCTTGATGCGGTACATCTCCTCCAGACCGTTGATGATTCCGACATACACCCAGGCACGCACCCGCACATCGCCATCCTTGATCAGATACTGGTTGGCCATCGTCGCACCGAGGCTGTGCGACACGATGGCAATGCGCGCATAGCCTTTGGACTGCAGGAAATCCACGGCAAGCCGGAAGCGCTCGCGCGCGTCGGGATAAGTCTGTATGTAGTCGACCAGCTTGGACGTGCCGTCCAGCACCGGCAGCTGGATTGCAAGCGTGGTGTAGCCCGCGTCCGCCAGCCGCCGGCGCAGCGTGCCATACAACTCGTAGTCGGGACTCCAGCCACGCCCGTGCGCGACGATGATTGCGCCGCGCGCGCCCGGCGCCTCGGTCAGCAGCGCGAGAAACCGGTGCCCGTTCTCCTGCGTGAGCCACGCCGCTTCGCCGACCATCAGCGTGGCAAGGATGTCGTCGGCCCAGCGCTTTTCGCGCGCGTAATCCTGCGCCTGGGCGGAGAAGCACGCGAACAGCAGCGCAAACAAAAAACCCGCCGAAGCGGGTTTTCTGCCGGGGCTTCGAAGCGACACTAGGCCAGCCGCAGGGGCAGCTTGCGCAGCCGCTTGCCGGTTGCGGCGAACACCGCATTGGCCACCACCGGGCTGATAAGCGCGGTAGCTGGCTCACCGATCCCGCCGGGTTTCTCCGTGCTCTGCACCAGGTGTGTTTCCACCTTCGGCGAGGCCGGCATCCTGACCACCGGGTAGGTGTCGAAGTTGGTCTGCTCGATGCGGCCGTCCTTCAGCGTAATTACGCCGTACAGCGCCGCCGACAGGCCGAAGATGATGCTGCTCTCGATCTGCTGCTCGACGATGTTCGGGTTCACCATCCGCCCGAGGTCGGCCGCCACCACCACTCGGTGCACGTGGACCTGGCCGTCTTTCACCGACACTTCTGCCACCTGCGCCATCGAGGTGCCGTAGCCCTCCATCAAGCCGATACCGCGGAATCGCCCCGGCGGCAGCGGCTTGCCCCAGCCGGCCTTGGTCGCCGCCAGCTCCAGCACATGCTGAAGCCGCGGCTTGGTCGACAGAAGGCCGCGGCGGAACTCGTAGGGATCCTTGCCCGCGGCGAGCGCCAGCTCGTCCATGAACGACTCGTTGGCAAAAGCATTTAGAGCGTGCGACACGGAGCGCCAATAGCCCACGCGCAGGCCCGTTTCGTGAATCACCGAATCGGCCAGCTGGTTGGGGATGTCGTAGGGCACCGCCGCTGCCTCGAGCATGAACGGGTCGAGTCCGTCCTTCACGAAGGGCGGGAACAGCCGCGCGGTCACCGAGGATGACACAAGGTGGAATTTCATCGCCACCGGCTTGCCCGAGGCATCCAGGCCGCCCGCGAGCTGGTGCAGACTGGTGGGGCGGTAAAAGTCGTGGGTCATGTCGTCTTCGCGGGTCCACACCAGCTTGACCGGCGCGCCGACCGCTTTCGAGATCTCAATCGCCTGCGCGACGAAATCGACATCGATCCTGCGGCCGAATCCGCCACCGAGAAAGGTGGTGCGCACCGTGATCTGCGCCGGCTTCATGCCGAGCATCTGCGCCGCCACACCCTCGGCCATCTGCTGGAACTGCGTCGGCCCGACCAGCAGGCAACTGTCCTTCCTCACATCGGCGGTGAAGTTCATCGGCTCCATCGGCGAGTGCGAAAGGAACGGCATCTCGTAGGACGCCTCGAGCGTCTTGGCAGCGCCCTTCATGCCCGCTTCAAGGTCACCTTGCTTCTTGAACACCGCGCCCTGCTTGGCCGCCGCCGACAGCAATCCAGCGGCAACCGCAGCCGAACTCATCGCCTTCGCGGGACCCTCGTCCCACTTGATCTCAAGCGTATCGCGCGCGACCTTGGCACGCCACCAGGAATCCGCCACCACCGCGATGCCGTCGGTGATCTGCACCACGTGTTTCACACCGGGCATGGCCTTGGCTTTCGCGCCATCAAAGCTCACAACCTTGCCCCCGATCACCGGGCACTGGGCGAGCGAGGCGTACAACATGCCAGGCAGCTTCACGTCGATGCCGAATTCAGCGGTGCCGTTCACCTTGGAGGGCGTGTCGAGGCGCTTCATCGGCTTGCCGACATAGCGGAAATTCTTCGCGTCCTTCAGCTTCACATCTTTGGGAACCGGCAGCTTCGACGCGGCTTCGGCCAGGTGCCCATAGGTCGCGCGCTTGCCCTTCGGCCCGATCACTGAGCCGTTGTGCGCGGTGCACTTGGCCTCGTCCACGCCCCATTCCTGCGCGGCCGCGGACACCAGCATCATGCGTGCCTGCGCGCCGGCGATGCGCAGCTTGTCGTAGCCGTCGGCCACCGAAGTCGAGCCGCCGGTCAGCTGGCCTCCAAGCAGCGCGTTGATGTACACCTCACCCGCGGGAGCGATCTCGATCCTGACTTTCTTGAGATCGACCTCGAGTTCTTCGGCCACCAGCATCGGCATCGCGGTGTACACACCCTGTCCCATCTCGGAACGCGCGGACAAAATGGTCACTTTGTTGTCGCTGCCTATCTTCACCCAAGCGTTGGGCATTGAGGTCGTCACCGGCGCTGCGCCCAGCGCGTCCGGAATGACAAAGCCAATCAGCAGGCCACCGCTTGCCGCGGCGCTGGTCTTGAGGAAGGCGCGGCGGGAGGGATTCTTGAGCTGGCTCATGATCAGGCCCCCTTGGTCTTGGTTTGAGCGGCGGTGTGGATCGCCGCCTTGATGCGCTGGTAGGTCCCGCAACGGCAGATGTTGCCTGCCATCGCCGCATCGATGTCCGCATCGGTGGGCTTGGGCTTGGATTCAAGCAACGCCACCGCGCTCATGATCTGCCCGCTCTGGCAGTAGCCGCACTGCGGAACGTCGTGCGCGATCCATGCGGCCTGCACCGCCTTGCCAGTCGCGCTGGCGCCCACCGCTTCGATGGTCGTGACCTTCCTTCCTTCGACAGCCGAGACCGGTGTACTGCACGAGCGCACCGGCATGCCGTCGACATGCACGGTGCACGCGCCGCACAGGGCGGCGCCGCAGCCGAATTTCGTGCCGGTCATGCCGAGCGTATCGCGCACAACCCAAAGAAGCGGCGTATCCGGTGCGACATCTGCCTGCACCTTTTTGCCGTTGACGTTAAGCATAGCCATTGTGGTATCTCCCCTTGCGTGAGGGATCGATGCTATGCGCCGCAACTTGCAGATGCACGTCGCGTCGCAACAATCCGCGCGAGGTTATTCCATCTGTCCTGAAACGCAAGGAAGTCGTAAGGTTTACGGCCTTGCCGCAGTACTTATCGCGGTTTCGACGCGAACACGATGAAGTACTGGTTCGGCAGGAATGCATGCTCTTCGATCGCGGCGTAGCCGGCTTTTCGCATCTCGTCGCGCACCTGCGCGGCCGGCACGCGCACGCTCGCCGGCGGTCCGACACGCGAGGACGCGGTGAAATCTATGATCGCAACCCGGCCGCCTGACTTGAGCGAATCGCGCAGCTTGGCGAAGTATTTTTCGCGCGCATCGATGTGGTGATAGACATCCACGAGCAGCACCAGGTCGACTTTCGCCGGCAATCGGGCAGCGTCGGGCGCACCCTGCACGGCAGTCACGTTCGGCAGCCCCATCTCCTTCGCGCGGGCCGCAAGATGCTTCACCATCGCAGGCTCGACATCGACCGCATAGACGCGGCCGCCGGATACGAAGTGCGCGAGGCGCATGGAGAAATATCCGGTTCCCGCGCCCAAGTCAGCCACGGCGAATTCGGGTTTGAGGGCCAGGGCGACGAGGACTTCGTGCGGCTTTTGCCAGGCATCGCGCGCCGGATCGTCGAACACGGCCCGCCATTTGTCCGCGTCGGCAAAGCTGTGCTGGTGGGTGTGCGGTGCCTGCGCAAAGGCACCTGCGCACCAGAGCAAGACCCCAGTCGCCAGCATGAAGGCGCGCAACCCTGCGTATCCATTTTTCATTGAATCATTTCCCGTTGTCATCCTCATTCGAATCCCATTCGCGCCAGCCGCGCAGCATGGGGAAGTAAAGACCCTGCCGCGCACCGCCCAGCGCGGCGGCATAGCGCGCAAGCTGCGGTGCATAGCGGGCCTGCTCGCGCTCGAGGAATGCCTCCAGCCCCGCGCCTTCGTGGCGGCTGGTCTTGTAGTCCACCACCCAGCGCCGCCCGTCCTCGACGAAAGTGCGGTCGATGATCAGCGTGCGCAGGCGGCCATCCTGCAGGGCGCGCAGGCGCAGTTCACTGGAGGCGCCGCCTCGCGGGCCGAGCAGCCAGCGGCCGTGCTCGTCTCCGATGGTATTGACCAGCGCGGTGGCAATGCGTTCCACCGCGTCCGGGATTTCTTCGCCGCCCACTCCGCTGGCGGCAAGCGCGCGCGCAAACTGCGCGCGCAATTCCCCGATGCGCGCCGGGTCCCAGCCGCGCAACTCATCTTCCGCCATGCGCTGCAGCCAGCGGTGCACCACGCTGCCCACATGGCGCGCGGTTTCCCCCGCCCACGAGAACTCGATATCCTCCTGCGCGCGCGACTCGTCCACAGGCGCTTCCCACTTCGCGCCGGGCGGCGGTTCCGGGCGCCGCCATCCGGCGGCAAGGCGCACGAGGGACTGGTCGGGAATCGTATGGACGGCCGCAACTGGCGGCACCGCCACCCGGACGGGCGGCGGCACCGCAGAGGCGTCCGACGGCAGCACCGCAGCGGCTTCGAACTGCGCGGCGACCACCGGCCAGAGCCGCGCGAGCAGCGATCGCGCGGCCGGCGCACGCACGCTACCGTCGCGGATCATGGTCTCGCCGAGCAGGTGCAGGCGCTGTTTCGCGCGCGTGGCCGCAACGTACAGGAGGCGCGTCGACTCAAAGCCGTCGCGGATCGCATCCAGCCCCTGCAGCCAGGAATAGATCGGATCGCCGTCCTCGCCGGTCTCCTGGATCGGCGCAAGCAGCAGCCGCGGCTCCCCTGCCGCCGGGGTCTCACTCCAGAGGAACAGCCGGCGCTCGTGACTGCGCAGCGTGCGGCCCAGGCCCGGCACGATCACGTGATCGAACTCGAGTCCCTTGGCCTTGTGGATGGTCATCACCTGCAGGCGCTCGTCGGCGAGCACGTCGGGCCGCGCGTACAGCG
>JBBQVP010000218.1:0-6730 GCA_038211455.1 Burkholderiales bacterium
GGACACGCCCTCCTGCAGCATGGCGTGCAGCCATTTCTTCGTCAGGCGTCCAGCGTCGGTAGCAACACGATGCACGATCTCGACCATAGTGAATGGCAGCGTGCTGGTCGCGTCGTGCGCGCCGTCGACGCCGTACGGCGAGAGCGCGGCCTTGCGCCGCGCGCACAGCGCGCACGCATGTGCCGCGCGTGTCTCAGCGGCGATCGCCACGCGCTCCGCGCCGCTCCACCAGGTTCCCGGGGACGCCAGCCGTTCCCAGGCACGCGCGCATTCGCGCGCCAGTCCCGCTCGGATCGGCAGCGCCGCGGGATCGAATCCTGCGCTTGCGTGCATGATGCCTCCCTGACCGGCTTTCAGAACTTCATCGCGCGCTGCACTGCCGGCCGCGCACCGATCTCCGCCAGCCAGCGGTCGACATTCGGGACGCCTTCGCACAGCGCCGGCAACACGCTCTTGGTGCGCGCCACCGTGCCGTAAAGCGCGAAGTCCGCGATCGTTACTTCGCTCCCGGCGGCGTAGCGATTCTTTGCGAGCGTGTCGTCCCAGACCTTCAGGTATTCCTTCCAGCGATCCTCGAACATCTTTGCGGTCGGCGCATGCGGATCCTTCGAGCGTACGATACCGAATACGGTTCCGAGCGTGGGTCCCATGTCGGTCGCCGCGCTCATCAGGGCCTGCAGGAATGCAGGCCGCTCGGCCGGGTTGGAAGGTATGAACTTGCCGCACTTTTCGGCGCAGTACTGCAGGATCGCCATCGACTGCGACAGCGTGACCTTCTTCCCGCCGGGGCCGTCGGAATCGACGATCACGGGGATCTGCCCGTTCGGGTTCATCGCCAGGTACGCAGGCGACTTGTTTTCGCCCTTCGCGAAGTCGATCGGGTGGAACGTATAGGCAAGCCCACATTCTTCCAGCGCAATGCGGGCGCGCATGCCGTTCGAGGTGCCGGCGGCGTAGAGATCGATCATTTTTTTCTCCCTTGTTTGTGTTCCGGAAAGTCTATCAGCCCCGGACGGGTAGACTCCAAGCATGCTTTCGAACCTGCCATTGCCGCGCTGTTCGAGCGCGCCCAGGGCGGCGGTCTGCGCATTCGTGACGGCCTGCCTGACTGCCTGCGCAACACCATCCGGGCTGCCCATCGCGCCTGGAAATCCGCTCGTCGGGCGGCCCTGGGATCCGCGCGCAGGCGTTTTCGTGATCCCGGAACAGGCGATTTCACGCGTTGCGGCGGCGCCCCTCGTGATTCTCGGCGAAGTCCACGACAACGCGGAGCAGCACGGGCTGCAGGCGATGCTGCTCGACGCCATCCTGAGGACCGGCCGCCGGCCTGTCCTTGCCATGGAGCAATTCGACCGCGAACGACAGGCCGCGCTCGATGCGGCGCGCGCGCGCGGAGAGCAGGACCCCGGTCGCATCGCCGACGCCGGCAGGTTCGATCGCGAAGGCTGGCGGTGGCCCGACTACGAGCCCCTGGTCCGGCTCGCCGGAACGCATGGTCTCGTGATCCGCGCCGCCAACGTCTCGCGAGAAGAAGCGCGCGCGCTGATCCGCTCCGGCAAGCCGGTGCCGGACCTCCCCGCCGCCCCTGCGGCGCTTCGAACTGCGCTGGAGCAGGACATCATCGATGGCCATTGTGGTCACCGGCCGGCAGCCGCGATGCTTGGCGGCATGGTCGAGGTGCAGCGCGCCCGCGACGCGCAGATGGCAAAGAGCCTGCAGGACGCCGGGGCTGGCGGCGCCGTCCTGATCGCAGGCGCAGGCCACGCGCGACGGGACCGGGCCGCGCCTTTCTATCTTTCGGCGGGCGATCGCGCCCGGCTCCTCAGCCTCGCATTCATCGAGGTCGAACCCGGAAAGACCGACCCGCGCGACTATCTCGATCCGGTGGCAGGTCCCGCTGGCGGGCCACGCTACGACCTGGTGTGGTTCACGCAGCGTGCCGAACGCGAAGATCCGTGCCTGACTCTGCGCATGCCGGCCACAACCCGCTGAGGCATTCAGCTGTCGCTTTGGTCGATTCGGTAAGTGCCCACTTTGATCAAGATCAAATGAGGTCGTGGGAAAGGTCAGTATCCTTCCTGTCATTGACAAAGTTAATAAGAATCATTATCGTTAACAAATGGACAGCAAGCCTACCCAGAAATCCGGCCAGCGCAGCACCTGCGCGGGGCAGGATTCGGTGCCTCACATCCCCAGCGAGTCACTTTTTTGCAACCGGCGCGAGGTCGTGATCCTGCACAAGGGCCGCGAATACCGGCTGCGGCTGACCCAGAACGACAAGCTCATCCTCACGGCCTGAAAACACCCCATGCGCCATGCACCGCTGACGATCCTGCTGCTGTCCCTCTCCCTGTTCGCGATGTCACCCGCACAAGCCGACCAGGGCGCACAGACGACCCTGCACCTGCTTGACTATGTCGGTGCCGATTACGGCGGAGCGGTGGCCGACGGGAAGGTCAAGAGCGCCGACGAGTTCAAGGAAATGCAGGAATTCGTGGAGCAGGCCGAGGACCGCCTGCGGCACCTGCCAGATAATCCGGCAAAGGCCGGCCTCGTCGCAGACGCCGGCCGGCTTTCCGCGCTGGTTGCCGCGAAAGCCGCACCCGCGCAGGTCGCGGATGTCGCCGCAAAACTGCGCCTCGCCGTTGCCGCTGCCTACGGCCTGGCACTCGCTCCGCGCCACGCGCCGGATGCAACCGGTGGTGCCACGTTGTATGCGGCCAACTGCGCCTCCTGCCATGGCGTGTCCGGGCGTGGCGACGGCCCGGCCGGCAAGGGCCTCGCGCCCGTACCCGCAAATTTTCACGCCACCGCCCGGATGGCCACGCGCAGCCTGTACGGCCTGTACAACACGATCACGCTCGGCGTGGCGGGCACCTCGATGACCGCCCATCCGCGCCTGAGCGACGACGAACGCTGGGCGCTCGCCTTCTATGTCGCCGGCCTGGGCGCCGACCCGGCGCGGGTGCGCGAGGGCGAGGAACTGTGGACCGCCGGCCGGGCGCGCGACACCTTCCGCGACCTTGCCAGCGTGACCTCGCTTTCGGCCGAGGAGATGCGCGCGCGCCATGGCGACCAGGCCGTGCCGATCCAGGCGTTCCTTGTCTCCCATCCGGCCGCACTGACGATTGCCAAGCCTGCGCCGATTGCGTTCGCGCGCGAATCGCTAGCCACGGCACTGCAAGCCTACCGGCGCGGCGATCGCAGCGCAGCGCGCGAACACGCGACGGTGGCCTACCTCGAGGGATATGAGCTGGTCGAAGCGGCGCTGGACAATGTGGACAAGCCCCTGCGCCTGTCGATCGAGCGCGAAATGCTCGAGCTGCGTTCGGCCATTTCACGCGGCATACCGGCCGACGCGCTTGCCGCGCAGGTCGCGGACCTCGACAAGCGCCTCGCACTGGCAAGCGGGCGCCTCGAAGCCGGCAGCCTGTCGCCGGGCGGCGCGTACGCCAGCGCGCTGGTGATCCTGCTGCGCGAAGGGCTGGAGGCGATCCTGCTGCTCGCGGCGATCATCGCATTCGTCAAGCGCACCGGCCGCAAGGAAACGCTCAAGTACGTGCACGCGGGCTGGGTGCTCGCGCTGGCGCTCGGCTTTGCGACCTGGGCGATCGCCAGCTATGTGATCGGCATCTCCGGGGAGAACCGCGAACTGACCGAAGGGATCACCGCGCTGTTCGCTGCGGCGATGCTGCTGTACGTGGGCTACTGGCTGCACGGCAAGTCGCAGGCCCAGGCGTGGTCGACGTTCCTGCGCGACAGCGTCGGCCAGGCACTGGAAAAGAAAACCCTCTGGGCGATGGTCGGCGTGTCGTTCCTTGCCGTGTACCGCGAAATCTTCGAAGTGGTGCTGTTCTACGAGGCGCTGTGGGTGCAGGCCGGCCCGCCCGGCCAGGCCGCCATCTGGGGCGGCATCGGCACCGCCGCTCTGCTGCTGGCGGGAACCGGCTGGGGCATCTTCAAGTACAGCGTGCGCCTGCCGCTCGGCCCGTTCTTCTCCGCGATGTCGATCCTGCTCGCGCTGATGGCGGTAGTCTTTACCGGCCAGGGCGTCGCGGCGCTGCAGGGTGCCGGCGTGATCGGCGCAACCCATGTCCAGTTCTTCACGCTGCATATCCTCGGCATCCACCCGACGATCGAATCGCTCGGCGCGCAGCTTCTGGCCGCGGCGCTGGTGATCGTGGGTATGCGCGCGGGCGACCGCGCCCAGGCACCGGCACCGGCGAGCGAAGCGAAATCCTGAACATGCACCTGCGCAGGCTGACCAGCAGAGCCGGCATCACGGTAAAAACGATTATAGAAATAGTATAGATTTCACCTTCGCCAGCCATCCCGATCGTCGGGTAGCCAGCCAAATCACCGGCACCTGCCCCACATAAAGGACCTGGCCATGCGCAATCCGCTCAGAAGCATTACCGTCGCCCTCGTTGCCGTCGCCCTCGTTGCAGCGCTGGCTGCAGCGGCAATCAGCCCGGCCCACGCTGGAGACTCCCCGTTCGGGTACGTCTACACGACCGACACCCACCCGAAAGGCAGTTCCGAGGTGGAGCAATGGTTCACTTCGCGCCGCGGCAAATTCCAGGGCGATTACCGGCTTGGGCAATACCGCACCGAGTACGAATACGGAGTGACCGACCGGTTCCAGGCGTCCGTGTACCTTGAGACCTACTCCGTCTCCGCTTCGGCCAACGACGCAGCCGGCCAGACCAGCGGGCCGTACATCCCCGAGAACGCCGACCGCACGGCGCGCTACCGGCGTGGATTGTCGTACGACGGCATATCGACCGAATTCATCTATCGCCTCCTCAGCCCCTATACCGACCCGGTCGGGCTGGCGGTGTACGTCGAGCCATCGTTTCGGAAGTACAAGACCGAACTCGAAACCAAGCTGATTCTGCAAAAGAACTATTTCGACGACCGGCTGGTGCTCGGCTACAACCTGACGCTCGCCCCCGAGTGGGAAAAGAAGGCCGCTGACCCGACCGCCGCGCCCGGAACCGACGAGTCCCGCGCGCGGACCGAGAAGGTCATGGAACTCGAGCACGCGTTCGGCGTTTCGTATCGCTTTGCGCCGGGGTGGTCGGCCGCGCTGGAAGTGCGCAACCACAACGAGTATTCCGCGCACCGCCTGAGCCGCCGCTTCCAGGAGCACGCGGCCTGGTTCGCCGGCCCAACACTGCACTACGCGGGAAAATCGTGGTGGGCGACCGTGACCTGGCTGCCGCAGCTTGGCGCCGCGCGCTGCCTGAACGCCGGGCAATGCGCCGAGACAAGGGGCGGCCGGGTGTACGGCGACGAGCATGAGCGAAGCGAGTTCCGCCTCAAGGTCGGCTTGCAGTTCTGAGCGCCGATCCACCGCCATGAACATCCACGGAACCCGGTCATGAACCCGGCCTGGAAGATCTTTGCGGCCTGCGCCGTGGCGCCCATTTCGGTGTCGGTCTATGCGACCACCTACCTCACCGTCCCGCAGGCGAAGGCGCAGATCTTTCCGAACACGCCACTGCGTGAAGTCCCGGTCATCCTCAGCGACGTACAGGCGCAGGAGATCGAGCGGGCTTCCGGTGTCGACGTGCGCAACCGCCAGCTGGCCGCATGGCGCACACCCGCGGGAGACTGGTTCATCGTGGACGACGTCGTCGGAAAGCACGAGTTCATCACGTTCGCGCTCGGCATCACGCGCGATGGCGCGGTCAGGCAGGTCGAGATCATGGATTACCGCGAATCGTACGGGCACGAGGTGCGCAATGCGGCGTGGCGAAGCCAGTTTGTCGGCAAGCGCACGGCCCAGCCGGTCAGGCTCACGCGCGATATCGAGAACATCAGCGGCGCGACGCTGTCCTCGAAGAACGTGACCAACGGCGTACGCCGGCTCCTGCACACATGGGACCGTGTGCTGAAGCAGCTGGACTGAAGCGACATGATTCGTCGCTGCCAACCGTGGCTCGGGACGCTGGTCGATATCCAGGCGCAATTCGCGCGCCCGCAGCAGGCGGCGCCGGCGCTGGACGCGGCGTTCGACATGGTTGGCCGGATTCACTGCCTGATGAGCCCGCAGCACGCCGACAGCGATGTGGCGCGCATCCATTCGCTTGCCCCGGGAAGCGGGGTTCTTGTCGACCCATTGACTGCAGAGGTGCTGCGCTCGGCAGAAGACTTCCGCGTGGCGAGCGCAGGCGCCTTCAATATCTGCTTCGCACCGGCCGACGCAAAACGAGAGCGGATTTCCGCACGCCGGGCTGAGCTCCGGATCCGTGGCAGGCGCGTGTGGCGGCTGGCGCCGGTCCGGCTGGATCTTGGCGGAATCGCGAAGGGCTACGCGGTCGACCGCGCCGTCACCGCGCTGAAGGCTGGGGGTGCAGTAGCCGGGAGTGTCAACGCGGGAGGCGACCTCTGCTTCTTTGGCGAAGCGCCGCACCCACTCTACGTGCGCCATCCCGACAGTCCCGCACACCCGCTTCTCGTCGCCTCGGTGAAAAACGCGGCTGCCGCGACGTCCTTTTTCGGCTCGCGCACCACCAACCTGGCGCCTGGCGGACTCGTCGATGGTCGCACCGGCGCGACCGTGTGCTCCGGCCTGGTCACCGTACTGGCACACAGTTGCATGGCCGCGGACGCGCTGACAAAAATTGCCGCCCTCTTGGGAGAGAAGGCAGACGCGCTGCTGACCCGCTACGGCGCGCAGGCCATCCGCCTGCCGGAACCCGGGCTTGATTTCACGGGGATCGCA
>JBBQVP010000219.1:0-6711 GCA_038211455.1 Burkholderiales bacterium
GCCGCCGCTCGATCGGCATGATCCTCGGGCTGTCGTCGATGATCATCGTGCTGGGGCAGATCGGTGGCCCGGTCGTGGCCGGCGTGTTCGCCGACTGGACGGGCAACTACCGTCTCGGGTTCACCGTGCTTGCGGTCATGGCCGGGCTCGGGTCGCTGTTCTTCCTGCTCGCCAAACGGCCCGACGCCCCGCTGCGCCAGGCAGTCTCAGCCTGAGACCAGCGCGGCAAGCACGCCGCGCAGCGGTTTTCCCGCCACGCAACCCAGCGCAGCCGCCGCGGCGTTGACGCGGGAGATCACGCCGTTGTCATAGATGTCGCGCGCATCGCCGATGCGGGCGCTTGAATGCGCGACCGTGCCCGCGGCGATGCCATGTGCCTGAAGCATGGCCAGGGCCGCGATGCCGGCGTCGTCCTTGCCGATCCCGGCGTCGTTGAAAAACACCGCCGCGAGCGGGATTTCCAGCGCGATCTCTCCCGAACTCGTGCCGCCGTGCGAGCCGGAGACGACGATCGCGCCCGCGTCCTGCAGCTCGAGGAGCGTGATCGAATCCATCGCAATCACGCGGTTAGCATGCCCCTGTGCGACGACCTCCTTGTACATGCGTGATTCCCTAAAGCGGCAGGCGGGTGCCGAGGTTGTTCGCGAGCGCGGTTTCGTACACCGCCTGCGCGGCGGCGAGGTCGGCCAGCGCGTGGCCGGAGAAGAGGAACATGGTGCGCTGGGCGGGGGCGCTGCGGCCGGTCCACGCGCCCGAGCACATGTCGGCGAGGTCGGCTGCATAGGGGCCGCCGAAGGGCATGCGCCCGGTGCCCGTTAGCACGCGCGTTTGTTCGTGGTCGTCGGTGGTAAGGATGTCGAGCGCGCCAAAGCCGCGCCGGTCCCACGAGCGCCCCAGGTCGACTGCGGCAACGAACGCGCCGGGGGCGAGCCAGTCAGTGTCGAGGAATTCAAGTTGTTCGGCGCCTTCGGGCACGGTGGTCACGACGACGTCCATGCCCTCCACCGCGGCGCGTGGCTCCGTCACCGCGCGGGCCTGCATTCCCAGCGCGCGCGCGGCGTCGACAAAGCGCGCGGCGCTCGCCGGGGTGCGGCTGCAGGCAACGACCGTGTCCAGGCGCGGCAGGACGAGGCGCAGCGCATCCAGGTGACTCACCGCCTGCACGCCGCAGCCGACGAAACCGATCGTGCGGCTGTCGGCGCGCGCAAGCGACTGCGCCGCGATTGCGCTCATCGCCGCGGTGCGCGTCGCCGTGATGCCGTTGCCGCCCATAATGGCCAGCGGCCGCCCGCTTGCGACCTCCGAGAGCAGGATCAGGCTGCAGATCGTCGGCCCGCTGGTCTGCGCGCTGGGGATAAGCCCGAACCACTTCATTCCCGCAAGCCCGGCGTCGCGCAGCACCCCGGGCTTGGCCTGGAACAGGTGACCCGGGCCGATCATCAGCACCGACTTGGACGCGGCCTCGGCGCTGCCGCGTGCCTTGGCGGAAAACGCCGCGGCAACCACGTCGCGCAGCCGCCCGAGGGGGATCCCGGCACCGGCCACCTGGGCCTCGCTGAGATAGAGGATCTCGTCCGCCACAATCAGAACAGAGCGTACCCGCCGTCGATCAGGAAGGTGTCGCCGGTGTGATAGCTCGAGGCCGAGCTCATGAGGTAGACGGCAATCCCGCCGAAATCGGCCCCGGTGCCCCAGCGCCTGACCGGGATGCGCGGCAGCACGTTGTTGCGGAACTTTTCGTTCGCGACTGCGTTGGCCGTCATGTTGGTCTCGATCCAGCCGGGCAGGATCGAATTGGCGCGGATCCCGTGGCGCGCGAGTTCGACCGCCAGCCCGCGCACCATCGAGATCATTCCGCCCTTGGTCGCCCCGTAGTGTTCGCTGCGCGCGGCGCCTTCGATCGCCGCGAGCGAGGCCGTGCCGGCCAGAGATCCGCCGCCACCACGTTCGATCATGTGGCGCGTCGCTGCGCGAAAGGTGTAGAACGCGCCGTCGAGGTTGACGCGCAGGACGCGGTGCCATTCCTCGCTCGTCATGTCGGCAAACGAATGGTTGCCGCGCCCGCTCACGCCTGCGTTGGCAAAGCAGCCGTCGACCCGGCCAAGCTTCGCCACCGTCTCGGCGAACGCCGCATCGACGGCCTTCTCGTCGCCTACGTCGCATTCCAGCGCGAGGATTTTCCGCCCGGTCTTGTCCAGTCGCGCCTGTGCCGCCTTGTTCTTGGCCGCGTTGGTGCCCCAGATCGCGACATCGGCGCCGGCCTCGGCCACCGCTTCCGCCATGCCCAGGCCGATGCCGCTGTTGCCGCCGGTGACCAGCGCCACTTTTCCCGTCAGGTCGAATGCCTTGTATGCCACGTTTCCCTCCCCGGTTTCTGACCACGCTTTTTGCAGACAGCGATCGTACACCCCGCGACTGCAAAATGAGGCCCACGCGCAACGCATGCTGCGCTACGCTGTGCGCCGTCATCCCAAACCCCGTCGACGCACAACCCAAAGGAGATCCAGATGCCCCTGATCCATGTCAGTTTGTTCGAAGGCCGCACTGTCGAACAGAAACGCGAGTTCGTCACTGCCGTTACTGCCGAAGCCTCGCGTACCCTCAAATGCCCGCCGGAATCGGTCGACATCATCTTCGAGGATGTGAAGAAATCCGACTGGGCAAGCGGCGGAAAGCTCGCGTCCGACCCCAAGTAATCTGAAACTTTATTTGTAGAAAATCACCGCCCGGAGCGGCCTGCACGGTAATTTGTGTATCGATAAAGATACAATCTGCGTTTAAAATCCTGCACCTGCCCCGCGCCGCCTACCCGGGTAGCTGCGGCTCCGCCTGCTCGCTCTCATCTTTGAGTGCGATCCCGGTGACCCCGCGCCGCAACCCTTCGCTCACCAGCCAGTCGAGCTTTTCCGCCGCGGCCGCGTAGCCAAGTCCGGCGGGTCGGATATTGGAGATGCAGTTGCGTTCGGCGTCCGTGCGTCCGATTTTCGGCGCATAGGTGAGATACGCGCCGAGGCTGTCGGGCGAGGACAGTCCGGGGCGCTCGCCGATCAGCACGACGACGAAGCGTGCGCCCAGGCGTTCACCGATCTCGTCGCCGAGCGCGACTCGGCCCTGCACTGCCACGACGACCGGCACCGTATCCCAGCGCGGGGAGAGCTCGCGCAGGCACGCGAGCAGCGGCGGAACGTGCGTCTGCACGGCCAGCGCCGAGAGGCCATCTTCGATGGCCACGACCACCTCGGCCACCTCGGCCACCCCTGGATTGCCGCGCGCGGCATCAAGCCGACCGGCGCTCTCGGCATCGAGGCGGCGCCCGAGATCCGGCCGTGTGAGGTAGGTCGCCCGATCGTACGCCGCGCTGCGCACGTGCAGCGGCGCGTAGCCCGCGCGACGCAGTGCGGCGTCGAGCGCATCCAAGTCGAGGGGCAGGTGCACCGCGTCGCGCGCCCGGGCGTGCGCAAGGCCGAAGGACAACACCTCGCGGGTCGGCCACCCCGGACCGGCGCGGCCGAGCGCGATGCGCGCCGGCGTAAAGCGGCGCAGAGCCTCCCATGGGTCGGCGGGAACCGGGCGGTCGTCGCTCATTTTTTGCCGAGCTCCGCGACCGCGGCCAGCAGCCGGTTCGAGCCGCCATGCGGCAGCAGCATTCCTTCCGCGTCGATCAGCTGCATCTTCGCCAGCCACTCCTCGAATTCCGGCGCGCGCTTCAGGCCCAGCACGTTGCGCAAGTACAGCGCGTCGTGGAACGAGGTGCTCTGGTAATTGAGCATCACGTCGTCGCTGCCGGGCACGCCCATGATGAAACTCACGCCCGCGGCGCCAAGCAGGGTGAGCAGGGTATCCATGTCGTCCTGGTCGGCCTCGGCATGGTTGGTGTAACACACGTCCACGCCCAGCGGCACGCCGAGCAGCTTGCCGCAGAAGTGATCCTCCAGTCCCGCGCGGATGATCTGCTTCGCATCGTAGAGATACTCCGGGCCGATGAAGCCCACCACGCTGTTGGTGAGCAGGGGCTTGAAATGGCGTGCCACGCCATAGGAACGCGCCTCAAGCGTCTGCTGGTCGACGCCGTGATGCGCCTCAGCTGAGAGCGCGCTGCCCTGGCCGGTCTCGAAATACATCACGTTGTCCCCAAGCGTCCCGCGTCCGAGCGACAGCGCGGCGGCGCGCGCCTCGGCGAGAAGCGCCAGGCTGATGCCGAAACTTTCGTTGGCTTTCTGTGTGCCCGCGATCGACTGGAACACGAGATCCACCGGCGCGCCGGCGGCGATGCCGCGCAGCTGGTTGGTGACGTGGGTCAGCACGCAGGACTGGGTGGGGATGTCGAAGCGGCGGATGAGTTCGTCCAGCATGCGCCACAGCGCCATGAACGCAGGCAGTCCGTCCCCCGCGGGATTGATGCCGATGACCGCGTCTCCGCAGCCGTAAAGGAGGCCATCGAGGATCGAAGCCGCGATGCCACGTGCATCGTCGGTCGGATGGTTGGGCTGGATCCGCACCGCGAGGCGTCCGGGCAGTCCGATGGTGTTGCGAAACCGGGTGGTCACGCGGCATTTCTTCGCCACCAGGATCAGGTCCTGGTTGCGCATGAGCTTCGATACCGCGGCCGCCATCTCCGGCGTGAGGCCCGGGGCCAGCGCGGCGAGCACCGCGGAATCGGTGTCCTCCGACAACAGCCAGTCGCGAAAGTCGCCGACCGCCAGGTGCGCCACCGGCGCGAACGCGCCCGCGTCGTGGGTATCCAGGATCAGACGCGTGACTTCGTCGGTCTCGTAGGGCACGACCGCCTCGCTGAGAAACCGAGCGAGCGGCAGCTCGGCCAGCGCCATGCGCGCGGCCATGCGCTCGGCCGCGCTGGCCGCGGCGATGCCTGCAAGCACGTCGCCCGAGCGCAGCGGTGTTGCCTTCGCCAGCAGGTCGCGCAGGTCGGCGAAGCGCCAGTTGACTCCGCCTGCACTGTGCGTCGTGCTCATGGCGGCAGTTTATGGGTTATGCCGGCGGCCTGCCTACCTCGACATGCGCCAGTACTGCCACTTCATCGTCGCCGCAGAGCCCGCGATGATCGCCGCAAACGTGAGAATCGAGCCCAGCGCGAGGGTGGAGAAGCCGGTAATTCCCTGGCCAACGGTGCAACCGAGCGCGGTCACCCCGCCGAACCCCATGAGCACTCCACCGATCATGTGATTGGCCGTGTCCTCAGCGTCGCGGAAAGTTTCCCAGCGGAAGGTGCGTGTGGCGAGCGAATACGCGATTGAGCCGGCGACCACGCCGGACGCGGAGGCGATGCCGAAGGTCACGATCCGCGAGGTATCGGTCCAGAACATCAGGTATTCAAGCGTGTAGGCCATCGGTGCAACGAACGAGAACGACTCCATGCGCCCGGAGTTGGTGGCGACGAACACCTCTTCCAGCGTCTTGGGGTCTTCTGCGACATAGCCGATCCTGCCGCTGACGTACCAGCCGGCCACGATCACCAGTCCGGTCACGACGCCGCCCAGCGTAAAGTCGAAATTTTCGCGCACCTCCCTTGAGGCATAGACGAACGCGATCAGTCCGCCGCCCAGCAGCAGGCTCATGGCCAGGATCCAGGTCTTCAACTCGCCGCCCAGCAGCCGGGCGAAGATCGCTGGCAGATCCTGGTTGCCGGCCAGCGTGATGGATGCAGTATCGAGCACGCCGGCCCGGAAGGCGCCGAACAGGCCTTTCAGGGTCATGTAGGCCGCGATGCCAAGAAACATGAACACCACCACCGACTTGAGGTTGCCACCACCGATCCGGATCAGGGTCTTCGAGCCGCAGCCCGAGCCGAGCGTCATGCCGATGCCAAACAGGCCGCCACCGACGAGATAGGACAGCCAGGTGAAGCGCGGCGCCTGGTAGAGCGATTTCGACAGGTCCACGACGCCGGCGAGGTGGAGCGCATTGGCGCCCAGGATCGCGACGGCAATGGCGAGCAGCCACATGCGCAGGCGGCTCGTGTCACCCATGTTCACCCAGTCCGACACGGCACCCATGGTGCAGAAGTTGGTCTTCGCGCCGACCGCGCCGAACACAAACGCAAGGGCAAACGCACCGCCTGCGACATAGGGTGCAAGCTGCGCCGGACTGACCTCACTCACGGAACTACTTCCGTTTCATCAGGACGACGAACTCCTTGTTTTCCTCGGTCTGCGAGAGCAGCTCGTTGCCGGTCTGCTTGCAGAATGCCTGGAAATCCTTGACCGACCCCGGGTCGGTGGCGGTGATGCGCAGGATCTGGCCCGACTGCATGTCGTTGAGCGCTTTCTTTGCGCGCAGGATGGGGAGCGGGCAGTTGAGACCGCGTGCGTCGAGGTCTTTGTCAAAGTTCATTTCGTCTCGCCTTGTGGTTGATTGAAGTGATGCTCTGGAAAAAAACTGGCGGCCGGGAAAGCAACCGCTCAGGCATATCTCGCCAGCAACTGCGCCACGTGCTCGGCGCTCGCTTCCCGCTCGTCGCTGGGTTGCGCGCCGCCGGCCTTGATCATGCAGGCGACCATCTCATAGAACGCGCGATCCAGGGCTTTGCGCGCGGCCGAAAGTTGCTGGGCGATGTCTTCGCATTCCTCTCCATCGTCGATCATTCGCCGCACGGCGCGGACCTGACCTTCGACGCGGGCGAGCCTCGCCAGCATCGCCTGTTTCGCCTGCGGGTCATGCAACTGGCTGCTGGTCATTCGTTGTTCTCCTATA
>JBBQVP010000220.1:0-6659 GCA_038211455.1 Burkholderiales bacterium
GTGAGTCCCGCCATCGCGTCGACGCGCAATGTTTCCCGGTTCGATTTCGGGACCCAGGCGAGGAACGGCAGCAGGCGTTTCAGGTAGGAGACGGGCGCCAAATTCCTGTACCGGGCGGCAGCATCAATTATTCTCAGCATCTTAGCAGCACCACCCTAGGATCTGTGTCGTTACGTGCCATCCGCCTTCCTGCCCGGTCAAAGTGACCGGCTCGGATATGGAAGCCATAGGCTGTGGGTACACTATGGGTACAATCCGGTTGCGGGAGTGCTGCCCGGATTGGCCTGGGCCGTCCCAAAGCTGAAAACCTGAATGGGCGCTGGAGACAACATTGCACCGAAAATAAGCCTCGCGCGGCAGCGCGAAGTCGTGTCCGCGCTGCGCGCCTTCATGCCGGAACATGCGGTGCTGTATCGCGAAGAGGAAACCAGGCCGTACGAGTGTGACGGGTTGTCGGCCTACCGCCAGCTGCCCATGGTGGTCGCGCTCCCGGAGACCGAGGCACAGGTCGTGCGCATCCTGGGTACCTGCTTTGGCATGCGGGTGCCGGTAGTGCCGCGCGGCGCAGGGACCGGGCTTTCCGGCGGTGCGCTTCCCTCCGCCGAGGGCGTGCTGCTTGGCATGGCGAAGTTCAACCGCATCCTGTCGATCGACCCGCGCGCGTGCACGGCCCGGGTCCAGCCGGGTGTAAGGAACGCGGCCATATCGGAGGCTGCCGCAACGCACCGCCTCTACTATGCGCCAGACCCGTCGAGCCAGATTGCTTGCACGATCGGCGGGAACATTGCCGAGAATTCTGGCGGCCTCCACTGCCTGAAGTACGGCCTGACCGTGCATAACGTCCTGCGTGTTCGGGGATATACGATCGAGGGCGAGCCCGTCGAATTCGGCTCGGAGGCTCTCGACGCACCGGGATTCGACCTGCTTGCACTGGCCATCGGGTCTGAGGGAATGCTTGCGGTGACGGTCGAGGCGACGGTAAAGCTCGTGCCGAAGCCGGAAGTTGCGCGGGTCATCATGGCCTCGTTCGCGGAGGTCGAGACGGCCGGCAATGCTGTGGCCGACATGATCGGCGCGGGCATCATCCCGGCGGGCCTGGAGATGATGGACCGGCCGGCGACGCATGCTGTGGAGGAATTCGTCCACGCGGGCTACGACCTGGATGCCGCCGCGATCCTGTTGTGCGAGTCCGATGGGACGCCGGAAGAGGTTGCCGAGGAAATCGGGCGCATGAAAGACGTCCTGTCGCGCTCGGGTGCGACGCAGCTCCGCGTGTCGGATAGCGAAGCCGAGCGGATCCGCTTCTGGGCCGGCCGCAAGGCCGCATTTCCCGCAGTCGGGCGCATTTCCCCTGATTACTACTGCATGGATGGCACGATCCCGAAAAAGCGGCTGGGCGAAATGCTCCGCTTCATCGCTGAAATGGAAGGAAAGTACGGATTGCGCTGCCCGAACGTGTTTCATGCCGGGGACGGCAACCTGCATCCGCTGATTCTCTACGACGCGAACGCGCCGGACGAACTGCGTCGTACCGAGGAGTTTGCCGCCGAAGTGCTGGAAAAATGCGTCGCCGTCGGTGGCACGATTACCGGCGAGCATGGCGTGGGGATAGAAAAGATCAACCAGATGTGCGTCCAGTTCGGCGCAAAGGAAATCGAGTTGTTCCTCGCCGTGAAGCAGGCGTACGACGAGCATGGATTGCTCAATCCGGGAAAGAACATCCCGACGCTGCACCGCTGCGCCGAATACGGCCGCATGCGTGTGCACGGGGGCCAGCTGCCGTTTGCCGACCTGCCCCGGTTCTAGGATGGAGGACACCAGAGACAGCACGGTGCGGCGCTTTGCGGACCGGATTCGCGCGGCCGCTGAGAGTGGTGATCGCCTTTGTATCCGTGGCTGCGGCACCAAGGATTTCTACGGCGGGCCGCTCGAGGGCGAAACGCTAAACGCATCTGAATACACGGGCATCTCAAGTTACGAGCCCACGGAACTGGTGCTCACCGCGCGCTGCGGGACGCCGCTTGCCGAAATCGAGGAAACGCTCGCCGCGCAGCGCCAGATGCTTGCGTTCGAGCCGCCGCATTTCGGGCCGGGCGCCAGCCTGGGCGGGTGCATCGGCGCAGGGTTGGCTGGGCCGCGAAGGGCGGCCAATGGCCTGTATTACGGCGCGGTGCGCGATTTCGTGCTGGGCTGCAGTCTGATGGATGGCCGCGGCGAGGCCATGCGTTTCGGTGGGCAGGTGATGAAAAATGTCGCCGGTTACGACGTGTCCCGACTCGCGGTCGGATCTATGGGAACTCTGGGCCTCGTTCTCGAAGTGTCGCTGAAAGTGTTGCCGGTCCCAGTGGCGTCGGCGACGCTGCGCTTCGCTCTTGGCGAGCAGGAGGCCCTGGCGAAGCTCAGCGGGTGGGCGGGACAGCCGCTGCCGGTCAGTGCGAGCGCATGGACAAAGGGTGAACTGGCGGTTCGCCTTGAGGGTGCCGCAGCGGCGGTCGATGCGGCCCGCGGCAGGCTCGGCGGAGATTTGGTCGAAGCGCCGGATGCAGAACTTTTCTGGCAGGGAATACGCGAGCAGACCAACCCGTTTTTCGCGTCGCCCGGCGCGCTTTGGCGGCTCTCGCTGCCGTCAACTGCGGGGCCGGTTTCGCTTTCCGGGGAACAATTGGTGGAGTGGGGCGGCGCGCTGCGCTGGTGGAAAACCGGAGCGGAAGCCGCGACAGTGCGCGCTATCGCGAAGGCCGCCGGCGGGCACGCGACCCTGTTCCGCGGTGGCGACCGCGCGGCCGGTGTTTTTGCTCCGCTGGATCCGGTACTTGCGCGGCTGCATCGCAACCTCAAGGCGGTCTTCGATCCGGCCGGCGTGTTCAATCACGCGCGGCTCTACCCGGAATGGTGAGCAGGCGTCAGGACGCGGTGCCTGCCTGCCTGTGGACCGGTTCGTCGCTCGCCAGTTCCCGGGGCGCGTCGCCTGCCGACTGGATGAACGACGCAAAGCGTTCCGCTCCGTCCTGCCGCGCGCGGCTGCCGTTCCGCCGGTCGAGCCACGTATATGCTGCCAGCGCGATGAGCGGGCCGATGAACGCGCCCCAGACGCTCAACGCCGCGTATCCACCGACTGCGGCTAGCGGAATAAGGACGGACCAGTTTCGACGACGCGCGGACCGAGCCTTCGTTTAAGCACCGAAACACTATATCTTTTTGAAGCGGGTGCCTCCAGAGCCAGAGTATGCGGGAGGAGGCCCCTACTGGAATCCTCAACAGGCAGTACGGAAGAACGAACGAATGCAGACCAGTCTTGCCGATTTTATTCGCGATACGCCCGATGGACGGGAGGCCGACGCAATCCTGCGCAAATGCGTGCACTGTGGCTTCTGCACGGCAACTTGCCCGACCTACCAGCTCCTCGGGGATGAGCTGGACAGCCCGCGCGGGCGGATCTACCTGATCAAGCAGGCGCTGGAGGGAGGCGCCGTTACCGCGCAGACCCAGCTGCATCTCGACCGTTGCCTGACCTGCCGGTCTTGCGAGACCACCTGTCCGTCCGGCGTCGAGTATGGCCGCCTGGTGGATATCGGGCGCAAGGTGGTCGAACAGCGGGTACCAAGGAGCGCATGGTCGAAATTGCAGCGTGCGGGACTTGCCGCGGTGCTGCCGCGCACGGGACTGTTCAGCGCGCTGCTGTCGCTGGGCAGGGCAGCAAGGCCGGTGCTGCCGCGTGCGCTGCGCGAGAAGATTCCAGCACGCACGACTGCCGCGGGTGAATGGCCGGCACCGCGCCACTCCCGGAAAATGCTGGTGCTCGCTGGGTGCGTCCAGCCGGCACTGGCGCCGGACATCAACGCGGCGGCGGCTCGCGTGCTCGACAGGTTGGGGATCTCGCTCGTCGAGGTGCGTGGCGCGGGCTGCTGCGGCGCGGTGCGGTTTCACCTTAACGCCCAGGCCGCCGGGCTTGCGGACATGCGCGCGCTGATCGATTTCTGGTGGCCACACGTCGAGGCGGGGGCTGAAGCGATCGTCATGACCGCGAGCGGTTGCGGCGCAACGGTAAAAGAGTATGGCCACCTGCTGCGCGACGATCCCGCCTATCGCGACAAGGCCGCGCGTATTTCTGCGCTCACGCTGGATCTTGCGCAGGTCGTGGCGGGCGAGCGCGCCGCGCTGGCCACACTGCTTCCAGCGCTTGAAGGCGCAAAAGAGCGCATTGCGTTTCACTCGCCGTGCACGCTGCAGCACGGGCAGAAACTGCGTGGCGGCGTCGAGCAATTGCTCGAAGCCGCAGGTTTCGAACTTTCCTCGATAGCCGACGCGCACCTGTGCTGCGGTTCGGCTGGCACATATTCGATTCTTCAGCCGGAACTTTCTCACCGGCTGAGGTCCGCCAAGCTGGACGCGCTGCAGGCGCAGGAACCGGCCGCAATTGCAACAGCAAACATCGGTTGCCTTACGCACCTTCAATCGGGTACCGGCACGCCGGTGCTGCACTGGATTGAACTCGTCGACCGTCGTCTGCGGAGTTTGCAAGCCTAGGGAGTGCGGAATCAGGCTGGATACAAAACTTGCGGGCCATGCGTCTGCTGGTTGCGCACAAGCCGGCCGTCTGTGCACTGTCATCCTACCGTTCGTCGGGATGCAGGCTGCGAAGTGAAAGAAATCGTCACGCGCGCGCATTGCTACCCCGCGTGCCCTGCAGCCCGCAATTATGGTGGCGTATCGAAACCGATGCGCATGGGGAGGGGCGATGAAACCAGCAGGTGACGCGCGGGAGCACACGGGGATTGTCGCGCCGGAGGGTGAGCACGCGTTCGAAGTGGCGCGCGTTGCTCATCTGTACCGCAGCGCCGTTCCCGCGTACATCGCGTCCCCGGTCTACGTGGGCCTGCTGATGCTCGTGCTGTGGGACACGGATACTGCAGGTCCCCTGGTCGCATGGTTCGCTGGCATGGCCAGCGTCAGCCTGGCACGCTGGGCAGTGCATGCCGCGTATTTCCGGGCCGAAGCGGCCGACCCCCTGGTTTGGGAGCGGCGATTCGTCCTCGGCACGCTCGCGGTTGGCGCAGCCTGGACCGCCGCGCCGCTGCTGTTCTTCCCGTCCGCCGTGTTGCTGGGAAAGGTTGCCATCATTTTTGTGATCGGCGGCGCGCTGATCGGAGCCGCCGGCCTGTATGCCACAAGCCCGGCGGCTTTCCTTGCATTTATTGCGCTTCCGATGGCGGCCTCGATTTACACGCTGGTGATTCAGCCTGGCAATGCGTACCGCACCATGGCGGTGATGCTGGTGTTGTTTGTCGTCCTGCTGGCGCTGGTCTATTCACAGCTGCGGCGCAGCGTGCTGGCGTCGTTGCGCACGCGCTTCCGCAACGACGCACTGATCGCCCGACTTGGCGAGAGCGAGGGCCGACTGCGCGACGCGATCGAGAACTCTCCTGACGGTATCGCCCTGTTCGATGAACAGGACCGGATAGTCACGTGCAATGCGACCTATGCGGCCTTGTACGCACCAGGGGAGAACCCGGAGAGCCTCGCAGGGAAACCTTTTCGCGCGATCGCAGAGGCGGCGTTCGACCATGCAGAGCTTGTGGCGAATGAATTTCGGGCAAACCGGGAGGCGTGGGTCGAGGCGCGCATGAAGCGCCATCTGGCCGGTGATGGCCAGATACGGCAGGTTCGCGCGCGTGATGGCCGCTGGCTCCAGGGCAAGACGGTACGCACGCCGCTGGGCGGCCTCGTCACCGTGTTCACCGACATCAGCGAAGTCAGGCATGCCCAGGCGGCCTACCAGTCCGTGGTCATGGAGGAGAACCTGATTTTTGACGTCCTGCCGGTGGGTATCATCTTCGTGGAGCAGCGCCGTATCGTGCGCTGCAACCGCCGAATGGAGCAGATGCTCGGTTACGGGCCCGGGGAGCTGATGGGCAAGCCAACGCGCGAGCTGTATGGCTCGGAGCGCTCGTGGAAGACAGTCGGAACGGACACGTACGCGCGGCTCCGGTTGACGGGGATCGTGGAGGACGACACCCGGCTGATCTGCAAGGATGGATCCACCCTCTGGTGCCGAAGCCTCGGGCGCGCAATCGATATTACCCATCCGGAAGGGGGCGCGATCTTCGCGATTTCCGATGCGCAAGAACGACATGCCGCGGAGCGCGCGTTGCGCGAGAGCGAGGCGATGTACCGCAACCTCGTCGAAACATCCAACGACCTGATCTGGTCGGTCGACCTTGAGGGACGATGGACCTACCTGAATGACGCGGCCGTGCGCCGCATCTGGGGCGGGTCGGCGGCAGAGATGACGGGAAAACCTTTCGGAAACTATGTTTCGCCCGAGGTTCGTGAGAGAGATCAGACGGTTTTCCGTCGGGTGATGGAAGGTAGCCACGTGCAGGACTATGAGTCTCGTCACCTGCGCGGCGACGGAGGGTTCGTCGACCTGTCGTTCAACGCGATTCCCCTGCGCGATCCGTCGGGCACGGTCGTCGGCGCAACCGGCACTGCGCGCGACATTACCCAGGCCAAGCTCGCCGATGCAGCGCTCTATGAAAGCGTTGAAAGGCTGCGTCTGGCAGTCGACGCCGCCGATCTCTACTACTGGGAATGGAACGTGCCGGATGACAGGTTTTCGTGGGGCCGCGACCCCGCCGGCCTGCTTGGCGCGTCGGGCG
>JBBQVP010000221.1:0-6609 GCA_038211455.1 Burkholderiales bacterium
CAGCACGCACACGGCCGTGTCGAACCGGGCCACTTTTCCGGAGAGCCAGCGCAGCTGGGCGGTCGCGTTCTCGTGCGTGCCCGGCTTGTCGAGTCGACGACCTGCGCACGAGGCAACCTGATCCGATCCGATGATAAGGGCGTCCGGATGAGCCGCTGCTACGGCCCGTGCTTTGGCCTCTGCCAGGCGCATCGCAGTGGCTTCGGCCGGTTCATCCGGAAGGGGGGTTTCGTCCGCATCCGGGCGCGCCCAGTCAAACTGAACCTTGAGCCGGCCCAGGAGTTCCCTGCGGTAGGCCGAACTTGATGCGAGGACGATCTTGCGTGATTGCGTCATGACTTTGTTTTGACAAGGTTTTTCTTGAATGATATCATCGTGGGTTTATGCAGCACCAGACAAGCGTGCATTCTTCGCGGATCGACGGTTTCCAGTTCGCCGAGTCGGGCGGTGTATTGCGGGGGATTGTTCCCGTCGCGGATTTCCCGCGGTTGCGGGACATGCTGGGTTCACCGGCGGGAGAAATCGCCTACGTGGTTGTGGGAATCCCGGAACACGCAGGAAGGCCAGCACTGCGGGTCAGTTTGACTGGCCCATTGAGGCTGACCTGCCAGCGGTGTCTCGATGTCCTTGAGTTTCCGCTGCAGGTTGACGAGGTGCTTGTACTGGCGCACAACGAAGCTGAAATCGAGGCACAGCCCGTCGATCCGGAGAGTCCGGATCGTATTTTGGGAGGCAAGGAAATGGTAGTTGGCGCGATGCTGGAGGATGAAATACTCCTCGCCGTGCCGTTTGCGCCTCACCACGAGAAATGCTCGGGGGCAGGCGAGAATAGAAAAGGCGGATCACGCGATTCGCCTTTTGCGGGTTTGCGCGGACTGCTCGATCAGGGCGGACGCACGAGGAACTAACGAAAGGAGTTTTACCATGGCAGTTCAGCAGAACAAGAAATCACCGTCCAAGCGCGGCATGCATCGCGCTCACGACTTTCTTACCAGTCCGTCGCTGGCGGTCGAACCGACGACTGGCGAGACACATCTCCGTCACCACATCAGCCCGACTGGTTTTTACCGGGGCAAGAAAGTTACCAAAGGCAAGGGCGAGTAACTTTCCAGGCCGACCGTGCGGCCGCCGGCAGGGCGCGCGCACGGGATCCAGCATGGACATTACGGTTGCCGTCGATTGCATGGGGGGCGACCACGGTCCCCACGTGACCGTACCGGCCGCGCTCAATTTTCAGAAGCGCTTCCCCTCTGTTGACCTGATACTGGTCGGGCTGGCTGACGCCGTCGCGTCGGAACTCAAGAAATGCAACGCAGCAGAAAGCGTGCACCTGCGCGTCCAGCATGCGTCCCAGGTTGTGACGATGGACGAGTCCACCGCGACCGCTCTGAGGGGAAAGAAGGACTCGTCGATGCGCGTAGCGGTGAATCTGGTGAAGTCCGGAGAAGCGCGCGCCTGCGTCAGCGCGGGCAATACCGGGGCGCTGATGGCCATCTCCCGATTTGTCCTGAAGACACTGCCCGGAATCGATCGTCCCGCAATTTGCAGCGTGCTGCCCACAATGCGAGGCCGGACCTACGTGCTGGACCTCGGTGCGAACGTCGATTGCGGCCCGGAGAACCTGCTGCAATTCGGGATCATGGGTGCCTGCCTGGTCGCCGCGGTGGAACGCAATGAAAGCCCGTCGGTCGGCTTGCTCAATATCGGTGTCGAGGACATCAAGGGCAACGAACTCGTCAAGCGCGCAGCGGAACTGCTGCGCGAAAGCGGCCTCAATTTTTTCGGCAACGTCGAAGGCAACGATATCTACAAGGGCACGACGGACGTAGTGGTTTGTGACGGATTTGTCGGCAACGTGGCGTTAAAGAGCTCGGAAGGGGTTGCGCAGATGATCGCGGCTTTTCTGCGGGAGGAATTCAAGCGCACGCTCTTTACGCGATTCGCCGCATTCGTGTCGCTGCCTGTGATCAATGCCTTCCGCCGCCGCATGGACCACCGCCGCTATAATGGCGCGAGCCTGCTGGGGTTGAAGGGAATCGTGATCAAGAGCCACGGATCGGCTGACGCATTTGCATTCGAACACGCACTTGAGCGGGCGGTCGACGAAGCGCGCAACGGGGTTCTGCAGCGCATCTCCGAGCGCATGGCTACGCTGCATCCACCCAAGAACCACGAATGATCCACTCGCGCATCGCCGGCACCGGCAGTTACCTCCCGCCGCGGATCGTCAGGAACGACGAATTTCCGGCGCAACTCGAAACCAGCGATGCCTGGATCCGCGAGCGCACAGGCATTGTGCAGCGGCATATTGCGGATGATTCCCAGTCCGCGAGCGACCTTGCGCTTGAGGCGAGCCGTGCCGCGCTCGATGCGGCCGGCGCGATACCTGCCGAAATCGACCTGATCATCGTTGCGACCTCGACACCGGATTACATTTTTCCGAGTACCGCCTGCCTGCTGCAGGCCAAACTCGGCTCGAAGAACTGTGCCGCATTCGACATCCAGGCCGTATGCAGCGGGTTCATCTACGCGCTTGCGACTGCAGATAAGTTCATCCGTTCGGGAGAGCACAAGTGCGCCCTGGTGGTCGGCGCGGAGGTGTTCTCGCGAATTCTCGACTGGAATGACCGCGGCACCTGCGTGCTGTTCGGAGACGGCGCGGGGGCCGTAGTGCTGCGCGCGTCAGACGCACCCGGAATCCACGCCAGTGTCCTGCGCGCAGATGGCAGCCACGCTGGCATGCTCTCCGTGCCTGGCAACGTGAATCGTGGACGGATTGTCGGCTCGCCCTTTCTCCAGATGGCAGGTAACCAGGTGTTCAAGTTCGCGGTCAAGGTACTCGACGAGGTCGCGCGTGAGACGCTGACGGCGGCGGGCGCAACCATCGAAGACATCGACTGGTTGATTCCGCACCAGGCCAACATCCGGATACTTGAAGCGACCGCGCGAAAACTGGGTCTGCCGGCGGAAAAGCTCGTCGTTACGGTCGACCATCACGGAAATACTTCCGCTGCATCCGTCCCGCTCGCGCTCGACGAGTATGTCCGCGCAGGAAAGATACGCCCCGGGCACCGGCTGCTGATGCAGGGCGTCGGCGGAGGTTTTACCTGGGGCGCGGTATACGCAACCCTGTAGTTAAGCACGGAGCGCAGAGAATGAAGCTTGCGATGGTTTTTCCCGGACAAGGCTCCCAGGCGGTCGGTATGTTGAACGCGTACGCCGGATTGCCGGCAATCGACGAGGTACGCACGCAGGCGTCCGGCGTGCTCGGGGCCGATTTCGTGAAAATGCTGGACGATGGCCCGGCCGAGGCGCTGGGAATGACAGTGAACACCCAGCCGGCCATGGTGACCGCCGGCGTTGCGGCATTCCGCGCCTGGATGTCCCTCGGCGGCCCGAGTCCGGACGTCGTGGCCGGCCACAGCCTCGGAGAGTATTCCGCGCTCGTTGCAGCCGGTGCGATCGGCTTTCAAGACTGCCTGCCGCTCGTGCGTCACCGCGCAGAAGCGATGCAGGCGGCTGTTGCGGTAGGCGAAGGTGCGATGGCGGCCATCCTGAACCTGGACGATGCGGGTGTCATGGCGGCTTGCGCCGAATCGGCTCAGGGTGAGGTCGTGCAGGCGGTCAATTTCAACGCGCCTGGACAGGTGGTCATTGCGGGAAGCAAGAACGCGGTCGCACGTGCGATGGAGGCTTGCAAGGCACGCGGGGCGCGGCGGGCCATGCCCCTGCCAGTGAGTGCGCCGTTCCATTCCAGCCTGATGCAACCGGCGGCCAACGCGTTGCGCCTGTACCTTGAACAAATTGAGATCCGAGCGCCGGGGATTGCCCTCATCAATAACGTGGACGTGGCGGTCGAATCTGATCCGGTCAGGATCAAGGACGCGCTGGTGAGGCAGGCCGCTGCGCCCGTCCGCTGGGTCGAAATCATCGGGGCAATGGCTGAAATGGGCGTCACGCATGTACTTGAATGCGGTCCCGGAAAAGTACTTGCCGGCCTGACCAAGCGGATCAATCCAGACCTGCAGGGCTACGCACTCTCTGACCGTGCCTCCCTGGAACAAGCACTTGCTGCGGTGCGCGAAGCATGAGCACCCTTGCCGGCAAAGTTGCGCTCGTGACGGGCGCATCAAGGGGAATCGGGCAGGCCATCGCGATGGCCCTCGGCCGCGACGGTGCCACCGTCATCGGCACAGCGACCAGCGAGACGGGAGCTTCCGGGATCACGAACGCCTTCTCTGCTTGCGGATGCAGCGGTGCAGGCATGGTTCTGAATGTGCGAGATGCCGCTTTGTGCGATGCGGTGCTTGCTGCGGTGGCGCGGGATTTCGGGGACATCGCGATTCTCGTCAACAACGCCGCCGTGGTGCGCGACAACCTTGGGCTGCGCATGAAGGACGAGGAATGGGATGACGTGATCGAGACCAATCTTCGCTCCGTATTCCGTCTCTCACGCGGTGTACTCAGGGGGATGATGAAGGCGCGCTGGGGACGGGTCATCAATATCACCTCGGTTGTCGGAGCCGCGGGGAACCCGGGCCAGATGAACTACGCCGCCGCGAAAGCAGGCGTGGTCGGCATGTCAAAGTCTCTGGCGCGCGAGATCGGAAGCCGCAACATCACGGTCAATTGCGTTGCCCCCGGATTTATCGACACGGACATGACGCGTGCCCTCAGCGACGAACAGAGGGCCGCGCTGCTTGGGCAGATACCCCTTGCGCGCCTTGGCGCCCCGGAGGACGTTGCGGCGGCAGTCGCGTTCCTTGCATCCCCGGCTGCCGGGTATATCACAGGATCGGTTCTGCACGTGAACGGCGGGATGTATATGGCCTAGATTTGTTTTAGGCCGGGTACGGGCCTTTTGGTAAAATTCGCCAATTAAGCTTGGCCCAACAGGGAAGGAGCAGGACACATGGACAGCATCGAGCAGCGGGTTAGAAAAATCATCGCCGAGCAACTGGGCGTAAACGAAGCGGAAATCAAGAACGAGTCGTCCTTTGTCGACGACCTGGGGGCCGACTCTCTTGACACCGTCGAACTGGTCATGGCTCTGGAAGAGGAGTTTGAGACCGAGATCCCCGACGAGGAAGCCGAGAAGATCACGACCGTCCAGCAGGCAATCGACTTCGTCCAGGCACGGCAGAAGGCCTGAAAGCGTCCCTTATCGCCAACGGAGTCAGATTGACACGCCGAAGAGTAGTCGTTACGGGCCTGGGCGCGATCAGCCCGGTCGGAATTACTGTCCAGGAAGCGTGGGGCAACCTGGTAGCCGGGAAATCCGGGATCTCCCGGGTAAGCCGATTCGATGCCTCACGCCTTTCGTGCCAGATTGCCGGCGAAGTGAAAGGGTTCGACGTCACGCAGTATGTTTCCGCCAAGGAAGCGCGGCGGATGGACACCTTTATCCATTTTGGCATGGCGGCAGGACTGCAGGCCTGGAAGGATTCGGGGCTGGACATCTCCGGCGAGGATCCTGAACGATTCGGAATCAATTTCGGATCAGGCATCGGCGGCCTGCCGATGATCGAAAGCATGCACAACGAGCTTCTCAAAAATGGCCCGCGCCGGATCTCGCCATTCTTCATACCCAGCACCATCATCAACATGATCGCCGGCAATCTGTCGATCATGCTCGGTACGAAGGGGCCGAACCTGGCTATCGTAACCGCATGCACCACGTCTACGCATTGCATCGGCGAGGCGTCGAAAGCGATACGTTACGGCGAGGTCGAGGTGATGATCGCGGGTGGGGCCGAGGCGACCGTGACGGAGCTTGCGATGGGGGGATTTGCGTCCGCAAGGGCGCTCTCTACCCGCAACGATGCGCCTGAGGCGGCGAGCCGGCCGTGGGACAAGGACAGGGACGGTTTTGTCCTGGGTGAAGGAGCCGGTGCGGTCGTCCTTGAGGAATACGAGCATGCGAAAGCACGCGGCGCGCAGATCTACTGCGAACTCGTCGGCTACGGGGTGAGTTCAGATGCGTACCACATGACCGCACCCTCGGAGGATGGCGATGGCGCGTTCCGCTGCATGCGCAATGCGTTGCGCGACGCGAACCTTGACGCCGAAAGCATCGATTACATAAATGCACACGGCACTTCAACCCCGTTGGGCGATATTGCCGAGACCATGGCGGTAAAGAAGCTGCTGGGTGAACGGGCAAAAAAAGTGGCAGTGAATTCAACCAAGTCGATGACCGGGCACCTTCTGGGGGCCGCTGGCGGCATCGAGGCGGTTGCCAGCATCCTTGCGCTGCGCGACCAGGTATCGCCCCCGACGATCAACCTGGACAACCCTGATCCGCTGTGCGACCTCGACTACGTGCCCAATACCGCACGCAATATGAAGATTCGCACGGCGCTTTCGAATTCCTTCGGGTTTGGCGGCACGAACGGCACGCTGATTTTTTCCCGACTTTGACCGGCGTGCCGCCACTTCAGGTGGAGTTGCGCGGCTCCCCGACCTTGACGGGCCTGACCATCGCCGTGCACGCGGCTGCGGGGCTCATTCTGCTGACCGTTCTTCCATTTCTGCCGGCGATGGGTGCACTTATCGTGCTGGCATTGCTCGGACTCCAGGCTGTCCGCCAAAAAGCATTGAATGTTGCAC
>JBBQVP010000222.1:0-6597 GCA_038211455.1 Burkholderiales bacterium
ATGACCAGGCAGCTCATGAGATCACCTTCGCTTCATTTCTGAGTTTGTCGACGAGCGCCGCAGCGTCCGCCACCTTGATGCCCGCCTTGCGCTTCGGGGGCTCGGCCACCTTGAGCGTCTTGAGGCGCGGCGCAACATCCACCCCGAGCGCATCGGGCTTGATGTTCTCCAGGGTCTTCTTCTTCGCCTTCATGATGTTCGGCAACGTCACGTAGCGCGGCTCGTTTAGGCGCAGGTCGGTCGTGATGATCGCCGGCAGCTTGATCGAAATGGTCTCAAGGCCGCCATCGACTTCGCGCGTGACCTGGGCCTTCCCATCAGCAATGGTCAGCTTGGAGGCGAACGTCGCCTGGGGCCAGTTCGCGAGTGCCGCGAGCATCTGTCCGGTCTGGTTGGAATCGTCGTCGATCGCCTGCTTGCCCATGATCACGATCTGCGGGGATTCCTTCGCGCAGACGGCCTTCAGCAGCTTGGCCACGGCCAGAGGCTGCAGCTCGACATCGGTCTCGACCAGGATCGCGCGGTCCGCGCCGATCGCCAGGGCCGTGCGCAGGGTCTCCTGGCAGGCCAGCGGCCCGCAGGACACGGCGATGATTTCGGTGGCGACCCCGGCTTCCCTGAGGCGGACGGCCTCCTCGACGGCGATCTCGTCGAAAGGGTTCATGGACATCTTCACATTGGCGGTCTCGACGCCGGTGCCGTCGGACTTCACGCGCACCTTGACGTTGTAGTCCACCACGCGCTTTACGCTGACGAGGACTTTCATTTTTATCCGGGATTTGAAGTGGGGAATGACCACAAATTATACCGCCGCGGGAACCGCGGGTCGCGTTTCAAACGCCGATTGGTACAGGGGAACCTAACGGCTCCCCCGTGGCCCCCTCCCAATCGGTACAGGGGAACCTAACGGTTCCCCCGTGGCCCCCTCCTATCGTCATAGCGAGCCGCCAATTGACACTGGGACGAGCCACATGGAACAGTGCGCCTGATTCCTAAAACAGGTGTTTCCCATGACACAAACCCCAAGCGTTCCGGGTCCCGAGCAGACCTACAAGGGCAAGCTCGCCGAAGGCAAGTTCGAAATCCAGAAATGCGCGGGCTGCGGCAAGCACGTGTTCTACCCGCGCGTGGTCTGCCCGCACTGCGGCGCCGACAAACTCGGCTGGACCGCCCCCAGCGGCGCCGGCACGATTTATTCGACGACCGTCGTGCGTCGCAAGCCCGAGGCTGGCGGCGACTACAGCGTGGTGCTCGTCGATCTCGCCGAAGGCCCGCGCATGATGAGCCGGGTCGCCGGCATCGAGCCGACAGCGGTAAAGATCGGCATGAAGGTCAAAGCGCGGATCGTCACCGAAAATGATGCCCGCATCGTCGAATTCACCCCGGAGTAGCCCGATGCCCACCACCAAAGATCTGCGCGGCTCGGTCGCAATTGCCGGCGTGGGACTCGCCGGCTGCGGAGAAGCACCGGGCTGGACCGAAAACGAAATCATGGCTGCGGCCGCGCGAAACGCGCTCGCCGATGCGGGACTCACCACCCGCGACGTGGACGGCCTCGTCTGCGCGAGCGTCAACAGCTTCCTGACCGGGCTGTCGGTCGCCGAGCAGCTCGGCATCCACCCGAAGTTCACCGACTCGACCTGCGTTGGCGGCTCGTCGTTTGTCGGCCACCTGCTGCCGGCGGCGATGGCCCTGAACTACGGCCTGTGCGATGTCGTGCTGGTGACCTACGGCTCGAATCAGCGCACGGGCGTGGGCCGCGCCGAGGGCGGCAAGTTCAAGGCGGCCCTCGACCCGCAAGCCTTCGAGCATCCGTACAAGCCCTTCAACCCGATGTCCTCCTATGCGCTGGCCGCCGCGCGCCACATGCACGAATTCGGCACCACGCGCACCCACCTAGCGGAAGTCGCGGTGGCCGCCCGCAAGTGGGCACAGCTGAACCCCGAAGCGTTTGCTCGCGACCCGTTGTCGATTGAGGACGTGCTCAAGGCGCGCCTCGTATCCGACCCGCTCTCGGTGCGCGATGCCTGCCTGGTTACCGACGGTGGAGGCGCCTATGTGCTGGTGCGCGCCGACCGCGCGAAGAGCCTGCAAAAGAAACCGGTCTACATGCTCGGCTGCGGCGCGGCGCACTGGCACCGCCAGATCTCCTCGATGCCCGACCTCACGACCACCGCGGCGAGCGAGTCCGGGCCGCGCGCATTTGAGATGGCGGGACTTAAGCCCTCCGACGTGGACGTGCTCGAGCTCTACGACGCGTTCACGATCAACACCATCCTGTTCCTCGAGGACCTGGGCTTCTGCAAGAAAGGCGAAGGCGGCGCATTCGTTTCCGGCGGGCGGATCGCGCCCGGCGGCAGCCTGCCGGTCAACACCAACGGTGGCGGGCTCTCCTGCGTGCACCCGGGCATGTACGGCATGTTCCTGATCGTGGAAGCGGTGCGCCAGTTGCGTGGCGAGGCCGGCGAGCGGCAGGTGAAAAATCCCGAAGTCGCCCTTGCGCACGGCAACGGCGGCGTCCTTTCCAGCCAGATCACGGCACTCTTCGGCACGGAGGCAACCCTATGACCGACTTATCCAACCCGATTGCGGTAACGCGGATCCCCTCGCTGCGCTCCAGCGTCAGCGATCCCGAATGGCAGGCCCGCGTGGACCTCGCGGCCTGCTACCGGTTGATAGCGCTGTTCGGCATGAATGACCTGATCTACAACCATGCCACCGCGCGCGTGCCGGACGAGGAAGGCCACTTCCTGATCAACGCCTACGGCTACGCCTATGAGGAAGTCACCGCGTCGAGCCTGGTCAAGATCGACTTAGAGGGCAACATCGTGCGCGACTCGGGCACCGGCTATGGCATCAACCAGGCCGGGTTCGTGATCCACAGCGCGGTGCATCGCGCGCGGCACGACGTGGCCTGCGTGATCCACACGCACTCGCCGGCCGGCATGGCAGTCTCCGCACTGGAGTGCGGCTTGCTGCCGATCACCCAGAACGCGATGTTCTTCGGCGAAGTCGGCTACCACGACTACGAAGGCCCCGCGATCGACCTCGAAGAGCAAAAGCGCCTGGTGCGCGACCTGGGTAGTGGCGCGGTGCTGATCCTGCGCAACCACGGCCTGCTGACCGCGGGAACCACAGTGTGCGAAGCCTTTGTGGTGATGCACTGGCTGGAGAAAGCCTGCCAGGCGCAGATGATGGCGCTGGCGGCCAACACCCCGCTCAACAAGGCACGCCCCGAGGTGATCAAGCTCACCAACGACCGCTATCGTCCCGGCCAGCGCCGCAAAATCACCGAGATCGAGTGGCCGGCGATGCTGCGCATGCTCGACCGCCGCGATCCTTCTTTCAGGGACTGAATCATGATGCTCAAGGACAAGGTAGTCGTCGTCACCGGCGCCGGTGGCGGAATCGGGCGCGACTTCGCGCACGCCATGGCCGCCAAGGGCGCCAAAGTCGTCGTCAACGACGTCGGCGCGTCGGTCGCAGGCGAAGGCAAGGACAGCGGCCCGGCGCAGAAGGTCGTCGACGAGATCAAGGCCGCGGGCGGCGTTGCCGTCCCCAACACCGACAGCGTGGCCGAGTGGGAGGCCGCGAACCGCATCATCAAGACCGCGATCGACACCTTCGGCCGCATCGACGTGGTGGTCAACAACGCCGGGATCCTGCGCGACCGGTTCTTCTTCAACATGTCGGTCGAGGAATGGAAGGCGGTGATCGACGTGCACCTGAACGGCAGCTTCTTCGTGGCGCGCGCCGCGGCCACCTATTTCAAATCGCAGGCCTCGGGCCGCTACATCAACATGACCTCGACCTCGGGGCTGGTCGGCAATTTCGGCCAGGCCAACTACGCGGCCGCCAAGCTCGGCATCGTGGGGCTCTCGAAATCGATGGCTCTCGACATGGCGAAGTACAACGTCACCTCCAACTGCATCTCGCCGTTCGCGTGGAGCCGTATGATCGGCACGATCCCGGCAGAGACGCCCGACCAGAAAGCGCGCGTCGAAAAGCTCAAGTTCATGGAGACGGCCAAGATCGCACCGCTCGCGGTCTACCTCGCAAGCGACGCTTCCCAGGCAGTCACCGGGCAGATCTTCGGCGTGCGCGCCAACGAGATCTTCCTGATGAGCCAGAGCCGTCCCCTGCGCTCGGTGCACCGGTCCGAGGGCTGGACCCCGGAGACCATCGCCTCGCACGCGATCCCCGCGATGCAGGCGCACTTCTATCCGCTTGACCGCTCGCAGGACGTCTTCAGCTGGGATCCGGCATGATCGATTACGCGAAACTCAAGGCAAGGAAATTTCCCGAGGTCGTGCAGTCCTACGACGAGAAGGACACCATGCTGTATGCCCTCGGTCTGGGGTACGGCGCGGATCCCATGGACGAAAAGCAGCTGCAGTTCGTCTACGAGAAGAACCTCAAGGCCCTGCCCACCCTGCCGGTGGTCATTGCCTCGCCGGGCTTCTGGGTCAAGGAGCCCGACTCGGGCATCGACTGGGTGCGCATCGTCCACGGCGAGCAGTCGCTGACCATCCACAGGCCCCTGCCCGTGGCCGCCACCGTCGTCGGCCGCCTGCGGATCACCGCGCTGGTCGACAAGGGCCAGGGCAAGGGCGCGCTGGTGTACCAGGAGCGCACGATCGAAGACAAGGCCAGCGGCACGCTGTATGCCACCAGCCAGTCGGTCACCTTCTGCCGCGCCGACGGCGGGTTCTCCGACCAGCCCGGCAACGGCCCCAGGGGCGGCGACCCGGCACCGGCGGCAAAAACGGCCACACCCGACAGCGCGCCCACGGCCGTATGCGACATCCCCACCCTGCCGCAGGCGGCCCTGATCTACCGGCTATGCGCCGACCGCAACCCGCTGCACGCCGAGCCCGCGATCGCGACGGCGGCGGGCTTTCCCCGCCCCATCCTGCACGGCCTGGCTACCTACGGCGTCGCGGGGCACGCGATCCTGAAGACCTATTGCGACTACGACCCGGCGCGTCTCAAGTCGCTATCGCTGCGGTTCTCTTCGCCCGTGTATCCCGGCGAGACAATCCGCACCGAGATGTGGAAGGACGGCAGTGTCGTGCGCTTTCGCGCCAAGGCGGTCGAGCGCGACATCGTGGTGCTATCGCATGGGACGGCGGAGATCGCCTAGGGGTTTTTCCGGAAAGTGAAACATTTTTTCGGTAAACCCTAGCACTCGAGCGGTCTACAGGGTCGTTTGTGTTCCGGTATCGATACATTCCGGAGTGCAGACTTGCGCCGTTTACCGTGGGTGCAGCGGCTGGTAGCGCGCGCGGCCCTGCTCCACGCGGCCAGCCGGCGTGTCCAGCGGGCTGCGCACCCCGCGCCCGCCCTTGTTCATCACATGCGTGTAGATCATCGTCGTCTCCACGCTTGAGTGGCCGAGCAGCTCCTGCACCGTGCGGATGTCGTAGCCGTTCTCCAGCAGGTGGGTGGCGAACGAATGGCGCAGCGTGTGGCAGCTCACGTGCTTGGCGATCCGCGCCCGCACGACGGCCAGCTTCACACCCCGGATTACGTAGTTCTCGTAGACATGGTGGCGCCGGATCACCCCGCTGCGGGGATCCGCCGAGAACTTGTGCGAGGGAAACACGTACTGCCAGCCCCACAGTCGAGCGGCGTTCGGATACTTGAGCTCGAGCGCGTTCGGTAACTCAACCTCGCCAAAACCTTGCGCAAGATCGCGCTCGTGCAGTGCCTTCACCCGCGCCAGATGCGCCTGCAAGGCTTCGACCACCGAACCCGGAAGGAGCGTGCGCCGGTCTTTGGCGCCCTTACCCTCGCGCACCACGATCTGGCGATAGTCGAAGTCCACATCCTTCACGCGCAAGGTCAGGCATTCGCGCAGCCGCAAGCCGGCACCATAGAGCAAGGCAGCCATCAGCCATTTTGTTCCCGACATGCCGGACAGCAACGCGGTCGCCTCCGCGACGCTCAACACCGTGGGCACCCGCGCAGGGCGTTTCGCGCGCTCAACGCCGTCCAGCCAGCCGAGCGGCTCGCCAAGCACCTCGCGGTAGAGGAACAGCAGCGCCGAAAGCGCCTGGTTCTGCGTTGCGGCAGCCACATCACGGGTTGTCACCAGGTGGTTCAGGAAGGCCGTTACCTCCGCCGCCCCCATCCCGCGCGGGTGCCGCTTCTGGTGAAAGTAGATGAAGCGCTTGATCCAGTGAACGTAAGTCTCTTCCGTGCGCAGGCTGTAGTGCTTCAGCCGGATCTTCTCGCGCACCGAATCGATGAGTCGAACGGGTCTGGAAAGCGCGCTATCGACGCCCGGAGATTTGAGTATGTGCATGATCAAGGAGGTATTGTCATTTCAGATAACACGGACTAACGTGCTGAGAACGCTTGAGGATGACAAGAATGAACCTACGATCTGATCCAGAGATAGTTGACAGCGCGATACTGTCAACTAAATTTGTCAACTAAAAATGTCAACCAATCAACGTTAGGGTCTTCTCCAGTGCCGTCCTCGCATATCTCGAAGATAGCTGTTCTCCAGTCTCTCCCGAGAGGTGAATTGCAGACCGGCAAACGCCTCAAAGAGGACGTTGAGACACTGAATGTCTTTCACGACCGCGGATT
>JBBQVP010000223.1:0-6591 GCA_038211455.1 Burkholderiales bacterium
AGTCGATGTACGGCGCGCCCATGCTGCCTGAATAGCCTAGGTAATTCACCTGGACCGGCGCCGTGCGCTGCGCGAACACTGCGGCGCGGTTGCCCTGGGTATAGCCGTTCAGGTCGACGGCGATGTCGACTTCCATGTCGCGCAACGCCATCGCCACCGCGCGATCGCTCATTTCCCGCGCATCGATGAACCGGTCGACGCCGGCCCGGAGCCGCGCGCGCATTGCGCTGCCGTTATCGGGACCAAACGATACGCCGAGCACCTCGAATTTGGACCGGTCATGGATTTCAAACAGCTCGGCCACGCAATACGCGACGGGATGGTCGCCGAAATCTGCCGACAGGTAGGCGATCCGGATTCGATCGTGAGTGTAGCGTTCGCCGCGCCAAACGGGCTCGGCGGCGGCCGGGCACTTGTCCGCCGCCCAGGTCTGCGCACAGCGTAACTGCGCCGGCGCCGAGTCGCTGACCGACAGAAACGAGAAGGGCGCGTCGGCCCGCCGCCCCTCCAGCACGTCGGCCTCGAGCGCGGCAACACTTGCCGCGCGCCCCGACCAGTCGCAACTCTGCATCTGCGAGTGAAACCCGTAGCCCCGTGCATAGGGATAGCCGGGATCGATCTCGAGCAGGCGCGCGTAGCACTTCGCCGCCTCGGCGTATCGCTTCAGGTCCCTGAGCGCAGCGCCCCGGTTGACCAGCGCATCGGGAAGGTCCGGCTCCAGTGCCAGCGCCCGATCGTAGCTGGCGAGCGCGTCCTCCGTGCGCCGCAGCTGGGCGAGCGAATTGCCCTGCCCGATCAGCGCGCCTGTGTGGGTCGGATCCAGTTCCAGCGCGCGTGCCTGGCTTGCGAGCGCCTCGTCTGCGCGCCGGAGTTCGCGCAACGCGGCGCCCCGGCCTGCCAGTGCTTCCACGTTGGCGTGATTCATGGCGAGGATGCGTTCGTAGCTGGCCAGCGCGGCTTCGTGGCGGCCCAGCGCCCTCAGTGCATTGCCCTGGTTGTTCAGCGCCGCGGGATGCCCCGGTGCGCGCACAAGCGCCCTCTCCAGGCTCGCCAGCGCCTCTGCGGGGAGGTTCAGGCCGAGCATCGACGCCGCATGATTGACGAGTGCATCGACATGATCCGGCACAACGGCCAGGGCGCGCTCGAGGTTCTCCCGTGCCTCAGCGGGCCGATTGAGCTGGTTCAGCATCGCGCCCCGGTTGACCAGGGCGTCGACGAAGCCCGGGTTCAGCTCGAGGGCAGCATCGAAGCTGGCCAGCGCCTCGCTGTAACGCCGCAGGCCGAGCAGTGCGCCACCCCGGTTTGAAAATGCCTCAGGGTAGTTCGGGCGCAGCGCCAGCGCAGCGTCATAGCTCGAAATTGCCGCCTCATGCCGTGACAACCGGCTCAGGACGACGCCGTGATTGAGCAGCCCCTCCGGATACGCGGGCCTGAGGCTCAAGGCCTGCTCGAGGCAGGCGCATGAATCCTCGTGCCGGCCCAGCGCGGTCAACGACAGCGCCCGCCCGTTCAGGTTCTCCGCAGAATCGGGCCTGAGCAGCAGCGCACGGTCATAGCTCTCGAGTGCCTGGGCCGGCCGGCCCAGGCTCATCAAGGCATTGCCACGGTTGAAGCAGGCCTCGGCATAGTCGGGCTTGAGCACGAGCGCACGCTCATAGCTGGCGACTGCCTCCTCAGCCCTGCCGAGTGACTGCAGCACCAGGCCGAGGTTAGAGTGTGCCGCCGCCTCGTCCGGCCTGAGCGCGATCGCGCGCTCGATTGCCGTCAGGGCGGAAGCGCTGTTGCCCTGCTGAAGGTGGAGCACACCGGACAGGTGCAGTGCGTCGAAATGTCCGGGCGCGCGCGCCAGCAGGGCCTCGTACAGCGCCTTGGCCTGCATCAGCTGCCCGCGCTGGTGGCAGGTGACGGCCTGCATGAATTCCGCGTGGATGTCCTCGGCTTGGGTGGAATTCGCCATTTTTTTCTCGCTGCACGCTCGTTTCTATAACTTCAGTGGGATGTCGTCGGCCTCGCGCTTGTGCGCCGGGATTACGGCGCCGCCCTGTCCGACGAGGCCCATATTATCAACGACTTGCGAATTCGGACTTGAATCCCGTTATTCCATCCCCAGATTGGGGGAATTGTTAATTGGAAGAGCGCACCGATCAGACCCATGTCCGAGACCACACCCCCGACCGAAAATTCCGCGGACCAACCCGCCGAACCCAAGACCCTGGAGGAATTGCTGGCCGACGCCGAGGCACGGGTGCTCGAGCAGCGCGAGGCGTGGCTACGCGCGCTGGCGGACGCCGAAAATGCCCGCAAACGCGCCCAGGCCGATATCGCCGGCGCCCACAAATACGGCGTGGAGCGGATCGCCGAGTCGCTCATCCCCGTGATGGACAGTCTCCAGGCCGCGCTTGCCGATGACGCATCCGACCTGGCGACCCTGCGCAGCGGTGTCGAACTCACGCAAAAGCAGCTTGTGGCGGCCTTCGAAAAAGCCAGCCTGGCCGAGATCAACCCGGCAGCAGGAGACAAGTTCGACCCGCACGTACACCAGGCCATGATGGCGGTGGAATCCGAGGGTGACCCAAACACGATCGTGGCCGTCATGCAGAGAGGCTTCCGCCTGCACGACCGGGTAATCCGCCCGGCGCTGGTTACGGTTGCCAAGGCGCGGCCCTAGGCCGGTGGCAAGACTTGAAATCGCCCGCACAAACCCCATTTGCAACATACGTTTAAGACTGCTCCAAGGAAAAGATCATGGGAAAGATTATCGGTATTGACCTCGGCACAACCAACTCGTGCGTCGCGATCATGGAGGGCGGCAAGCCCAAGGTGATCGAGAACTCGGAAGGGGCGCGCACCACGCCGTCGATCGTCGCCTACACGGACGAAGACGAGATTCTCGTCGGCGCCTCGGCGAAGCGGCAGGCGGTGACCAACGCAAGGAATACCCTGTATGCAGTAAAGCGCCTGATCGGCCGTCGCTTCGAGGAAAAAGAAGTCCAGAAGGACATCGACCTGATGCCGTTCGGCATCGTCAAGGCCGACAACGGTGACGCCTGGGTGGAAGCGCGCGGCAAGAAAGTCGCCCCGCAGCAGGTGTCGGCCGAAGTCCTGCGCAAGATGAAAAAGACCGCTGAAGACTACCTCGGCGAGGAAGTCACCGAAGCGGTGATCACCGTGCCTGCCTACTTCAACGACTCGCAGCGCCAGGCAACCAAGGACGCGGGACGGATCGCCGGCCTGGACGTAAAGCGCATCATCAACGAGCCGACCGCGGCCGCGCTCGCGTTCGGGCTGGACAAGCAGGGCAAGGGCGACAACAAAATCGCAGTGTTCGACCTTGGCGGCGGCACGTTCGACGTGTCGATCATCGAGATCGCCGACGTGGATGGCGAAAAGCAGTTCGAGGTGCTGTCGACCAACGGCGACACCTTCCTCGGCGGCGAAGACTTTGACCAGCGCCTGATCGACTACATCTGCGACGAATTCAAAAAAGATCAAGGCATCGACCTGCGCGGTGACGTACTGGCCCTGCAGCGCCTGAAAGACGCCGCGGAAAAGGCCAAGATCGAGCTGTCGTCCTCGCAGCAAACCGAGATCAACCTGCCCTACGTGACGGCTGACGCCAAAGGCCCGAAGCACCTGGCGCTCAAGCTCACGCGCGCCAAGTTCGAGGCGCTTGTCGACGACCTGATCGAGCGCACGATCGAGCCCTGCCGGGTCGCGATCAAGGATTCCGGCGTCAAGGTCTCGGACATCCACGACGTGATCCTGGTCGGCGGCATGACGCGCATGCCCAAGGTGGTGGACAAGGTGCGTGAATTCTTCGGCAGGGAGCCGAGGAAGGACGTGAACCCGGACGAGGCCGTGGCCGTCGGCGCAGCAATCCAGGCGGGCGTGCTGAAAGGCGACGTGAAGGACGTGCTGCTGCTTGACGTGACGCCGTTGTCGCTGGGCATCGAGACGCTCGGCGGGATCATGACCAAGCTGATCCAGAAGAACACCACGATCCCGACCAAGGCGCAGCAGGTGTTCTCGACTGCCGAGGACAGCCAGAACGCGGTGACGATCCATGTGCTGCAGGGCGAGCGCGACGTGGCTGCGGGCAACAAGAGCCTGGGCCAGTTCAACCTCACCGACATCCCGCCGGCGCCGCGCGGCATGCCGCAGATCGAAGTCATGTTCGACATCGACGCCAACGGCATCCTGCACGTGACCGCGAAAGACAAGGCGACCGGCAAGGAAGCCAAGATCAAGATCCAGGCGAGTTCGGGGCTCTCTGAGGAAGAAATCCAGCGCATGGTCAAGGACGCCGAAGTGAACGCCGAGGAAGACCGCAAGGCGCTGGAACTCGTCAACGCGCGCAATCAACTCGAGGCGCTGGTGCATTCGGTGAGAAAATCGTTGAAGGACTACGGCGACAAGCTCGAGAAGCCGGAAGCCGAGGCGATCGAAGCTGCGGCCAAGGAAGCCGAGGAGGCGCTCAAGTCAGGCGACAAGGCGAAGATCGACGCACAGGCCGAAAGCCTCGCAAAGGCCTCGCAGAAGCTTGGTGAGAAAATGTATGCCGACCAGCAGGCGGCAGAAGCGGCAGCTGGCGGTGCCGACAAGGGCACGGCGGGCGGAAAGTCACAGGCCGAAGGCGGCAAGAAGGACGATGGCGACGTGGTTGACGCGGAGTTCACCGAAGTCAAGGACGGCAAGAAGTAATCGCATTGCGATCCGTCGCGCGAGGCGTGGGGCGAAATGCCCCGCGCCTTTCGCGTTTTAACAGCATGCGCAACAGATAACAGACCATGGCCAAACGCGACTACTACCAAGTCCTCGGCGTGAACCGGGACGCCTCGGACGAAGAAATCAAGAAGGCGTACCGCAAGCTCGCGATGAAGCACCATCCGGACCGCAATCCGGACAACCCGAAGGCCGAGGAACATTTCAAGGAGGCGAAGGAAGCCTGCGAAGTGTTGTCGGACCCCAAGAAGCGCCCGGCCTACGACAACTACGGGCACGCAGGCGTCGATCCCAGCATGGCTGCCGGCGCGGGCGCGGGTGCCTCAGGTTTCGCTGACGCCTTTGGCGACATCTTCGGCGACATCTTCGGCGGCAACCGCCAGGGACGATCCAACGTGTTCCGTGGTGCCGACCTGCGCTACAACCTCGAAATCACCCTCGAACAGGCTGCCCACGGTTTCGAAACCAAGATCCGCATTCCCACCATGTCCGCCTGCGGGACCTGCAATGGGTCGGGCGCCAAACCGGGCACGCAGCCGGTCACCTGCACCAGCTGCAACGGCCAGGGGCAGGTGCGCATGACGCAGGGGTTCTTTTCGATCCAGCAGACCTGCCCGCGCTGCCATGGCACAGGCAAGATGATCCCGACTCCTTGCAACAGCTGCGGCGGCAGCGGACGCGTCAAGCAGCAGAAGACGCTCTCGGTAAAGATCCCGCTCGGCGTCGACGAGGGCGACCGCGTGCGCCTGACCGGCGAAGGGGAGCCCGGCGTGAACGGCGGCCCGGCGGGCGACCTCTACGTGCAGGTGCATATCAAGGAGCACACGGTATTCCAGCGCGACCACGACGACCTGCATTGCGAGATGCCGGTGTCCTTTGCCACTGCAGCGTTGGGCGGGGAGATCGAACTGCCGACGCTTGACGGTTCGGCACGGATCAAGGTGCCCTCCGAGACGCAGAGCGGCAAGACCTTCCGCCTGCGCGGCAAGGGCATCAAAGGGGTGCGCAGCCACGCGCCGGGCGACCTCTTCTGCCACGTCGTGGTGGAGACTCCCGTGCACCTCACCGAAAAGCAGAAGGAACTGCTGCGCGAGTTCGAATCGATCACCCAGAGCGACGCGGGGCGGCACAATCCGCGCGCGAAATCCTGGTTCGACCGGGTAAAGGACTTCTTCGAGAGCTGAACCCGCCGCCTGAGCAGCCAGGGCGCGACGGCTCCCGGTCTAGGGCGCGCGCCGCCAGGTCGTTCCGCCGGCGGCATCCTCCAGCACCACCCCGGCTTCGGCCAGCGATTGCCGGATGCGGTCCGCCTCGGCGAAGTTCTTCGCCTTGCGCGCCGCAATTCGCGCCGCGATGAGCGCGTTGATTTCCGGATCCGAAGGGCCCGCGCCACCGCCCGCCTGCAGGAAGGCCTGCGTGTCGCGTTGCAGTATGCCCAAAACCCCGCCGAGCGCGCGCAGTTGGCCCGCGAGTTCGAGGCGGCCGCGATTCACTTCGTTGGCAAGCTCGAACAGCACGGCGAGGGCTTCCGGGGTGCCGAAGTCGTCGTCCATCGCGGCCTTGAAACGCAGCGCGTGCGCTTCGTCCCAGTCGACTGCCGCAAGCTGGGCTGGCGCCCCCTTCAGCGCCGTGTAGAGGCGCGTGAGCGCCGCCTTCGCGTCCTGCAGGTGGGCGTCAGAATAATTCAGCGGGCTGCGGTAATGAGCACGCAACAGGAAGAAGCGCACTACCTCCGGATCGAACGTCTTGAGGATGTCGCGCAAGGTGAAAAAATTGCCGAGCGACTTCGACATCTTCTCGTCGTCCACGCGCACGAACCCGTTGTGTATCCAGGTGCGCGCAAAGCGCGTGCCGTTCGCGCCCTCGGAC
>JBBQVP010000224.1:0-6559 GCA_038211455.1 Burkholderiales bacterium
TCGGCGCCGCGCGAGGTGCCGATGATCGTCGCCGGTGATTTCAACGACTGGCGCCATTCCGCATCGCGCCCCATGTTGCAGAAGCTCGGCCTGGTCGATGCATCGGTGTCGCACGGCGGCAAGCCCGCACGGACGTTTCCCAGCATCCTTCCGGTGCTGCGCCTGGACCGGATCTATGTCCGGGGATTCAGGGTCGTGGGTGCGCAGGCGCACCGCGGAATCCCGTGGCGGCTGTTGTCGGACCACCGTGCCGTCAGCGCCGACCTGGAGTATTCCCGTGCCGCTCAGTCTGGTTCCGGGTAACTGCCTTTCGCTGCTGCGAAACGGCGAGGAGTTCTTTCCTGCGCTGATCGCGGCGCTCGACGCGGCGAGACGGGAAGTATTTCTCGAAACCTACATCTTTGCGGACGACGAAACGGGGAGCCTGATCGCCGACGCACTCGCGCGTGCTGCGGCGCGCGGGGTTGCGGTCCACATCATCGTGGATGGCTTCGGCGCGCGCGGATTTGCGCCGCGCTTTCGTGCGATGCTGGAGAGTGCCGGTGCCAAGGTACTGGTGTTTCGGCCGAAAATCAGCCCGCTCTCGCTGCGCCGCAATCGCTTGCGGCGCATGCACCGCAAGCTCGTCGTGGTCGACGCACGCTACGCGTTCGTCGGCGGAATCAACATTACCGACGATTTCGATGCCTCTGGCTCCGGGTTGCCCCGGATCGACTATGCGCTCGGCATCGAGGGACCGCTCGTCAATGATGTCTGGCTGGTGGCGGCCAGCCTGTGGTCGCGACTCGCGTGGCTGCATATGCACAGGCGCTGGCGGCTGAGGGGCGCGCTTCCTTCCGCGTGCCGGCCGTGCGGCGACCAGAGGGCGGCGTTGGTTGTGCGCGACAACATCCGCCACCGGCGCGATATAGAGGAGGCCTACCTGGCGCTCATCGACGCGGCGCGCAGCGAGGTGATTATCGCCAATGCCTATTTCTTTCCCGGACGGCGCTTCCGGCGCGCACTGGTCGGCGCGGCGGCGCGGGGAGTTCGGGTGGTCCTGCTGGTGCAGGGTCGCAGCGACCACCTGATCATGCACTATGCTTCGCGGGCACTGTTCGGCGTGCTCCTCGACGCCGGGATCGAAATGCACGAATACACCGAGAGCGAACTGCATGCCAAGGTGGCCGTTTTCGACGCGACAAGCGCCTGTGTGGGATCGTCGAACATCGACCCGTTCAGCCTCCTGCTTGCACGCGAGGCGAACGTATTCGTGGTCGACGTTAGCTTCTCGGCGGCGCTTCGCAGGAGCCTGCTCAAAGCGGTCGCACGGGCACACCTGCTTGCGCCGCAGTCATGGAAGCATCAGCCGCTGTGGGTCAGGCTGAGAACCTGGGGCGCCTACGGGATTGCGCGCGCCCTGATGAGTGTGTCGCGGATTGACGGCTGGCACTAGGGATCGGAGCCACTCTTCCGGCTCGTGGAAATGTTATCCTGTTGTCCTGTAGGGTCACTGGCGGGCTGGTGGCGGTTTTGCCACAGACGTCTATTGGGGGAGTGGCGCAATGAGCAACGAATACGAGACGCTGAGATGGCCGACGAACCTTGACCGCGACTCAATCGTGGAACGGCTCGTCGAAATTCGGGAAATGGCCCGCGCCAATGATCGGGCCGAACTGGCGACATTCTTTGCCGATGTCGAGGCCATGGCCTCGCCACGCATCGGGGCCAGCGTCATCTCTGCCCTGTCCTGGATCGAGGACAAGCCCGATTACAAGGCCTTTGGTACGCAGCTTTCGATGATCGCGATGAACCTGAAGAACCTTAAGGCCAGCTAGTAGAAATTTTCGCGGCGCACGCGCAATTTGCGCCGCACCGTGCGCGGCGACCTGCGATTCGCTCCGCACCGTGCGCGGCGCTCAGGGCCCGGACCGGCGTCCGAACATTCCCCAACCCGCGTTGGTCATGACGGATCGCATTGTCTGGCGAAAGCGATGATTTCCCCGGTACCGAAAGTGTGGGTGCCAAGCGCAAGCACGTCGTCGACAACGAAGTCCTCCCGGTACAGCGTCGGGCGGGTCATGATTGCGGCTTCGTATGTTCGAACTTTTCGATCAGCTCGCGTACCGCTGCCGGCAGTGGCGCCGGCGTCATCGATAGCGGATCTGCGTTCACGTACACTAGTTCGGCGCCTATCAGAGGCCGCTCCGAAACATCGGGCTCCGCCCGCCAGATTTCGAACATGAACGTCATGCTTGACCGCCCGAGCCTGGAGACACGCACGAAGACGTCCAGCACGTCGTCATAGCGCGCCGATCCGAGATAGTCCACGCTCGCCTTTCGCAGGTAGACATCATTGGCATAGCGATCCACGTAGCCGTGTGGATAGGGCAGGCCGATCGCGCGCCAGTACTCAGCGACCGCGACGTCGATGTAGTTGAGGTAGTTGCCGTTGAATACGATCTTCTGCATGTCGACTTCAGACCAGCGAACGCGCAGACGGTGCGAACATGTGAAGTCCTCCCGGGACATCGTGGCTCCTTGATGAGAAGTTAACAACGGAAACCGCCGGGGGAAATTAGAACGCGGGCGACGCAGAAACGCAAAGCCGGTCCGCACTCCTAACCACGCGCACTCTGCCTTGAGTAGACGCTGAGTTTGACCACGGCGCTGCGGCGGGATCAGCCTGCGGCGGGACCAGCGGGTCTGACCTAAAATGGGGTCATGGACGACAGCGTAATTCGCTCAATGCTGAAGTGGCCTGGGGTGCCGGCGGTATACGGCTGGCTCGCCCTCGACAGGCGGGGCAACTGGCGGGTTCGCGCATCCGCGGCGGAGGAGGCAAGGTTTGAAACAATCGGCAACCCTGCGCTGCGGGAATTTATCGGCCGAAATTACCAGGCCGACGAACGCGGATGCTGGTACTTCCAGAACGGTCCGCAGCGGGTTTTTGTTTTGCTGGCCTATGCGCCGCTGGTGTTTCGACTGGAGGGGGGAGCGTTGGTTGACCAGTGCGGGCGGATCGTGCGAATGCCCCGGTCGGCCTGGCTCGATGAAGAAGGTTCGCTGGCGCTGTGCTCGGAATCTGGCGCCGGCCTGCTCGATGACCGGGACCTGGGCGCTTTCGCCGAGGGACTGGAAGGAGGGTATTTCGTCCTTGGCGGAGCACAAATCGCCCTGGGCCTTGTCAGGTCGGGGGAACTCGAAGCCCGGTTCGGGTACGTGCGGGACCCCCAACCCTGAGCGGTCAGGCTGTTCCCGGGTGGCGGCAAGGCGCCACAATCCTTGACGCAGGCGCGGAAACTTCTTTATAATCCGCCCTCTTTTTTGCAACCGGGCCGGCCCACCCGCCACACATGGCGAATGCGGCGCCGACCCGGTTTGTTTTTGGAAACCGGAAAACATGCCTACCGTCAATCAGTTAGTCCGCCAAGGGCGTACCGCCACCCCGAAAAAATCCAAGGTGCCGGCACTTGCCGGATCCCCGCAAAAACGCGGGGTCTGCACCAGGGTCTACACGACGACGCCGAAAAAGCCGAACTCGGCGCTGCGGAAGGTCGCGAAAGTGCGCCTGACCAACGGCTTCGAGGTCATCGGGTACATCGGTGGAGAGGGCCACAACCTGCAGGAACACTCGGTTGTGCTGATCCGCGGCGGTCGCGTCAAGGATCTGCCGGGCGTGCGCTATCACATCGTTCGCGGCTCCCTGGATACGCAGGGCGTCAAGGACCGGAAGCAGAGCCGCTCGAAGTACGGCACAAAGCGCCCCAAGGCGGCCTAACGATCCGCCGCCCGCCGCCAAGAAACCTAGGACATCACCATGCCACGTCGCAGAGAAGTACCCAAGCGCGAGATCCTCCCGGATCCTAAATTTAATAACGCGGACGTTGCGAAATTCGTCAACGTCATCATGACGCGCGGCAAGAAATCGGTGGCCGAGCGTATCCTTTACGGCGCGTTGGACTCGATCAAGACCAAGTCGGGAAAAGACCCGATCGAAGTCTTCACGCAGGCCGTGCAGAACGTGAAGCCCATGGTCGAAGTCAAGAGCCGCAGGGTCGGAGGCGCGAACTATCAGGTGCCAGTCGAAGTGCGGCCGGTTCGGCGCGTGGCGCTTGCGATGCGCTGGATCCGCGAGGCAGCGGAGAAGCGCGGCGAGAAGTCGATGGGCATCCGGCTGGCCGGTGAACTCCTGGAGGCCGCGGAAGGCCGTGGCGGCGCGATGAAGAAGCGCGACGAGGTGCACCGCATGGCGGAAGCCAACAAAGCGTTCGCGCACTACAGATTCTAAGAAAAGAGGCTGGGAATTTCCGTGGCACGCAAAACTCCAATCGAGCGCTATCGCAATATCGGTATCAGCGCGCACATCGATGCGGGTAAGACCACGACCACCGAGCGCATCCTGTTCTACACGGGCGTGAACCACAAAATCGGCGAGGTGCACGATGGCGCCGCGACGATGGACTGGATGGAGCAGGAGCAGGAACGCGGGATCACGATTACTTCCGCCGCCACAACGTGCTTCTGGAAGGGAATGGATCTGTCCTTCCCCGAGCATCACATAAACATCATTGATACCCCGGGCCACGTCGATTTCACGATCGAGGTCGAGCGCTCGATGCGCGTGCTGGACGGCGCCTGCATGGTGTACTGCGCAGTAGGCGGTGTCCAGCCGCAGTCGGAGACGGTGTGGCGCCAGGCGAACAAGTACAAGGTGCCCAGGCTCGCGTTCGTCAACAAGATGGACCGCGTCGGCGCCAACTTCTTCAAGGTCTACGACCAGATGAAGCGGCGCCTGAAGGCAAACGTGGTGATCGTCCAGGTGCCGATCGGCGCAGAAGATGAGTTCTCTGGAGTGATCGACCTCGTGGCGATGAAGGCGATTTACTGGGACGAGTCGACCCAGGGGATGAAGTTAGAGAAGAAGGACATCCCTGCTGACCTCCTGGCCGATGCCAGGCAGTGGCGCGAAAGAATGATCGAGGCTGCGGCAGAGGCCAACGAGGCGCTGATGAACAAGTACCTCGACTCCGGCGAACTGTCGATCGAGGAAATCAAGCAGGGGCTGCGCATCCGCACAATTAACAATGAGATCGTGCCGATGCTGTGTGGTTCCGCGTTCAAGAACAAGGGTGTGCAGGCGATGCTGGACGCCGTGATTGAGTACCTTCCTTCCCCGGTCGACATTCCCCCGGTCAAGGGCGAAAACGACCGCGGCCAGTCAGAGACACGACCGGCTGGCGACGAGCAGCCTTTCGCGGGTCTGGCATTCAAGATTGCGACTGACCCGTTTGTCGGCCAGTTGACCTTCATCCGCGTGTATTCGGGGGTGCTGGCTTCAGGCGACACGGTGTATACGTCGGTGCGTGGGAAGAAAGAGCGGGTCGGCCGGCTACTGCAGATGCATGCCAACCAGCGCGACGAGATCAAGGAAGTCCGTGCGGGGGACATCGCAGCCGCCGTCGGCATGAAGGACGTCACCACCGGCGAGACGGTCTGTGACGTGAACAAGGTGATTACGCTTGAAAAGATGGTTTTCCCCGAGCCCGTGATATCACAGGCGGTTGAGCCGAAGACCAAGGTCGACCAGGAAAAGATGGGCGTTGCGCTCGGTCGACTCGCCCAGGAAGACCCGTCGTTTCGCGTGCATACCGACGAAGAGTCCGGCCAGACGATCATCTCGGGAATGGGCGAACTGCACCTTGAGATCATCGTCGACCGCATGAGACGGGAGTTCGGTGTCGAAGCCTCAGTCGGCAAGCCGCAGGTCGCGTATCGCGAGACGTTCAAGAAGCACGTTGAGCAGGAAGGCAAGTTCGTCAAGCAGTCGGGCGGGCGCGGACAGTACGGCCATGTGTGGCTCAAACTCGCCCCCCAGCCTGCGGGTAAGGGCTTCGAATTCGTCGATGCGATCAAAGGCGGTGCGGTGCCGCGCGAGTTCATTCCGGCAGTGAATAAGGGCATTGAGGAGGCGCTGCGCGACGGTGTGCTGGCGGGTTACCCGGTGGTAGATGCCAAGGTCACGCTATTCGACGGGTCGTTCCACGAGGTCGACTCGAACGAAAACGCCTTCAAGATGGCAGCGATTTTCGCGTTTAAGGACGCCATGCGTGCGGCCACCCCGGTGCTGCTCGAACCGATCATGGCGGTCGAGATCGAGACGCCCGAGGAAAAGATGGGCGACGTGATGGGCGATCTTTCGTCCCGTAGGGGCGTGATCCAGGGCATGGACGACCTTCCCAGCGGCAAGGCGATCAAGGGCGAGGTTCCTCTGGCCGAGATGTTCGGCTATTCGACGACGCTGCGTTCGCTGTCCCAGGGCCGGGCGACTTACACGATGGAATTCAAACACTACGCAGAGGCGCCTAAGAGCGTGGCCGAAGCAATCATCAGCAGCAAGAAGTAACTGCAACCAACAACCGACACAGACAGAGAAGAGCATCATGGCAAAAGGCAAATTTGAACGGACGAAGCCGCACGTGAACGTGGGGACGATTGGTCACGTGGACCATGGGAAGACGACGCTGACGGCGGCGATCACGACGGTGCTGGCGAAGAAGTTTGGCGGCGAGGCGAAGGC
>JBBQVP010000225.1:0-6455 GCA_038211455.1 Burkholderiales bacterium
CGGCGTTGGCATGTCGCGAGACGAGGTCGTCGCCAACATAGGAACGATCGCGCGCTCCGGAACGCGGGAATTCCTCGACCGTTTGACCGGCGACCAGAAGAACGACGCCAGCCTGATCGGCCAGTTCGGCGTGGGTTTTTACTCCTCGTTCATCGTCGCAGACCGCGTCACGCTTTCCACCCGACGCGCCGGTCGTCCCGCGCAAGAGGGCGTGCGCTGGGAGTCAGACGGCGGGGGCGAATATTCGCTGGAGCCAGTCTCCAAGGCTGATCGCGGCACCGAAATCGTCCTGCACCTGCGCGAAGGCGAAGACGAACTGCTCGAGCCCTGGAAGGTCAAGGGGATTATCCGCAAGTATTCGGACCACATCAGCCTGCCGGTCCTCATGGCGGGCGAGAACGATGCAGTAAACCAGGCCGGCGCGCTCTGGGCGCGCCCCAAGGCCGAAGTCACCGAGGAACAATACAAGGAGTTCTACGCGCACGTGGCGCACGACCCCGAACCCCCGCTCGCCTGGACGCACGGGAAAGTTGAAGGGCGGCAGGAATACACGCAGCTGCTCTACGTTCCCGCCCGGGCGCCGTTCGACCTCTGGGACAGGCAGCAGCGGCGTGGCGTCAAACTTTATGTGCGCCGGGTGTTCATCATGGAGGACGCCGAGCACCTGATGCCAGGGTACCTGCGTTTCGTGCGCGGCGTGATCGATTCCAACGACCTGCCGCTGAACGTCTCGCGCGAGATCCTGCAGGAAAGCAAGGACGTAGAGTCGATCCGTTCTGGTGCCACTCGGCGCGTGCTGGCATTGCTCGAGGATCTTGCAGAGAACCAGAAGGAAAAGTACGCAACGTTCTGGAAGGAGTTCGGCCGGGTGCTCAAGGAGGGCGTAGGGGAAGATCACGTCAACCGGGAGCGGGTCGCCAAGCTGTTGCGCTTTGCCACCACACGGACCGACACCGATGAGGAAGACGTCTCGCTCGCCGACTACGTGGCTCGCATGCAGCCCGGACAGGAAAAGATCTTCTTCGTCACTGCCGACAGTTTTTCGGCGGCTCGCTCCAGCCCGCACCTCGAGGTGTTCCGCAAGAAGGGGATCGAAGTGCTGCTGATGCACGATCGTGTCGACGAGTGGCTGGTCGGCAACTTGCCCGAGTTCGACGCAAAGCCGCTGGCCTCTGTGGCGCGCGGTGGGCTGGACATTGGAGACGAAACGGAGAAAAAGGAGGCCGAGGAAAAAAGCAGGGAATTCGGCGACCTGACCGGACGCATCAAGACTGCGCTCGGTGAGCGGGTGAAGGACGTTCGCGTGACCATGCGGCTTACCGAATCCCCCGCGTGTCTCGTGGCCGACGAGAACGACATCGGCGGCAACCTCGCGCGCATCCTGAAACAGGCCGGCCAGAAAGCGCCGGACTCCGCGCCGATACTGGAGATCAACCCTTCACATCCGATCGTGCTGCGACTGAAGCACGAGGAGAGGCGCTTCGAGGATTGGGCGGCGCTGCTGTTCGAGCAGGCGCTGCTGGCCGAGGGGGGAGAGCTCGATGATCCGGCAGGGTTTGTGAAGCGCCTGAACGGACTGTTGCTCGAACTCTCCACCTGAGATCAGCTTTTGGGGGCGGGGGCGGGGGCGGGCTTTGCGCCGTCTTTTTCACGCATTTCACGGCGATGTTCCATGCGCTCCTTGACGTGCTCCTTGGCGCGTGATTCGCACTTGGCCGGATCCGGCGCCTTGGCGCAACGGTGCGACGCCATGCACAGCGCCTGGTCAGGGCCATGCTTGTCCTTGCAGGCCGCCCGCGCCTGTTCCGCCTGCTCCCGGTGCTCTTTGCGGCGAGCCTCGCATTTCGCGGGGTCGGGCGCCTTGGCGCAGGGTTGCTCGGCATGAGCTCGCCCGGGCGGGCCGCCTTTGTGGTCCGGCGGGCCGCCGGGTGCCTGGGCAAACAGGGTGGTGCTCGCTGCCAGAAGCAGTCCGCCCAGAACGATTCGCGTATTCATTGAAGCCTCCTTGAGGTTGGGTAGGTGACGGACTGAAGGTTAATCGGGAAAAATCCCACCGGCTGTAAGCCTTTGTATCGGCTTGTAACCGGCACTGGAATGAAAATGGGGGGCTATGCGCCCCCCATTTTCATTCCACCTGAAATGCGCAGTCGCGCGCGAAGTCAGCCGAGCTGCTTCAGCATCGAGTCGGCATCGCTGACTTCGAACTTTCCCGGCCCTTCGATGTTGAGGCTCTTCACCACGCCGTCCTCGACCAGCATCGAGTAACGCTGCGAGCGTACGCCCATCCCGCGCGCCGTGAGGTCGAGTTCCAGACCTAGGGCTTTGGTCCACAGGGCCGAACCGTCTCCGAGCATGCGGACTTTTCCGATCGCCTTTTGGTCACGGCCCCATGCCGCCATGACGAAGCCGTCGTTGGTGGCGACGCACCAGACTTCGTCAACGTTCTTGCCTTTAAGTTTGTCAATATTGGCAACGTAGCCGGGGACATGCTTGGCCGAGCAGGTCGGCGTGAAGGCCCCAGGCAGCGCAAAGATCACGACTTTCTTGCCTTTGACCGCTTCGGCGACGGAGACTTCCTTGGGGGGCATCGGGCAGGCAGCGTCGAATTCGATTGATTCGCTAAGCTTGCCCTCCGGCAGGTGGTCGCCGACTTTGATGGTCATCTGGTTCTCCTTGCAATGGGTTTGAAAAGCGGACGGGAATAATACATCAGGCAGCGAGCGCGGCGCTCCTTCCGCGTTGCATGTCGACGCCACGGAGAATCGCGAGACCGATGACAAAATAGACGCCTAAAACCATGATCGCCGTGCGGTGATTTCCGGCGAATATCCATGTCATCAGGCCATAGGACAGGGGGCCGAAGATCGAGGCAAGCTTGACGGCCAGGCCCCAGAGGCCGAAGAACTCCCCGAGCCGGTCTGGCGGCGCCAGCACACCGACCATCGCGCGCCCCGCCGCCTGCGAGGCACCCATGCACAGTCCGGCGATATTCGCAGCGACCCAGAACGCAGTGGCGCCCTCCGCCGTGCCTGCGATCAGGACCATCGCTATCCATCCGACGAGCGTCAATGACACAGCCCTCACGTGTCCGATTGCATCCTGCAGGTAGCCGAAGGCAAACGCGCCGGCGGCCGCAGTGACGTTGACCACGAGGATCAACTGAATGGTCTGCTGGGTGGTGAACTTCATCTCTTCCTGCGCATAGATTGCAGCCAGGGCGATGACGGCCTGGATGCCTGCCTGGTAGAACACCACGCAGAGAAGGAACCGGCGCAGGTCGCGGTAACGCTGCGCTTCGCGCATCGTCTGCAGCACACGGATCCACGCGGAGCCGAATGCGCCTGAGGGGAGAGTTCTCGGAGTCGCCCGTTCACGCAGGAACAGGAACGTGGGCAGGCTTGCGACTGCGAACAGCGCGGCCGTGATCAGCATGCTCGCAGGCACGAATTCCGTTGCGGGGATGCCGTGGCCTTGCGCCCAGGTGATATAGGCCAGGCATACTCCCAGTGACACCAGACCGCCCATGTAACCCACGCTCCAGCCCCAGCCTGAGACGCGGCCCATGGCTTCGGAGTCGGCGAGTTCGGGGAGGAACGCCGCGATCAGGTTCTCGCCCGTACCAAAGAAGTAGTTCGACATCACGATGAGCAGGATGCTCACCGCCAACGTGCCTGGGCCGGAAAACCACAGCAGTGCCGTGCACGCCACGCAGCCTGCGGTGCTGAGCGCCAGGAGTTTTTTCTTGGCGGCATGAGCGTCGGCCCATGCACCGATCAGCGGGGCGGTGAACATGATCAGGGCGTAGGACAGCGAAAGGGCAGCGGTCCACGCGAACGTTGCCCAGACGGCCTTTCCTGCGACCGCAGAAACAAAGTACGCGCTGAACACCGCGGTAATGACCACAGTCGTGTAGCCGGAGTTGGCAAAATCGTACATGGTCCAGGCCCAGACCTCCTTGAGGCGGACATCGGCGCCCAGGGCGCGGCGCTTGGCGGGTGAGTTCATGGGATGGCCGGACTCCTGAGCGAAGGTATGAACGATTGTAAGGCCGTGGCCGGGCGGGATGAACGGCGGGCCGCGCCACTGTTATAGTCCTGCGATCTCCCCCGGAAACCTCCAATGGCTGCAGTCCAACCCAAGATTGCCGAACATCGCATCACCCTTGCGGAACTGCTTGACTGGCTGGTCGAGGACGGGCAGGTCGGGCTGGAAGCCGTCGAGCTTCTGAAGAAGGAGCGGCGCTACTACCGGGGAGCGGCGCATCCGCTGCTCAGCATCGCCGATCAGAAGTGGAAGTCGCTGAAGCCGCCCCATCGCCTGCTGTCGCTCGAGTCGCTCACCGAGTGGATGGCGAAGCGGGCCGGGCTGGAATACATGCATATCGATCCGCTCAAGATCGATTTTTCGGCGGTGACCGACGTGATGTCGTCTGCCTATGCGACGCGCTTTCGCGTGCTTCCGGTCAGCGTCAACACGAAGGAGGCGGTGATTGCCACCGCCGAGCCCTTTTTGCGGGACTGGGAACTGGAACTCAAGCAGATCCTCAAGCTGGAGATTCGGCGCGTAATCGCCAATCCGACCGACATCGAGCGCTACCAGGTCGAGTTCTACAACCTGGCCAAGTCAATCAAGGGCGCCAACAAGGCGGGAGGTGGCGGTTCAAACATCGGCAATTTCGAGCAGCTGGTCGAGCTGGGCGCAGCGAACAAGCAGTTCGATGCCAACGACGCGCATATTGTCCGAATTGTCGACTGGCTCTGGCAGTACGCATTCGAGCAGCGCGCAAGCGACATCCATATCGAGCCGCGCCGCGAGCTGGGTATCGTGCGGTTTCGGATCGACGGTGTGCTGCATCAGGTCTACCAGATTCCGGCCGTGGTCCAGGCCGCGATGACCAGCCGAATCAAGATACTCGGCCGGATGGATGTGGTGGAAAAGCGCCGCCCGCAGGACGGCCGGATAAAGACGCGCACGCTCGACGGGCAGGAAATCGAACTGCGCCTGTCGACGCTGCCGACGGCGTTCGGCGAAAAGCTCGTTATGCGCATCTTCGATCCCGATGTCCTGGTGCGCGACTTCACCGAGCTGGGTTTTTCCACTGAAGACGCGGGTCGCTGGAAGGATATGACCGAGCGCCCTAACGGGATCGTCCTGGTCACCGGCCCGACCGGGTCAGGCAAGACAACGACGCTGTACTCAACACTCAAGACGCTTGCCACGCCCGAAGTCAACGTATGCACGGTCGAAGATCCGATCGAGATGGTCGAGGGGACGTTCAACCAGATGCAGGTCCAGTCAAACATCGACCTTGGATTTGCCGAAGGCCTGCGCGCGCTGATGCGTCAGGATCCGGACATCATCATGGTTGGTGAGATTCGCGACCTGGAAACCGCTGAAATGACGATCCAAGCGGCGCTGACCGGTCATCTGGTCTTGTCGACGCTGCACACCAATGATGCGCCGACCGCAATGACGCGGCTGCTCGAACTGGGCGTGGCTCCGTATCTTCTGGTCGCGACCGTCAACGGCGTGATGGCGCAGCGCCTTGTGCGCATCCTGTGCGCTGCGTGCAAGGAAAGGGTCAATCTCGACCGCGTCGAAGACGTCGCTGCATGGGACGGTCTGGTTTCTCCGTGGAAGACCAACCGGCCGTCGGCCATCTACAAGCCCGTCGGCTGCCTCGAGTGCAGGATGACGGGCTTCCAGGGGCGGGTGGGCATCTATGAGGTGCTGAGCTGTTCGCCGGCGATCAAGGAGCTGCTGTCCGAAGGGGGTGATGAGGCAAAGATCCGCCAGCTCGCGCTGAGGGAAGGAATGAAACCACTGCGGCTTAGCGGGGCGTTAAAAGTGGCCGCAGGAATTACCACGATCGAGGAGGTCGCCAAGGTTGCGCCGCCTGCGAGGGACGCTGCACGCCCGGGGCGCGACCAGCGCGAATGACGATCCTGCGGTGGCTTTCGCTTAGGTTGGGGCGGTTCGGTCTGCGGCGCTCGATCGCGATCTATCTGACGATCGTGGTCGCCTTGGTGCTGGCAAGCGAGCTCGGAATCGAGCACTTGCTGTCGCAGGGGCTTGTTGGCCCGGTTTCCCCACTGTTCAACGCGCTCATGATCGCTGCGCTCGTGGGCGTATTCGTGTTCTTCCTGTTTCATCGCGCCTTCGAGGATCGTGAGCGCGCAAACATCGCGCTAGGCAACAGCGAAGAGCGGTTTCGCAGCCTGACAACGCTCTCGGCCGACTGGTTCTGGGAGACCGACGCAGAGCATCGACTGAGCTGGATTGCCGGAGGCCAGCCGATGCTGAAACTGTTCGGTGCGGAACTTACCTACGGGCGGCGGTTCTGGGAGATTCCGGGCGTCATCGTCTATGGCACGACGCTTGAGGAACACCTGGGTCAACTCGCCGCACGCTCGTCCTTTCACAAACTGGAGCTCTGCCGGCCAGACGAGTCGGGG
>JBBQVP010000226.1:0-6410 GCA_038211455.1 Burkholderiales bacterium
CCCGGGCCGCTTGGCGCGTGTATCAACAGGCCTTCCGCGCCGAGCGTGACAAATAGCTGCCGGGCGCGAGCCTTTTCGCGCAGCGCCTCCGCCAGCACCACCAGCCCGGAGGTGTGGTCGCGCATCGCGAGCCGGGCTTCGTGCTCGGTGGGGGTCAGCAGCCGCATGCCCCTGAAGCGGGAAACATCGCTCATCTGCGAAGACGCCTGACTGTCGGCAACCATCATGACCCCATTCTCCTCGCACCGGGCCACGATGCGATCGACCAGCCCCTGGGGCAGGCAACCGTAGTTGAAATCCGAGAAAATGAGAAGGTCGCAGCGGCCGAGCGCAGCGGCGACTTCGTTGAACATGGCTTCGACGAGCTCGCCGCTGATGTCGTGTTGTCGCAGATGGCTGACCCTGAGGAGCGTCTTGCCGTTGGCACGGTAGCGCTGCTTCAGGGTCGTCGGGCGGCTGCGATCCACGACGAGGTGCGTGGAGACCTTGTATTTCTCAAGCATTTTCCGGGCATAGTCGGCCGTTTCGTCTTTCCCGGTCACGCCGAAATACTCGACTTCCGCACCGAGCCCGCGCGCATGGGCGGCCACAATAGCGGCGCCCCCGACAAACCGATCGTTGCGGATCGGCGTAACGACGATCGTCGGATCCTCCTGCGACATGCCGAGAGCGTCGCAGTTGATGTACTCGTCGACAATCAGGTCGCCGAGAACGGCAACCCTGAGGCCGGTAAAGCTGCGCACGACCTGGGTCAGGTCCCTGAAGGTGAACCCGTGCCGGCGGGGGAAATCCGGCGGCTTCCTGATCGAGGAGAAATTCGTCTCGAGCAACTCCCTTTGCAGAAGATCCAGCGAGGAAAAGCTCACCTCTCCAGAACTGAACAGCAGCCTGCCGCCATAGCTTTCGACTGCGGCGCGCTCCCGGTTGTCGCGATCCTCGTATTCCTTCCCTTTGACTACCACGGCCGGCCTGAGCTTGCCGATAAAGGACTCGGGCGGCTCGTCGAGCAGGAACGCATAGTCGACAATGCCGATGGCGCGCACGCCCTCTAGCCGCATTACCTCCGGCACCGTGACTGCGGGGGAAGAGTCGCGTGAAACGCCGATGACCAGAAAGTCACCGCAGTCGGCGGCAAAACGCAGCAACCGCAAGTGGCCGGGGTGAACGATGTTGAAATTTCCGGATACAAAAACGATCCGGTCTCCAGCCTCAGCCTTGGCCCCGATCTCGGCCAGCGCCAGGGCGCTATTCCCCTTGTCGCCCATTCCCGTTCCTATGCAAGCAATTCACTCGTCACCGAAGCCAATGGCTGGGCCCGCACATCGAGCGCCTCATACGTCGAGTGCATGCCGATCGCGCTGTGATCAGGGGAAGGCGCGCTTCCCAGGCGGTCGCGCACCCTGTCCTCCTCGACCCGGCCTGCGCTACCCGTGGCCGCCAACAACGATGATGCGAGGTCAAAGTATGTCACATCATCGCTTCCGGACAGGTGATAGCGGCCGGCGAGCCGGCGCTCGGCGAGCTTGCGCAGCCCGTCTACAACAAACCCCAGCGTGATCGGGCTCAGTACCAGGTCTACCGCCGCGCGCACCGTCGCTCCCGCACGCAGATCCCGGATCCACCCGCCGACCAGGGGCTGGGATCTGTCGACTACTTTTGTCAGCCGGACGATGGAGACACCTGATCCCGCTTCGCTTGCAGCCTGCAAGAGCCCTGTTTCGCACGCGGCCTTCTGGCGCCCGTACTCGGTGTCCGGCGAAAGCAGCGATTCTTCAGGTGCATAGGCCGCCTTGCCGTCAAATACCGCATTGCTGGACAGATAAACGACGTGCGCGCCATGCCGCATAAATTCGCGCGCCAGCTGGATCGTGTTTCCCACGTTGATGAGCCTGGTCCCGGCCGGATCGTCATTGCAACGCGCATATCCGGTAGCGGCGGCGGTAATGAACACGACCAGCTCAGGGATACGGAACTGGTCGGTCCATTCTGCACGCGACGCCTCCGGATCGCGCAGATCAAGGAGGCGCTCGCCAGCACCGCGCATCTCGCGGCGAGAGGTGCTGGCAACCTGCCAGCCAGCCACGGCAAGGTGCGCGCCTAGAGCCCGCCCGATCAGCCCGTCGCCACCGATCACCAACCCCGAAAACATCAGGATTTCCGGCCGACCTCGAATCCGTCCCTGGGGGTGGTGCAGACAGCAAGGAGGTAGTGGGCCATCGGCGAGTAGCCGGTATGCACTACCTCGTCGTTCATCGAGAACAGGAAAACATTGTGGAAGTAGCGGTCGAAGAGTGCCTTGAAATCCCGGCCGCTCTTGCAGTTCACGTGCCCAACCTTGCTTTGGGGAGAGGCATGGGCCTGAGACTCGAGCGACGGCATGCCGACGATCAGGGTGCCTTCGGGCTTCAGGGATCGGAGAATGTTCCCGATGAAACGCTCCTCCTCGTCAGCCTCGATGTGTTCCAGAACGTCGAGGCTGTAGATGGCGTCGAACGTGCCTTGATAGGGACCCGCGAGCATGTCGTGCACGGCGCATGTCATTGGCCATTCCGGATCCATCCTCTCGCTGATATCGGCAACGAAAATCGGATCGAAATCGATTACGGTGAGGTCTCGGACCTCCTGCTTGACGATCCGCGAGGCGAATGCGTCGCCGCAACCGACCTCGAGAGCGCTGCCTTTTCCGTTGAACAGCTTGGCCACGAACTTGTAGCGTGACAACGTGAAGACGAGCCGCCTCGGGTCGTCGTGCCAGACCTGGTTGTTCATCAGGCCGAGCGAAGTGAGACCCCTGCCCTCCCTCAATCTGAGCAGGGATGCGTACTGGGGCTCCTTCGTGGAGGGTGCTGCCATTGTCTTTGGCGTCTTCTTCAGGTGTCGCTTGTGGAGGAGGCAGCGCGCGGGGGGCGCGCCTTCAGCTGAAATAGTTCTCGTTCTTCACGAACATGGTGAATTCAAGGCTCACTCGCGTCGAACTGCCGCCCGGTGCGCCCCCGTGGAGCAGGCGATCGTGGAACACGATGGCGTCGCCAGGCCGGCTGGCGAAAATAACGGCATTCAGGTCACTTTCGACTTCGTCTATTTGCGGTTTGACGAAACCGTCGCGCTCCACGCCGTGATAGCGCCACTCGCGCTTGTGCGAGCCTTCGACGAACTTGAACCCATTCTTTCCGGTATCGGAAAAAATACTGATCCAGACCTTGACGCGCTGATGGTCGGGCGGCATCTTGCCGTGGCCGAGATCCCAGAACCACTTGTCGGCGTGCAGCGGCCCGACGTCGGTGGCGCTGTCGGGACGCACCAGGCGCCAGTACATTTCCTCGTGGCCAACTTCCTCCTCGTCGGAAACCGTGAACCGACCGAACTCCTCCTCCAGGGCGCGGATCAGGGAGGTGCCGCGGATCGCCTCGACGGCCTCCCGGCTGAGGATGCGGTTCGCCTTGGGCCAGAGGTTCTTGTGGTCCACCAGATGGCAGGCCTCGTGGTACCGGTTCATTTCCATGTGCTCGAACGTCCCGACTGCCTGCGGGGACGCCGCGCCGATCCGCTCGATCCATTGGTCCTTGATCAGCCCACGAACCATGGCAAGTTCGGCGGGCTGGAAATGCAGCCCGATCATGTACCCCGGGTCTCCTTCAAGCAGCGTCTTGATCTTTTCCATATCTCGCAATGAAACTTTTAGGATCCAGTATGACCAGCCCGTGTCGGCCCGCATGAGCACACAGGCGCTCGGTCCAGCCGTCATAGCCAAAGCCCGTCTTGACGATTGTTCCCGCACGCGCGGTGGCCTCGAACTGCTGTGTTGAAATTATACCCGCGTGCCCGTGGCTCACCGGTGGCCAGCGACCCAGTTTTGCCGCATCGTCGTCGATGAAATAGTCGATCGCATCCCCGATGCCCGCGTAATTGACAAGATTGGTCTGCGAATGGGACGCGCCAATCGCATATACCGGCTTCGGCGCTGCGAGGACCGCCGGGACAAACCCGGCCAGGAAGCGCTCCCAACGCAGTGGAAGGCTGCGCCACAACGCAACGCACTCGCGATCCCCCGCTGTCGAACCCATCCCGCCCGCAACTTCGGGGGTCGTACACCAGGCAAGAAGGTTGCGCGTATCCAGGTGCGGCTCCACAGCCGTTTCCTGGACTCCCAGACCTGCGCCCCGCAGCAGGTGGACCAGATTGTTGGGTGAAAAGCACCAGAGGTGCTCGTCCCAGAATTCGTACACGTTCATCAGTTCCGGGATGGCCGAGCCATCCGGAACCTCGACCAGCGCGATCGCTCCCTCGGGCGCAAGGCATTGCTTCAGTGCCCGCACAAAGCCCGCGGGGTCGGGAACATGCTCCAGCGTGTGCCGGCAGATGACCGCCTTCGCCGGCCCGTACTCCTGCAGCAGCCGGGGCACGAGATCGGGTCCGAAATAGTCGCAGATCACGGCGTGTCCGCGAACCCGCGCCGTAGCCGCCAACTGCTGAGACGGTTCGACGCCGGCAATCCTTGAAAATCCCGATTTACGCAGGGCGTCGAGGAACCCCCCGTCGTTGGCGCCGATCTCGAGTACGAAATCGCCTTCCTTGAGTGCAGTTTTCAGCTTCGAAATCAGCTCGTAAACGTAGCGGGGGAACTGGAGCGCGGTGGACCGGGTGATCTCCGCATAGTCGCGCGCGCCGGACCCCACCGCCTGCCTGAGCAATCCGCACGTATCACAGAGTTCAAACGCCAGATCCAGCGTGGGAACGGCGTCGGATGCCACCCTGCGGAATACGCCGGAGAGGGGGATTTTGTCGAACGAAAGCAGGCGGCTGAACCCGGCCGCATTGCAGCTAGGGCAGGCACGAGTCATCGTCCGGCCCCGAGCAACGGCCGATCTTCTCGCGACAGGTCTTTCACGGCTGGGGATTCATCGAACCCGTTTCAGCGCTTGACCACAAGACCCTGCCCGGTCGGGAGTTCCAGGATCTCGTATCCCCGGGCGCGCATGAAAGCATCTTCGGCATCTTTCTGTTTTTCGAACAACTTCCATCCATAGTCATCGAATACCACCACGCCGCCCGGGACAACCCGCTCGAAGAGGCGCTCGAGGACGGCGACTTCGGCCTTGGGAGAGTTGAGATCCACATGCAGGAATCCGATCTTCTCGGGGCATGCCTGATCCAGCGTATCCGGCAGGAAGCCGCGAATCACCTTCATGTTGGCGAACGGCGCAAAACGATCGCGCACGTACTCATACATGCCCTCGACGCGGTAGTGCTTGTTGGCAAAGTCGAGAAATCCCGGGTTTAACGGATAGTCGCTGGCGTCGGAATACTTTTCGGAGAAACCTTCGAAACTGTCGTACAGATAGTAAGTAGGAACTTTCTCCGGCCCGAGCGTATGCAGCACCACCCAGGCCATATCCCCCTTGAAGACACCGCACTCGGCAAAGTCTCCGCCCACCGCCAACCCGCAGCGAGCCGCCCAGCACAGGGTGTTGAGGCGCCACGCAATCGTATCTGGGCCGTTGTACTGGTCGTACTGGTGCGAGCCACGGACCTGATCGAACGCGGATTTGAATCTCGGTTCGGCGAGGAACCCCGCCGACTTGTCGATCGTGAGCAGCCGATCGCCCCAGGAGACGGTGAGATGCTCCGAGCCAAGCCGGGAAATAGCCTCGTCAAGCGTGCTTCCAGCCTCCACGGCCTTGCGATGGCTTCGGGCGGAGACAAGGCTGCGCGCTTTGCCGACGAGACGATCGAGCATGGCTTTTATGAATTCCGGGTTTGTGCGACAGACCTGATTGGAATCAAGCCTGGCTGCGAGAGCTTACGCAGTAGTATACGGCCAAATATCGGATTCGCAGCGTAGCCCATGGGGAGAGCAGTGAATGCGTGACGCAGGAAGCGCGGGCGGGTCACTACCGGGCAAGCGCTATTGGCTGTTGCTGGTAAAGATTTCCATATCAATCGTGCTGGGAATCTACCTCTTCACCAAAGTTGATATCTCGGGCATGTTCGGTCGAATGCGCGAAGTCCCCGCGCTGAGCATTGCCCTGGCTTTTCTGATGATCCTGCTGCAGTCGGCAATGTCGGCGCTGCGCTGGTTCGGCGTCGTCCGCGCGATCGGCAAATTCCTGCGCCTCGCCGACGCCATGCGAATCACCTTTGTGAGTCTCTTTTTCAATCAGTTTCTCCCGGCCTCCGTCGGTGCCGACCTGGTCAGGATGTGGCAATCCAAGCGGGCCGGACTGTCCCTAGCAACCGCGGTATCCAGCGTCATGCTGGAGCGCCTTGGGAACCTCTTCTGCGTCGTCGCCATGTCATCCTTCACCATGTTCGCATGGTCACGCGAGATGGACCGGCCTTTGATGCGTCAAGGGTTCGTGGTCGTTGGCATCGCCAGCATCGCCATGCTGGCACTTCTACTTTCTCTGGAC
>JBBQVP010000227.1:0-6321 GCA_038211455.1 Burkholderiales bacterium
CGGTGAGGGCGCGGACGACCTGAGCGGCGACGAAGGCGACGACAGCCTCGACGGGGGCGAGGGCAACGACCGGCTCTACGGCGGCGCGGGCGACGACCGGCTCCAGGGCGGCGCGGGCGACGACCTGCTGCAAGGGGGCGACGGCGCGGACAGCCTGGAAGGCGGTGATGGCGCGGATGTGCTCTTCGGCGAGGCGGGAGACGACCGGCTGGAGGGCGGCGAGGGCAACGACGAACTGCAGGGTGGGCAGGGCGCGGATACGCTGGACGGGGGCGCGGGCGACGACATCCTGTTCGGCGATGCGGGCGAGGACACGCTCATCGGCGGCGAGGGTAACGACAGCCTCGCCGGTGGCGATGGCAACGACCTCCTCGCGGGCGGCGCGGGCAACGACGTGCTCGATGGCGAAGCAGGCAACGACACCTATCTGTTCAATCCGGGCGACGGCCAGGACAGCATTGTCGATACCTCGGGTGCGCACACCATCCGCTTCGGCGCGGGGTTCGCAGCGGCCGGTCTGACGGTCACCAAAGCTAAGGACGCGCTCAACCGCGACGGTGTGCTGATCGCTTCAGGCACCGACCGCCTGTTCGTGCTCGGCGGGCTCACGCGCGCGGGGGACAGCTATGAATTCGCCGACGGCTCGGCCTACTCGATCACCGGCCTGCTCAAGCTTGCGCAGCGGCCGGGTCAGACGCTCACCGGCACGGCCGAACCAAATCTCGTCGAAGGCGGCACCGGCGACGATCGCATCGAAGGCGGCGCGGGCAACGACACGCTTAAGGGCGGCTACGGCGCGGACACCTACGTCTTCAACCTGGGCGACGGCTTCGACACGATAGAGGACGACGAGGGCGCGAACATCGTCGAGTTCGGCGCGGGCATCGACCCGGCCGCGGTGACGGTGACCGCGCAGCCGGAGTTCTACGGCACGCACACCCACCTCTATGTCACCTACGGCGCGGGATTGGGGAGGGAGTTACTGACATTATAGACCTGTACCTCAAGCACTGTAGCGGCGATCCAGGCAACTTACTGACATTGATGATTTCGGATTCGAGCGGGAGAAACGCATGAATCAAGCCTTGAAAAGACTCTTGAGGGGTGTGGTATTGGCAGGGTTAGCGGTGCTCGTTTGTGTAGATAGCGCAGCGCAGGCGCAGCCCATGCCGGAACCGCCGCCGTATGAGGTCGTGGATTGGAGGACGGTACACGCCGAGTGCGAGAAGCTGGGAACTTCAAGGGCGCTGACCGAGCGCCAGATCGAGTGCGTCAAAAGCGTAGTTGCGCGTATGCCGAAGTTCGATCCCGCCAAACGAGAACTGTTTGGACGTTACTATGACCCGCAAAAGTATTTGGCTGCGAGGTTGGAAGAAACGTGGGGCAATGCTGCGGGAACTTGGCGGACCCTTCAACGCATCCCCGCACCGGAGTACTGGCCGTACCCGGAAGCGAAGCGCCCGAACCTGCCGCCGCCGAACCTGGACAAGCACTACCGCAGTGGTATCGGGGCGGAGGAGTACTTCAAGGCGCTGTGCACCCACGAGGCGGGGGAGTTCATCAATCGCGTGGTGGAGGGGGTGGAGGGGGTCTATCAGATCCGGCCGCGGCCAAACGCTTCCGATGATGCGCTCCAAGATCCCTATGTACTTGAGGATCCGTACGGCTACACCCCTGGTGAAGGACGGGGTGAGCCGGTTTACGATTTTGCGAGAAAAGGCGGGTACAACTTCGTTGAGGCTCCTTCGGTAGCCTATGCAGGCGCCTGGGCCAAGCGCTGGTCGGGCTATGAATATTCGCGCAGTGTCGAGGAGCCCAAGAAGTCGTATTCGCAGTTCAATGTTCCCAACTTCGAAAAGCTGGGATTCTCGCGCCTTGAACTGGACAAGCCGGACTCTCAGTACGGGTATACATGGCGAGAAACGACAGGGCCCCGCGAGCGAGAGCTCGGAATCGCAGGCGGAGAACTCATCGTCGTGGATCTGAGGACTGGTGAAGTACTCGGTTACCGCCGAGGCTTTGCGCGTTCTCCCGTCGCCAATCGATTGCTTGGCGGACGCAACTGGCGTTCGACTGAAAACTGTCCCATCTACGCTACGAAGTATGGATCGACTTCAAAAGACGAAGACATGGCCTCGCTATTTGTGGCGAAGGTGTTGAAACCTGCAGTTCAGAAAGGGAACTGACATGCCCACTGAAAACAATCAATCGTCGATCGAAATCCAAGCATGGCTCAACGCGACCCTCGCACAAATTGCATCAGAGAGCCATCTTCAGAATACGATTGGAGACCCGACGGCGTTGCGACGCCAACTCCTCGCAGGCAATACGCCGCCAGCCTTCGCAAACGATCCTGACAATCAGGGTTCAGTAAGATTTACGAGCGGCTCACCTGCTGGCGCTAAGTCTCAGCTTGAAAAATTTCTCGACCGCTACGATATTGTCGACCAACACGCCAACGACTCCACTGGCTTCTCGGGCACGCTGCTGAGGGACACGACCCTTGCGAATGGAGCGCCCGGCCAATACATCCTTGCCTTTCGCAGCACTGAGTACAAGGATCCGGTGCCCAACCAGCTCGGCGGCGACTTCGACCGCGACGGTTTCAATGGCGCAGACGGCGAGATCTATAAGTATGGGTACGCTTTCGGGCAGGTGCTTTCGATGCAGCGCTACTGGGCACGGCTGCAGCAGGGCTTGACCGATACGCAGAAGACGCCCGAGCAGCGGGCCGCGCTGCAGGCGGCACTTTCGAACTCGAACACCAAGATCAACGTCGTCGGCTACAGCCTGGCCGGTCATCTGGGCAACGTCTTCGCGTCCACGTACGCGGATCGGGTCAACCAAGCCTATCTCTTCAACGCCGCAGGGCGCGGGCGAGTGGACGGCGCGACCGATCAGAACCTTCAGACCGCCTGGACGAATGCGTTCCAGCAGTTCCAGAGCCTGCTCGCCAATCCCGCCAATTTCGACCCGGCGCAGCTTTCATGGTCGAACCCGGACGATCTGAACACGATGACGGCATTGTGGAATCTGGCGCAAGCGCAGTCATGGAACGAGGCGACATGGCTCGATCCGGACCCGCAGAACTTCGAGCCAACCAAGACGCGCATTAACGTCTATGAACAGTCCGCTCGCTACATATACGCGAAGGCGTACGTCACGAACGCGCACAGTTTCGACCCTAAGGTCTCCGGAGTTGAAGCCTCGCTGATCGCGGGCTACGACAAAGTGACGCAGATTTTCGGTCACGCCAGTCATGGCGATACGGAGGCGGTGGCGAATTCTGGCATCCATCCCGAGGCCGTTTCAATCTTCATCGAAGGGCAGCCGAGGATCGAGGTCAAGATCTCCGACCTTCTGGACGTTGCTTTGTCGAAAGAGCTGCGGCAGAAGCTCCTGGATTACGGCAACACGCACAGCCTGACGCTCGCCGTGGATTCGCTTGCATTGATGAGCGTATTCATGGGCGCGGACGGTGCGCTCACAAAGCGGGGCGTGGAGTCGATCTTCTCTGCGGCATCGAATCAACGCGCGGAGTTCAGTGCGGGCAAGAACAACAACTTCGGTGCCGAAGGGGATTCGCTTGAGCGTGCGCTTGATACGCTTCGACGCGTCTTTTCTTCGAGCGCCCAAACGACTTTGTCTCAAGGAGCGCCGGGAGACTTTGGTAGTCTGACATTCCGAAATCCGTTTTACACAAACCTCTACGGCTTGGAATCAAGAGTCGCGGCGCTCGGGGGCGCCAACCCTGGAACGTTCGTAATAGATCGGTTCGTCCCGGACGACAAGTTCGAGACGAACGGTGAGCCGACTTCGCTGTCCACTCAGGGCCTGCCGATTGCGATCATGCTCGAGACGGGGGCCAGGGAAACCACGGCGCGTGGCACGGCTTACCGGTTCGCGCTCAAGAACCTCTCACCATTTGCTGTAGTGACGAACGTGGCGGTGGACGGCTATGCAAATCCTGAATTGATGCTGCGTTCCGAAAGCAATCCCACACAGCTTGGGGGAATGACTTCCGAGTACATCTCCGTACGATCCAGCTTTCTGGAACGTGTGCTGTACTACAACCTCCAAGATAGTCCATACACCGCCAGCGGGGTCACGGGTGCAAGCGCGTACGACGCCGAGGAATTCATATGGAGCGACCGCGATAGCAACCTCGTGATCAACCGGTATGTCGATGGCAAAACTTCGGGGCTGACACGTTTCTTTGCGTTCGGCGCCGACGATGCGACCGGCAAGACCGAGGTCCTTGAAGGAAAGTCCGCTCAAGACAAGCTCTTCGGGCAAGCCGGGAACGACACGCTGCGCGGGTTCGGAGGCAACGATCTGATCGTCGGCGGCAAAGGTAACGACGTGCTCGAAGGCGGCGCGGGGATGGACACCTATCAATACCTCCCCGGCGACGGTGCGGACACGATCTCGGACAGCGACGGCCAGGGACGTCTGCTGATCGGTAGCGAGGATCTCGGCGGGTACTTCGTTTCCACAGCGCAAGCCACCAGCGTCGCGAACGTCTGGGAAGACAAAGCCCACGGTCTGACTTTCAACCTGAAGAGCCGCGACGCGAGCACGCCGGGCGATCTCGAAATCTCCGGTGCGGGACTCGGCGGTACGGGCAACAGCATTACGGTGCGTGGCTTCAGCCAGAACGGCAATAGCGCGGGCACACTGGGCATCCAGCTCGATCGCACGAACAAGGTGCGCATTCTCGAGGGCACCAGCGTGAGCGCGGCGGTGAACTGGTACGACCCGGCGGCTACCGCACTTGTAAAGTTGAAGGAAGGTGCCGCTAGAATTTTAAGTATCGTTTTACCGTTCGCGTCGCCATACGCTTTGGTCGCTCGTATCAATGGCGAAGGTAGCAACGTTGCCAAAACCGCTGGAACTACAGGTGACGACACAATCTCCTTCGCGAATGGCTTTATCGACGTGACGATTCCGGCCGGACAGACATCCGCGACGATCTCGCTGATCGCGCAAGGCGACATCCAAAGCACCAGCGTGGTTACCTATAGCGTATCGCTGCAGGACCCGGGCAATCCGACTGCACCACCGGCGACAAGCAAACTGTACGTGGAGCTGTCACCTGGAACCACGGCCCAGAACACTGTCACCGGCACCACCGACCGCGACATCCTTGCGGGCGGGACAGGCGCCGATCTCATTTACTCCACAGCCCCAATCACGCGCGCCGACGCAATCGCGCAGGGCGCGCAGGAATCCCCGACCCCGACCTCGCCCGGCGACTGGCTCGCGGGTGGTGCGGGTGCGGACGAGCTCTACGGTTCCACCCTCGCCGACGGCCTCTCGGGCGGTGCGGGCGACGATCTCGTCATCGCCGGCGCCGGAGACGACACGATCTGGGGCGACCAGGACCTGATTGCCGCGGCCGATTTCACCCTCAGCCGGACGATCACTGCCACCGGAACCTACGTGGTGACCGGCACGCCCCCGCTCGCCACCCAGGTAACAGAAGACCCCAACGGCGGGGCCGACACGATCTACGCGGGAAGCGGCGATGACTGGGTCTTCGCCGGTGGCGGGCGCGACACGGTCTACGGCGAAGCGGGCAACGACGTGATCTTCGGCCAGGGTGGCGACGACACGCTCCTGGGCGGCGCGGGCAACGACGTGCTCGTGGGTGACGACGCCGGGCTCCCCGGGGCGCAGCATGGCGCGGACTTTCTCGACGGCGGCGAAGGCGATGATCTCCTCGTGGGCGGCGGCGGCTCGGATGTGCTCTACGGCGGCGAAGGCGACGACATCCTGCTGGGTGACGCCGAGGGACTCGCGCCAGCCTTCCACGGCGACGACCTCCTCAAAGGCGAAGGCGGCAACGACACGCTGGTGGGCTTCGGGGGCAACGACACGCTCGATGGCGGTGACGGTAACGACACGCTCGATGGCGATTCGGCGACGCTGGCCGAGAACTTCCACGGCAACGACCGGCTCTTCGGCGGCGCGGGCAACGACATCCTGCTCGGGCGCGGCGGCAAGGACTGGCTCGACGGCGGCGAAGGCGACGACCTGCTCTCGGGCGGCAGCGGCGAGGACGTGCTGCTCGGTGGCGCGGGCGCGGACGAACTGCAGGGCGACGCGGGCGACGACTACCTTTCGGGCGAAGCGGGCGACGACCGGCTGTTTGGCGGCGAGGGCAACGACACGCTCCTTGGCGGTGAGGGCGCGGACGACCTGAGCGGCGACGAAGGCGACGACAGCCTCGACGGGGGCGAGGGCAACGACCGGCTCTACGGCGGCGCGGGCGACGACCGGCTCCAGGGCGGCGCGGGCGACGACCTGCTGCAAGGGGGC